>JBKJTB010000148.1:0-10625 GCA_046594305.1 Devosia sp. | reverse complement strand
CGCCGCCCGTACCGATTCCCGCTGCCCCGAATCCTGCTGGATCGCGGTCGACAGCACCAGCACGCCCGCCGCGCCGAGGCAGCCGAGCACCGCGCCGATCAGCTGCTGCCAGCTCTTCAGCGCGTCGAGCCAATGCCCATGCTCGGTCCGCCCCAGATCGAGCGCCAGCAGCGACCCGATGGCCGCCACCACAAAGATCAGCAGTGCAAGCGCGCCGGCAACGAGCATGCCCGAAGGCTACATGCCTTCGGGGCCACGCGAAATAGCGGCAAGTCCCGTCCGCACGACTTCCACCAGCCCGAGCGGCACCATGATCGAGATAAAGCTGTCGATCTTGCTCGGCTTGCCGGTGATCTCGAACACAAAGCTCTCCGTCGTGGCGTCGACGATCTGCGCGCGATAGGCGTCGGCGAGGCGCAGGGCCTCGGCGCGCGGCTCGCCGGTGCTCGCCACCTTCACCAGCGCCAGTTCGCGCTCCAGCGCCTTGCCCTCGGCCGTGAGGTCGTGGACCTTGTGCACCGGGATCAGCCGCTCGAGCTGCAGCTTGATCTGCGTAAGCACTTTTGGCGTCGCGACGGTGACCACGGTGATCCGGCTCAGCCCCTTGTCGTGCTCGGTCTCCGAGACCGTCAGCGAGTCGATGTTGAAGCCGCGCGCCGCGAACAGCCCGACGATCCGGGCGAGGATGCCCGGCTCGTTGTCGACCAGGACGCTCAGCGTGTGCCGCTCGACCGTCTGCGTCTCCGGTGCCAGAAAATATGCCGATCCCGTCGGCTGCATCAAATGGGCGTTCATCAGACCATCTCCCGTCCCTTGGCGTCGATAACATCACCGACGTCGCCCACAAAATCGGGCAGGATCATCTCGTTGTGCGGCTTGCCCGATGGGATCATGGGCAGGCAGTTCTCGTCCCGCTCGACCAGGCAGTCGAATAGAACCGGCTTCTTGACGTCGATCATCTCGGCGATGGCGTCGTCGAGCTTGCTCGGATCGTCGCAGCGAATGCCGTGCCCGCCATAGGCTTCGGCGAGCTTGACGAAGTCGGGCAGGCTCTCGGCATAGGAATGCGCATAGCGCCCGCCATGCAGCAGGTCCTGCCACTGCCGGATCATCCCGAGCCGCTCATTGTTGAGGATGAAGATCTTGATCGGCAAATCGTACTGCACTGCCGTCGACATCTCCTGCATCGTCATCTGCACGCTGCCCTCGCCGGCGATATCGATGACCAGCGCGTCCGGATGCGCCACCTGCACGCCGATCGCCGCCGGCAGGCCATAACCCATCGTGCCGAAGCCGCCCGAGGTCATCCAGCGGTTGGGCATCTCGAACGGGAAATGCTGCGCCGCCCACATCTGGTGCTGGCCCACCTCCGTCGTCACATAGACGTCCCGGCCCTTGGTGCCCTCATAGAGCCGCTTGACGGCGTGCTGCGGCTTGATGATCGTCGTCGAGTTCTTGAACCCGAACGAATGCTTGCCCCGCCACTCCTCGATCTGCTTCCACCACGGCGCCAGCGCCTCGGTGCGCGGCTGGTTGGTCTTGCTGCGCCAGATGCGCACCATTTCCTTCAGCACATGCCCGCAATCGCCGATGACCGGCAGATCGATCATGACGTTCTTGTTGATCGAGCTCGGATCGATATCGACGTGGATCTTGCGGCTGCCCGGCGAGAATTTGTCGAGCCGCCCGGTGATGCGATCGTCGAACCGCGCCCCGATGTTGATCATCAGATCGCAGTCGTGCATCGCCATGTTGGATTCGTAGCTGCCATGCATGCCGACCATGCCCAGCCACTGCGGCGATGAACCGGGCATGGTGCCCAGCCCCATCAGCGTCGAGGTCACCGGGAAGCCCGAGAGTTCGGCCAGTTCACGCAAGGACTGGCTCGCCTCCGGTCCGGAGTTCACGATGCCGCCGCCCGTGTAAAAGATCGGCCGTTCGGCGCGCAGCATCATGTCGACTGCGGCCTCGATCAGCCGCACATCGCCCTCGACTTGCGGATGGTAGCTCTTGTGCCGCGTGGTCTCGATCTCGGTGGGACCATAATAGGTGCCCATCGCGAACTGCACGTCCTTGGGGATGTCGACCAGCACCGGCCCCGGCCGCCCGCTATTGGCGATGTAGAACGCCTCATGCAGGACGCGCGGCAAATCGCTGACCGACTTCACGAGGTAGTTGTGCTTGGTGCAGCTCCGCGTCAGGCCGACCGTGTCGCCCTCCTGGAACGCGTCCGAGCCGATCAACGGCGTCGGCACCTGCCCCGTGATGCACACCACCGGCACCGAATCCATCAGCGCGTCGGCAAGCCCGGTGATGACGTTGGTCGCCCCCGGCCCCGAGGTCACGAGGATCACGCCGACCCGCCCGGTCGAGCGGGCATAGCCCTCGGCCATGTGCGAGGCGCCCTGCTCGTGCCGCACGAGGACGTGCCGCACCTTGTCCTGCTGATGCATCGCGTCGTAGATCGGCAGCACGGCGCCGCCCGGATAGCCGAAGATGTCCGTGACCCCCTGATCGACCAGGGCCTGGATCACCATCTCCGCGCCCGTCATTTGCTGGGGCATATCAGTCTCTCCTCATTCGCCGCTCGGCGGCCAGTTCGTCTTCAGGATTTCAGGCAATAAAAAAGGCCCCGTTTGGGACCTGTTTGCGCGCACCAGCTTTCGCAGGGATCTTACCCCACGTGACCGATGCGCCCCCATACTACGAGAATGTTCCGCACGAGATGTGCTCCGGTTCAAATTCGGGCGGACGATATTCCCGGCCACTGGAATGTGTCAAGCCGCTTATCGGCCACGTTTCCGGGGCTAGGATAGGTCGGAGGAGGCCAACCGCTTGGTCGCGACACTTTGCACCCTGATGTCCCTCGCCTTTCTCTGCGCGCCCGAACGCATCGGCACGCATTTCCTCGACGTGACCGACGAGGCGCTGCCCGCAAAAGACCCCGAGGTCCATTCGATGGCCGCGTCCGCGTTCGATGCCGACGCGGACGGCGACCTCGATCTCGTGGTGGCCGTCGAGTTCGGCTCAAACCGGCTGCTGCTCAATGACGGCAGCGGCCGCTTCACCGATGCGTCCCAGTATCTCCCGCCGCACGTCGCCGGCGACCACGAGGACGTCGCTGTCGCCGACTACGATTCCGACGGCGATCCCGATCTCGTCTTCTACGGCGAGGACGACCAGGTCGCGGCCTACTTCGACAACCGCGACGGCACTTTCTACGACGTGACCAGCCGCCTCCCCTCCCGCGGCACCGCCAACGCGGTCGTCGCGGCGGACGTCGATGGCGACGGCGACCCCGATCTCGTCGTCGGCAACGCCGGCCCCGATTTCATCCTGATCAACGACGGCGCCGGCAACTTCGCCGACGAGAGCGACCGCCTCCCGGCGAACACCGACACGACGCAGGACATCGCCGCCGGCGACGTCAACGGCGACGGCCACGTCGACCTGCTGTTCGGCAACGAAAACGGCAACGCGCTCTATCTCAATGACGGCGCCGGTCATTTCACGGCCGAGTGGCTCCCGATGCGCGCCATGCCCGAAGAAACCCGCGATGCCGATCTCGCGGACGTCGACAATGACGGCGACCTCGACATCTACCTCGCCAATGTCGAAATCTTCGTGCCCGGGCGCGACCTGCAGGACCGCCTGCTGCTCAACGACGGGCGCGGCAACTTCATCGATGTCACGGCTGCGCAACTCCCCCGGGACAGCGAGGTGACAATGTCAGCCGCCTTCATCGACTTCGACGGCGACGGCGATCTCGACCTGCTCCGCGGCAGCTTCGATCTCAGCCGCACCACGGTTCCCGACATGCAGATCATGGCTCTTATGAACGACGGCTCGGGCACCTTCGACCACGGCGGTGGCAAGGGGGCGATGCCGATCATCACCACCGCCAATGCCTTCGACCTTGAGGTCGCCGACTTCAACGGCGATGGCATCGACGACGTCTTCGTCGCCAGCCGCGGCGGCGCCGACCGCCTGCTGCTGGGCCTGCCGCGCTGACGCTGGACAGCGGCGCCAACCCGGTCCAACCTCTCCCCATGCAGATCGATTGCGACATCCACCCCGGCACGCCCAATACGGCCGCGCTCTTTCCTTACATGCCCGAGCATTGGCGCGACATGAGCGCCATGCGGGGGATCGAGGATTTGCACTCGACCAACTATCCGGACACGACGCCCCTCGCCGCGCGCCCCGACAGGCGCCCCGCCAAGGGCCGCCCCGGCACGACGCCTGCCCTCGTTGCCAGCCAGTGCCTCGAACCCTTCGGCAGCGACATCGGCATTCTCAATCCGCTGTTCCCGGTGCAGTCGTTCTTCTCCGACGACCTGGCGCAGGCCTACGCCTCTGCGCTCAACGACTGGACGCGCGGCGAATTCCTCGACCGCGACCCGCGCTTCCGTGCCTCGATCGTCATCGGCCTCGAGAACGTCGAGATGGCCGTCGCCGAGATCGACCGCTGCGCCGCCGACGCACGCTTCGTGCAGGTGCTGGTGATGGCGGGTACGGCGCGCCCGCTCGGCCGCCGGAATTACTGGCCGATCTACGAAGCCTGCGTCCGCCACGGTCTCGCGCTCGGCATCCATGCCGGCCAGGATTTCCGCAATGCGCCTACGGCGCTCGGCTGGCCGAGCTACTATCTCGAGGACTACGTCGCCAACGCCCAAAGCTTCCAGTACCAGCTGACGAGCCTCTTCTGCGAAGGCGTCTTCAACCGCTACCCGACCCTCAAGGTGGTGATGCTGGAGTCCGGCTGGACCTGGGTCCCGGCCCTGCTCTGGCGCATCGCCAAATACTGGGGCGGGCTGCGCTTCGAAGTGCCGTGGACCGACCGCTCGCCCGAAGAAGTCGTCCGCGACCAGGTTCGCTTTTCGCTGACGCCCGTCGATGCGCCCGACACCGACCAGCTGCGCCGCGTCATCGACCATCTCGGCTCCGACCAGCTGATCCTGTTTTCGACCGACTACCCGCACAACCAGTTCGAGGGCGACGACCCTTTCCCGTCAGTGTTCGACCCGGCGCTCCGCAGCATCATCGCCAGCGACGCGCCGCTTGCCACCTACTCCCGTCTCGGGGCCGTCTTATGAACGCGCCACCAGGCATCTGGGATTGCGACATCCACCCCTATCTGCGCTCGCCCGCCGACCTTGAACCGTGGCTGCCCAAGCAGTGGATCGAGCACCAGCGCACTTACGGCTCGCTGCGCCAGACACCCCTCGTCACCGGCTCGTCCTACCACAAGAGCCAGCCCAACGCCGGCCGCCGCGACGCCTATCCGCCGGAGGGTGGCGTGCAAGGCTCGAGCGTGTCGTTCCTGCGCGAACAACTGCTCGACGCGCACAACATCGGCTGGGGCATCCTCAATCCGCTCGTCGCCTCGCAGGGCGTGCGCAATCTCGATCACAGCATCGCTCTCTGCCGCGCCATCAACCACTGGCAGGAGGAAGTGTGGGTCGCCGCCGAGCCACGCTTGCGCGCCTCGATCGTCGTCCCCTACGAAGACCCGGAAGCGTCCGCCGCCGAGATCCGCCACTGGGCCGGCGACAACCGGTTCGCCCAGGTGCTGCTGCTCTCCAGAACGTCGTTCCTCCCCGGCAATCGCCGCTACTGGCCGATCTACGCGGCCGCCGCCGAAACCGGCCTGCCTGTCGGTATCCATGCCTTCGGCAATTCCGGCTGGCCCGTCAGCAGCGCCGGCTGGCCGAGCTTCTACATGGAAGAAATGATCGGCCATGCCCAGACCAGTCAGGCCGGCCTCACCAGCCTCGTCATCGAAGGCGTGTTCGAGCGCTGGCCCGACCTCAAGGTGGTCCTCGTCGAATCCGGCTTCACCTGGGCGCCGTCGCTGATGGGGCGCCTCGACAAGCACTGGAAGACGCTGAAATCCGAGGTCCCGCACCTCAAACTCTCGCCCAGCGAGTACATCCGCCGCAACGTCTGGTGGACCAGCCAGCCGATGGATGAACCCGAGAACCGCCGCTACCTCGCCGACATCTTCGCCTGGCTCGGCTGGGATAGAATCATGTTCTCATCGGACTATCCGCACTGGGATTTCGATGATCCCGCGCGCGTCATCCTCTTCCCCGCGACCGACGCCGAGAAGCACGCCTTCTTCACCGGCAACGCGCAGGGCGTCTACGGAAACCGCTGATGGCCCGCCACGTCGTTGCCGCCGCCGCCGATTTCCCGCCTGGCACCCGCCGGCTGATCAGCATCAACGATCGCGCCGTGGTCGTCTTCAACGTGAAGGGCGAGTATTTCGGCCTCTACAACAAATGCCCGCACAATGGCGGCAGCCTGGTGCAGGGCGTGCTGACCGGACTGCTGCAATCAGAGGTCCCCGGCGACTACAGCTACACGCGGCAAGGCGAGATCATCCGCTGCCCGTGGCATGGCTGGGAGTTCGATATCCGCACCGGCCAGTCGTTCTGCCGCGCTGTCCGCGCCAAAGCGCGGCCGCTGCCGGTTCGCGTGGAACCCGGCAGCGACATCGTCGAGGGCCCCTACAAGGCCGAGACTTTGGAGGTCCGTGTCGAGGACGACTACGTCGTGGTCGACGCCTAGAAGATCGCCAGATATTTCAGCAGCGACACGATCCCGATGACGATCACCACGATCTGTAGGATCTGCTTGATCCGCGCCTCGATCGGCAGCCGCTGCACCAGCCACAGGATCAGCACGACGACGAGGAAGGTGATGAGAATACTGACGAGGGTGGCCATCGGCCTCTCCTTATGACGCTCGGCCCTCGCAGGGCCGCTTGGTAGAACGGCCTTGCACGCGAAAGGGTTGCGGCGATCCTCGCCCGGCGCTATTGGCGCCGCATCATGACCGATCTGATTTTTGACACTGATGGCCCGATCCTCGCGCGCGAGGGCGACACAAACGACTTCATCAGCGCGGGCTGGGAAGCCGAGGCCAATCGCCTCGTCATCCCCGTCAGCCGCCTCGCGCCCGATTTCTTCAAACTCAGCACCGGCCTCGCCGGCGCCGTCCTGCAGAAGTGCACGAACTACAGTTTTCGCGTGGTGATCGTGGGCGACATCTCGGCCTACACCGAGAACTCCGGGCCTCTGCGCGATTTCGTCTACGAGTCGAACAAGCGCGGCGACGTGCGGTTCATCGGCACTTTGGCCGAACTCTAGGCAAACCGCGCTCGGTCGGCTAAACCCGCGCCCTAGCGAGTGGACTAACCATCATGAACGAGTATCAGCCGGCGCTGGCCTCCAGCGCTGGTGCGCCATTGTCGTCGCTGAGCTGGGGAGCGGAGTTCCGCGCCCTGTTCATGCTCGCCTGGCCGCTGATCATCGCCCAGCTCGCGCGCAGCGCGCTGTTCACCACCGACGTCATCGTCCTCGGCTGGCTCGGTGCGCAGTTCGTCGCCGCCGGCGCGCTCGCCAATGCGCTGTTCGTCTGCACGCTGCTGTTCGGCATCGGCGTCGTCGGCGCGGTCGCGCCCATGGCGGCACAGGCAATCGGCGCGCGCGATTTCCGCACGGTCCGGCGGACCGTCCGTTCGGGCATCTGGCTCGCCCTCGCGCTGTTTGTGCTGCTGTTCCCGATCGCCTGGAACATCGGCTCGATCTATCGCTGGATGGGTCAGGACCCAGAACTCATCGCGCTTGCCGAGATCTTCATCCACGCCGCGATCTGGTCGCTGCTGCCGCAGTTCATGTTCGTCGCGCTGGCGTCGTTCCTCAATGCACATGGCGCGACCCGCGCGGTGCTGCTCATCAACGTCTCCGGCGTCGCGGTGAACCTCCTCGCCAATTACGTTCTGGTCTTCGGCCATTGGGGGTTTCCGGCGCTCGGGATCATGGGCTCGGGCCTCGCCACCTCGATCGTCAATTTTGCCATGCTGGTGATCTGCATCGGCTACGTCCAGACGCATCGCCGCTTCCGGCGCTATCACATCTGGCACAATTTCTTCGAGATCGACTGGCACCGCCTGTGGGAGCTGCTGAAGATCGGCGCACCCATCGGCCTGATGCTGCTGGCCGAAGTTGCCCTCTTCACCAGCGCCTCGCTGCTGCAGGGCTTCCTCGGCAAGGCCGAACTCGCGGCGCACTCGGTCGCCCTCACCATCGCCTCCCTCGCCTTCATGGTGCCGCTCGGTCTCAGCCAGGCAGCGACCGTGCGCGTCGGCATTGCGCTCGGCGAAAAGAACAAGGACGGCATCCGCAAGGCCGGCTGGGCGGCGTTCGTCCTCACCCTCGGCTTCATGTCGCTGACCGCCATCCTGTTCTTCGCCTTCCCGCACCAGATCGTCGGCCTGTTCCTCAATTCCGGCATTGCCGAGAACCAGGCGCCGCTGGCGCTCGCCGCCAGCTTCCTCATCGTCGCCGGCCTGTTCCAGCTCTTCGACGGCACGCAGGTGACCATGGGCGCGGCCCTCCGCGGCATGAGCGACACCAACGTGCCGCTGATCATCGCGCTCCTCGGCTATTGGGCCGTCGGCTTCCCCGTCGCCTGGTATCTGGGCATGCATACGCCGTTGCGCGGCGTCGGCGTCTGGTTCGGCCTGATGGCAGGCCTCGGCGCCGTGGGCCTCGTGCTTACCATCCGCTGGGCGATGCGCGAGCGACTGGGCCTCACCGACAGAGTTCCGGCTTAGCCTCGACCACGTCCAGCCCCCACCCACCACGCTGCGCGTGGTCCCCCCTCCCCGATGGGAGGGATACGCCAGATTATTCCGTTTTGAGTGGAGCCCATCCCTCCCATCGGGGAGGGGGGACCGGCGAAGCCGGTGGGTGGGGGCTTCCCGCACGCTCATCTCGAATGAGCTATGACTCAATCCAAATCCAGTCCACCATCCGGCCCCGGAACCATGTCCGCTGTCGTTTGGCGTACTGCCGTGTCGCGGTGACCACGCGCTCGATCATCTCCTCGCGCGAAAGAGTCCCGGCGAGCCAGTCGCCGATCTCGCGCACACCGATCGCCTTCATCGCCGGCAATGACGGATCGAGCCCTCGTGCGAGGAAGGCTTCAACCTCTTCCACCGCCCCCTGCTCCAGCATCGCCACGAACCGCGTCGCGATCCTTTCGCGTAGGACGTCGCGCTCGGGGTTCAGAACGAGCGGCTCGAGCGTCCAGCCCTTGAGCAGCGGCTGCTGCTTTTCATCCTGATACGTCGCCAGCGATCGCCCGGTTGTCTTCAGCACCGCGAGCGCGCGGATGACCCGCTGCGGATCGTTGCCCTTGAGCCGTCCCGTCATCGCCGGGTCGCGCGCCGCGATCAGCTTCGTGCGGGCCTCGCGGTCGAGCCCATGCACCTCCGCCTCCGCCCAGGCAAAGGCGCTCGACGGGATCTCAGGAACCTCCGCGAAACCCTTGATCAGACTCTCGAAATAGAGCCCGGTCCCGCCCGTAAAGATCAGCGGCGTGTCGCCGGCCTCAGCGATGATCCGCTGCGCCGCCCGCACCCAGTCGCCAGTCGAAAACCGCACGCCCGGGTCGACGAACCCATAAAGCTCATGCCGCACGGCCGCGAGATCGTCGGCCCCCGGCCGCGCCGTGATCAGCCGCAATCCGTCATAGACCTGCAATGCGTCGGTGTTGACGATGCTGCCGCCCAACTCCCGCGCCCGCGTGAGCGCCAGGGCCGACTTGCCGCTGGCAGTGGGACCCGCTATCAGAACCGCTCTTTTTTGAGCCACGAGAACGCCTTTGTCGGTCCTTTGCCTTATCGCCAATCCAGCCGATCCGGCGCTGGACCCCGCGCTCATCGCGCGCGTCCATGCTGAGATCGGCGGCGAGATCGACTGGCTGCATCAGCGCGTAGCATGCGACATAATCAAGCCGAAACATGCCGAACCCGTTGCCGCAGCGCGCGCAATCGTCGCCGGCAGGCCCGTCGACGTCGCGCTCGTGCCCCTCGCCAACCGCAGGAAGAAGCTACTAATCGCCGACATGGACTCGACCATGATCGAGCAGGAGTGCATCGACGAACTGGCCGACGCCATCGGCATCAAGTCCGAGGTCGCGGCCATCACCGCGCGCGCCATGAACGGCGAACTGGACTTCGACTCCGCCTTAAGAACGCGCGTGAAGCTGCTGAAAGGACTCCCGGTTTCGCAGATGGAGGAGGTCCGGCGCGAGCGCATCACCTTGGCCCCCGGCGGCCGCGCCCTCGTCCAGACCATGAAGACCCACGGCGCCTTCACCTCGCTGGTCTCGGGCGGTTTCACCTATTTTGCCGACTACATCGGCAAGCGCATCGGCTTTGATGAGGCAATGGCCAACATCCTCGAGCTCGACGGCGACGTCCTCGACGGCACCGTCCGCGCCCCCATCCTCGGCCGCGAAGCCAAGCTCAGCCGCCTGATGACGCTCGCCGCCTTTCACGACATTCCGCTCGCCGCGACGCTCGCCGTCGGCGACGGGGCCAACGATCTCGACATGATCCGCGCCGCCGGCCTAGGCGTGGCGCTGCACGCGAAACCCGTCGTCGCCGCCGAGGCGCAGGTCCGCATCGACCACGGCGACCTCACCGCCCTGCTCTACTTGCAGGGTTATGACGATGAGGAAATCGTGCGGTGAGCCTTGAGTCTGACCGGCTGATTTTGCGGCCGTGGCAGGACCGGGACCGCGAACCCTTCGCCGCCATTGTGGCCGAT
>JBKJTB010000025.1:0-5192 GCA_046594305.1 Devosia sp. | reverse complement strand
GCAATGGTTAATGCTTCGTTAACGCCGCCGACTCCGGGGTTCTTCCCTCTTGTCCCGGCCGCGCTGTCCCCAACTTGCGGATGCGACTCTTGGTCCGCAGCGATCTGGAGGCCCCGGCTGTTCGCGGCGGGTGAATACGTGCAAAACACCGCCATGATACTGATGATAAAGAATCTAGATTTTCTTCTATGGGCCCGACTGTGAGCCCGGTGCAGCCGCTTCTCGAAACCGTCCGCGGCACCCGCCAGGCCCGCCCGCCGATCTGGATCATGCGGCAGGCCGGGCGCTATCTGCCGGAGTATCGCGAGGTGCGGCAGAAGGCCGGCAGCTTCCTCGATCTCTGCTACAGCCCGGCGCTCGCCGCCGAAGTGACGCTGCAGCCGCTCCGCCGCTTCGAGCTGGACGCGGCGATCCTGTTTTCCGACATCCTCGTCATTCCCGACGCCCTGGGCCAGACCGTTCGGTTCGAGGTTGGGGAAGGCCCACGGCTCGAGCCGATCACACCGGAAGGGCTGGGGAAGCTAAGGCCGGATAACGTGATTCATCATCTCGCTCCGGTGTTGGAGACGCTCGAGCGGGTGAAGCGCGAACTGGCGCCGGAAAAGACCCTGATCGGCTTTTGCGGCTCCCCCTGGACGGTCGCCACCTACATGATCGCCGGCCACGGCTCCCCCGACCAGGCCGCCGCCCGTACCTTTGCTTTGACCCATCCCGAGGCCTTCGCCCGGCTGCTCGACATCCTGGTCGAGGCATCGATTGCGTACCTGAGCGCGCAGTTTCGCGCCGGCGCCGACGTCGTCCAGCTGTTCGAGAGCTGGGCCTTCAACCTCGACGAGCACCAGTTCGCCGCCTACGTCATCGAGCCCAACCGCCGGATCGTCGCCGGCCTTCGGGCCCAGATCGCGGACGCGCCGGTGATCGGTTTTCCCCGCGGCGCGGCGGCGATGATTCCCGCCTATGTGGAAGCCGTCGGCGTCAACGCTCTCGGGCTCGACTACAGCTTGCCGGTCGATATCGCCAATTCCGGCCTGCCGCCCGGGCTGACGGTGCAGGGCAATCTCGATCCGATCCGGCTGCTGGCCGGCGGGCCGCAGATGGAGGCGCGGGCCGAGGAGATCATTGCCGCGTTCAGCGGCCGGCCGCATATCTTCAATCTCGGACACGGCATTCTGCCCGAAACGCCAATCGCTCACGTCGAACGGCTGGTGGCGCTGGTCAGAGGGGGACGCTGATGGATTGGGGGACGATCGCCGCAACCTGGATCAAGGCGCTGCACGTGATCTCGGTGATCGCCTGGATCGCCGGGATGATGTATCTGCCGCGGCTCTTCGTCTATCACGCCGCCGCCGAGCCCGGCTCGGACAAGTCCGAGACGTTCAAGGTGATGGAGCGCCGGCTCTACCGCGGCATCATCGGCCCGGCGATGGGCGCCACCTGGCTGTTCGGGCTGATCATGGTGTTCTCGGGCCTCGTCGACTGGAGCTCGGGCTGGCCCTGGGTCAAGGCGGTCGCGGTGATCCTCCTCACCGCCATCCACTTCTTTTACGGCCGCCAGGTCCGCAATTTCGCCGCCGACCGGAACGAGCGCCCGCAGGGCTTCTTTCGGATCATCAACGAACTGCCGTTCATCCTCGTCATCGTCATCGTCATCATGGTGATCGTGAAACCGTTCTGAGGGGCGGCGGCGCCGCCCGCCCATCCGCGTTTCACGTGAATCTATCCGCCGCTCACCCCTCCCCTTGAATGCGACGCCGCTTCGGGCTATCTCAGTGCCGTTGCACCACAAACAGCTCGCGCCTCCCCGGCGCAAAGCGGTGCCGCCCCTCCCCCAAAATTTCTGTCCTCACATCGCCATAGTCCCCAAAGGGTCGTCCACCGCATGGAAAATCTGAAGCTCAGCGAGCTCAAGGCAAAGTCTCCGGCTGAACTCCTCACCTTCGCCGAGCAGTATGAAGTCGAGAACGCCTCGACGATGCGCAAGCAGGAGCTGATGTTCGCCATCCTCAAGGAGCTGGCGGCGCGCGAGGTCGACATCACCGGCGAAGGCGTGGTGGAAGTGCTGCCCGACGGCTTCGGCTTCCTCCGCTCCCCCGACGCCAACTACCTGCCGGGCCCGGACGATATCTATGTCTCGCCCAGCCAGATCCGGCGCTTTTCGCTCAGGACCGGCGACACCGTCGAGGGCCAGATCCGCTCCCCCAAGGACGGCGAGCGCTATTTCGCGCTGCTCAAGGTCTCGACCATCAATTTCGCAGATCCCGAGAACGTTCGCCACAAGGTGAACTTCGACAACCTCACCCCGCTCTATCCCGACGAGCGCCTGCGTCTCGAGCTCCCGGACCCGACGGTCAAGGACAAGAGCGCCCGGATCATGGATTTGGTGGCGCCGATCGGCAAAGGCCAGCGCGCCATCATCGTGGCGCCGCCCCGTACCGGCAAGACCGTGCTGCTGCAGAACATCGCGCAGTCGGTCGCGACCAACCATCCCGAATGCTATCTCATCGTCCTATTGATCGACGAGCGTCCCGAGGAAGTCACCGACATGCAGCGCTCGGTGCGCGGCGAAGTGATCTCCTCGACCTTCGACGAGCCCGCCTCGCGCCACGTCCAGGTCGCCGAAATGGTGATCGAGAAGGCCAAGCGTCTCGTCGAGCACAAGCGCGACGTGGTGATACTGCTCGATTCGATCACTCGCCTCGGCCGCGCCTACAACACCGTGGTTCCGTCATCGGGCAAGGTGCTGACCGGCGGCGTCGACGCCAACGCGCTGCAGCGCCCGAAGCGCTTCTTCGGTGCGGCGCGCAACATCGAGGATGGCGGTTCGCTGACCATCATTGCCACGGCGCTGATCGATACCGGCTCGCGCATGGACGAAGTCATCTTCGAAGAGTTCAAGGGCACCGGTAACTCGGAAATCGTCCTCGACCGCAAGGTGAGCGACAAGCGCATCTTCCCGGCGATGGACGTCACCAAGTCCGGCACGCGCAAGGAAGAGCTGCTGGTCGAGCCCGATATCCTCAGGAAGATGTACGTCCTCCGCCGCATCCTCAATCCGATGGGCACGGTCGACGCCATGGAATTCCTCATGGACAAGATCCGCCAGACCAAGACCAACTCGGACTTCTTCGATTCGATGAATACCTAGAACGGGTTAGGGGCCGCATGAGCGTCTCCGTCCGAAAGTTCGCAGTCGGGCTCCTTCTCCCGTTTACGGGGGAAGGTGGCACGCGACAGCGTGACGGAAGGGGGCGGCCCAAAACACCGCGGTCGGCCCCAACACCCTTCGCATACCTATCAGTCGTCATCCCCGGGCTTGACACGGGGACCCAGCGAAGCGGGCCACGCTGCGCAAGCGGGCCCACCCTCATCCGGCTTCGCAGGCCGCTCGAGCGGATTTCGCCATGACCGACACCGACACCATCGTCGCCTTGTCCTCCGGCGCCCTGCCCTCCGGCGTCGCCATCATCCGGCTTTCCGGTCCGGACACGAACAGCGTTCTGGAACGTCTCTTCGGTTTGCTTCCAGAACCGCGACGCCTCACCCTCCGTGCCCTCACCCTCGATGGCAGCATCATCGACACCGGGCTCGTCGCCTGGATGCCGGCGCCGCACTCGTTCACCGGCGAGGACACTGCCGAGCTGCAGGTCCACGGCTCTCCCGCCGTCGTCCGTGCCCTGCTCCGCGGCATTGCGTCAATGCCCGGGCTGCGCCTCGCCGAGGCCGGCGAGTTCACGCGCCGCGCCTTCCTCAACGGCAAGCTCGATCTTACCGAGGTCGAAGGCCTCGGCGATTTGATCCTTGCCGAGACCGAGAGCCAGCGGCAGCAGGCGGCGGCGCGTCTTGCTGGCGGCCTGTCCGATAGAATCGCACTCTGGCGCGAGACGCTGCTCGATGCCCGCGCAGAGATCGAAGCGCGTCTGGATTTCTCCGACGAGAGCGACGTCTCGGGCGAACTGCCCGCATCCGTCATCGCGTCGATAGAACAGCTCTCCACGGAGCTCGCCGAAGCCATCGAGAGCGTCGGGCGTGGTCGCATCGTCCGTGAGGGCCTGCGGGTCGCCCTTGCCGGCCCACCGAATGCCGGCAAATCGAGCCTGCTCAATGCGCTGGCCAAATCCGACCTCGCGATCGTGAGCGACGAGCCCGGTACGACGCGCGACGTGCGCGAGGTCGCGCTCGATCTCGGCGGCCGGCTGGTGATCCTCGTCGACATGGCCGGGCTCCGCGCCACCGAAAGCCGCGCCGAGGCCGAAGGCGTGCGTCGCGCCGAGGTCGAGATCGCAAAGGCCGATCTCGTGCTGTGGCTGGTGGCGCCCGACGTCGCGCCGCTCGGGCCGCCGCAAGCCGCTCCGCTCTGGACCGTAGGGACCAAATCGGACATCGGCGCGGTTCAGGCCGAGTACGCACTGTCGGCCAGCAACGGCATCGGCATCGCGGAGCTCGTCACTGCCCTCGCCGCCTTTGCCGAATCGGCGACCGGCGGCGCGCCCGCGCTGGTCAGCCGCGAACGCGATTTGGTGGCGCTTCGTGCGGCGCAATCGGCGCTCGACCGCTTCGTCAGCGATGGCGCCACCGACGAAATTGCCGCGGAGCATCTTCGTCAGGCCAGCCTCGCGCTCGAACGGCTGCTTGGCCGCATCGACACCGAGCATGTGCTCGACCGGCTCTTCGCGGCATTCTGCATCGGCAAGTAATTGATTCACGTGAAACGTTCGCATAGACCCCGCGCATGAAGGACTTTGGCGTCATCATCGTGGGGGGCGGGCATGCGGGCTCCGAGGCAGCGGCAGCGTCTGCGCGTCTCGGCGTGCCGACTGCGCTAATCACCCACAAATTCTCGACCATCGGCGAAATGAGCTGCAATCCGGCGATCGGCGGGCTCGGCAAGGGCCATTTGGTCCGCGAGATCGATGCACTCGACGGACTGATGGGCCGCGTCGCAGACGTCGCCGGCATTCAGTTCCGCGTGCTCAATCGCCGCAAGGGGCCCGCGGTGCGCGGACCGCGCGCTCAGGCTGACCGCAAGCTCTACCGGCAGGCGATGCAAGCGGCGCTTACGGCGCAATCCAACCTCACGATCATCGAAGGCGAGGTGGACGATCTTGTCGTCGACACGGGCCATATAACAGGAGTCATCCTGCTCGACGGTCGCTCGTTTTCGACGTCGTCTGTCGTCTTGACGACTGGAACGT
>JBKJTB010000130.1:0-8489 GCA_046594305.1 Devosia sp. | reverse complement strand
GGTCGAACATGCCGTTTGGACGTTGACGCTCGGTCCTCGCAGGTTGAGCTTGTACGACACGCGAGCGGGCAAGAAGTCCTTGTCATTGCCCATCAATACGTCGTAGATGTCGGTGATGTGGCCGGGACCGCCTGGTGGGACTAGGGAGCAAGCGGCGGCGTACGTGTTTGCCGCGGCTCCGGCGAAAACCCCGATAGGGCCGACCGGGCGTTGCGGATCATGGCCGGCACGCTCGAGAGCCTGCCATGCGAGTTCGAGGAAGACTCGTTGTTGCGGATCGAGGATCTCGGCCTCGGCTGGCGGCATATCGAAGAACGTGGCGTCAAAGGTGTCGATGTCGTCTATCACCGCACTCGCAGGTACATAGTTCTCGGCATCAAGTACTTCCCTTCCCACTCCCGATTCAAGAAGTTCCTCGCGATCGAACCGCGCAATGGATTCCACCCCATCGCGCAGATTGCGCCAGAATGTTTCGGTGTCGTTGGCACCCGGGAAGCGTAGATGCATCCCGATGATCGCGATGCCATGATCGACCTTTGTCACAAGATCGTCCCAGTCATGCGCGTGATCCTTTCGCCCGATGAGCGCGTCGCGTCTCCCGCAGACTGGCGAGCGCGTGGCGTCGATCAGTCCGTTCGCGCGCCGGCTGGCTTCCTGGCGAAGCCGGCGCGTGCTCTCGCTGCTCGCCGCTAGCCTTTCGCAGGGCGACGGCCAATTTGTCAATCGTTGGGAATTGGAACATGTCGACGAGGTTTAGGCTGGCTCCGAAGCGCGCCTCGATCGCCTGATGGACTTTTATCATGCGTAGCGAGTGACCTCCGAGGTCGAAGAAGTTGTCGCTGATGCCGACTCTGGGAACGCCAAGAGCCTGTTGCCAGACCTCGGCCAGGAACGATTCGGTCTCGTCCCGCGGCGGTTGATACGCCGTGTCATCGATAACCTTCGGCGCCGGCAGGGCTAGTTTATCGACTTTGCCGTTGCTCGACATCGGGATGGCGTCGATCTCGGTGATCGATGCAGGGATCATATAACGAGGGAGTCGTTCGAGCGCGTAGGCGCGCAGCGTCGCAGGGGCGAGCGGTTTCATGATTGGCAGGCTGCCGGGATCGGCCAGCAGGCGTGTGTGGATCGCGCTTGTGCCGCTAATCGGAGCGTCGTGATAGGACGTGTAGTCGATTTGGACGTTGTCGACGCCGGGTCTGTCGCGGCGCAGGGTTCCGCGCACTCGGTAGTTCGGATTGAGACCGTTGTCACTGAGGGTTCGATCGATCGTACCGACAAAGTGATCGCCGGCGGTAACGCTGAGGTGTTTGTCGGTTGCGGGTAGAAATACGGGCAACCACGAGTCCTGTGAGTCGATGCTGTCGAACAGGAGGTCGTTCTCGACAGCGAGGGTAAGCCATGCGAAGAAGCCGTGGAATGTGCCGTCGCGAGTGAAGAGCAGGTCGATTTCGTGGCGACTGTCGTCAGTGGCCGGCTTGGTGAAATCGAGGTCTTCGAAAATATCGTCGGTGGACAGTATGTGCTGTCGTCCGCTGTTTTTGACGCAAAGACGTAGATCGAACCGATAGCCCTTGCTGGCAAAGATCTTCTCGGCGTAGTGCGCGGAGACCTCGGAGAATGCGAGGTTGTCGATGTCCGGCAGAGACGCCGCCGCGATGCGCGTGATACTTCGTCTGGGCAGCATGTTACGAGGGTCGTTCAGGAAGCGCCGAGCGCGGTCGATGATGCGCGCAGCACCCTCGGAACCGCCAATGGAACCGACAATTTCCGAGACGCACCAGTCGACCTTCTCGGGCAGCTCAGTGTCCATCGCATCGCCGTGGATCAGGATGATTCGATCGCTGAGCCCGAGGGCCGCGATCTTGGCACGGGCCTTGTCAAACGTCTCCCGCAGGTACTCGATGCAGTAGATTTTCTTCGCTCCGGCCTCAAGGCACATGCGCGCCAGTACCGCCTCTGGCCCCGGCCCGATCTCCACGACGGTCCGACCAGGCAGATGGCGGCGAAACGCCCGCATGTAGTGGTCGTTGCGCGCCCGATGCGTCGCCATTGATTGGTACAGAACGTCGTCGTAGACAAAGAACTCGGCGACCGACGGCCAGAGGCTGACCTGTGGCCGCGCACAGTAGTATGCGGCGAGTCCCAGCTCGCCTGCACTGTCTCTGTGCTTGACGACACAGGCTTCCAGGACCTGCGGGTGGCGGCCAAGTACCTGCTCGATCTCTGATGGCGAGATACGATGGCCGCGCACTTTCATTTCGTCGTCAACCCGGCCGCAATACACCAAGTGACCATTAGAATCCCAGCGTGCCAAGTCGCCCGTTCGATATATTCGTTTGCCGGCTTTGTAGGGATGGGTTCTGAATTTTTCCTCGGTCAACTGGGGCTGGCCGAAGTAGCCAATTGCCAGACCTGTACCGGCAATGCACAGCTCTCCAACCGCCCCGAGAGGGGCCAGGTGTTCGTCTCTAAGTACCAGGATCTCGCAGTTGGCCAACGGCAGGCCGATCGGGATTCCGCCGGCATAGTAGCGCGCCGGATCGACTTCGTGAACGGTGGCGCAAACCGAGGCTTCGGTTGGACCGTAGGCGTTGAAACATCTCACGGTCTGCGAATAGTGGAGTAGATCGTCGACATCCGCGGGTTCCCCGGCGCTCAAGAGGACGCGCAAACTGGCCATTGGCGCGCGGTTGAGGAGGCTGAGGTAGGCGGGCGGCAAGGTGGCGACTGTGATGTGGCAGTCGTTTACGAACCGGAGGAACGCTGCCGGGTCGGCGCGGGTCTCGTCGCTGACGGGAACCAGACACGCACCGCTGGCCAACGCCATGAAGATTTCCGAGAGGGAAGCGTCGAATCCACAGCTTGCGAACTGCGCGACATTATCGATTTCGGTCATCGCGAAGAGACGAATCTGTTCGCGGATCATGTCGCAGAAGCCGCCGTGCCCGACGACGACGCCTTTGGGCCGTCCAGTCGAGCCCGACGTATAGATCATATACGCGGCTTCGGCGGGGCCGGTAACCGATGGAGGGGCCTCGGTCGGCAGGGACGAAACCGTGTCCCACTCGCGGTCGAGAGTGAAGACCTGTCCCCGAAAGGCCGGAAGTTCTCCTTCGAGCCGGTCGCTCGTCAGCACAAATAGCGCTTGAGAGTCTTCGAGCAGCGAATGTACGCGATCGAGGGGGTGATTCGGATCGAGGGGCACATAGACCCCGCCTGCCTTCAGAATGGCCAAGAGCCCGATAATCATTTCGGCGGACCGTTCGACAAACTGGGCGACGTGGACATCCTTGCGCACACCAAGGGACTGCAGATAATGCGCGAGTTGGCTCGAGGCTGCGTCCAGTTCGCGGTAGGTCAGTTTTCGTGAGTCGGTTTGCACGGCTAGGCGATCCGGCGTGCACTGGACTTGTTGCCGGAATAGTTGATCGATTTGTATGGCGCCTGGGCTTACTGATTGACCGCCGAGCTGCTTCAAGGCTGCAAGGTCGATAGCGCTGATCCCGGAATGGCTACCGAGGGGCATGGCGGGTCGCGCGCACACTTCTTCGAGCAGCACCGAGAACGTACGCGCAATTCGCCCGATGGACGCGGCGTCAAACAGGTCTTCGGCGAAGATCCAATGTCCTGATAGACGGTCGCCTTCGCGCCACATATGTAACTCGAGGTCGACGCGAACGACTGCCTGCTCGGGCAAACGGCTCGTGGTTTCGATCCCGGACAACTTGAGGGTGGCCAGCGGTCGCTCATGGTAGGTAAAGCCGACTTGGACGATCGGGTTTGCGCCGGGGTGCCTTTCGGGTGCCAGCTCCTCAACCAGCCTCTCGAACGGCAGGTCTTGATTTTCAAAGGCACACAGGATCACGTTGCGAACATGGCGCAAGAGCTTCTCGAAAGTCGGGTTCCCTTTGGCCTCGAACCGCAGGGCGAGAGTGTTGACGAAACAACCGAGGACATTCTCGAGGTCAACGCTGCGCCGATTCGCGATCGGAAAGCCAAGTACCACGTCGGATTGGCCCGAATATCGGTGCAGGACACTGGCGAGCACGGCCGACAAGGTCATGAATACGGAAGCGTCATTGCGTTTACCAAGGGCGACCAATTTCTTGAGACTTGTCGCATCGATTTCGACAGCTATCCGGCCACCGCGGTGACTTGGAATCGCCGGGCGCGGCCGGTCGGTTGGCAGCTCGATAAGGCTCGGAGCCTCGTGCAACTGTTTTCGCCAGTAGGTCAACTGCGATTCAGCCCGAGCCAGCAGAACATTGCGCTGCCAGTTGGCGAAGTCGGCGTAGCCGATCGCTGGGCGCATTGCCGACACCGGATTCCCGACCGCGAGGGCCTCGTAGGCCGTGCTCCATTGATGCATTAGCAGTTCGAGCGACAAAGCGTCCGTAATGATGTGGTGTATCACGAGTTGGATCCGCCACCGTTCGGGCCCGAACCGGAACACGGCAGCGCGGAGCAATGGCACGTTCCCGAGATCGAACGGTGCGGCTGCGTGCTCGGCCAGTGACGTCGCGAGTTGAACTTCCCCGGCGTCCCGCAGGTCGCGAATCGAAACCTGTACGGTCGCGTGCGCCTCAATGAGCGCCGCGCTACCAGCGGCGGTATCAACGAAACGGGTCCTAAGAATGTCATTGTCGGCGACGACCTGTTGCAGGGCTCGCTCCAGCAATGGTCCCACAAGCTTGCCGTCGAGTTGCATCGCCGCGACTTCGTTGTGCATGGCTCGGTCGGTATTCATGCGATCGAGCAACCAAAAGCGCTGTTGGGGGAACGACAGCGGAATGGCGGCGCCTGCGGCCAGGGGCGAAATTTCCGGAAGTACGACTACCGGTTTGGCGGCTTGCTGCTCGATCACGACTGCGAGTTCGGCGATCGTCGGTGCCGAAAACACCGTACTCATCGGCAATTCGACGTTTAGCGTCTTGCGGATATTGGCGACCACGCTGGCTGCTGCCAGCGACGAGCCGCCGAGTTCGAAGAAGCTCTCGTGGATGCCCGGGCTCCGGGTCCCCAGGGCGACCGTCCAGATGCGTGCGAGCGCCGCTTCCGTGCTCGTGCGCGGCTGCGTTACGTCGCCGTCCAGGCGCTGTAGCCGGACGAGATCTAGCGTGCCGTCCGCCAGGGTTGGGAATTCGGGGACCCTGCTGACGACCACTGGCGGAGCCGGATTCGGCGCTATGGAACACAACTCGTTTGGGCGGAATTCCTCGCCGAACGGCCGAACGTAGGCGTGCAACCGGTAGGCAGATCCAACCGGGGAAAGACATTGGTGGCGTAGGCGGGGATGCTCTCCATCGATACCAACTAGCAGGTGTGTGAGGCGATTGCCCAATGCGACATCCAGACTGGCCAGCGCTTGGTTGGCGTCGAGGGCCAGGAGGCCGCGCGCGTTCCCGGCTTGCGCAGAGCGATTGTGGCTGAGGCCAAGGTCCTCCCATTGGCTCCACGAAAGAAATACGCTGCGGTCTTCGATACCGGAAGACAGTCGCCGGGTGAGAAGTTCCTGGGCGCTGCACGCGGCCGCATACGCTGCGAAACCGGCTCCGCCAAACTGGCCCATAGCGGATCCGAACTGAATGATGCGTGCCCACGGCCTTGTCGCGATGAGCTTGAACAGGTTGAACGTGCCGGTACGTTTGGCTCGTTGACTGTTGACGAACCGGTCGGATATCTCGTCGGCTAGCGGACATTCTTCGGCCTGCGCGGCGAGGTGAATGATCGCGTCGACCGAGTGTCCCCAGGCGCGCTCTGCGTGCGCGACAGCCTGTTCGAGTTGGTCCAGTTCGTTGATGTCCGCGCTGGCATAACGAACGCTGCCGGGAACGGGGCCTTGTGGACGTCTCCCGATCGCCAGAACATTGGCGTGGTAGCGCCGCTGAAGATGCTGGGATAGCTGGTGTCCGAGGGCGCCCGCTCCTCCGATGATTGCGTAGTGACCACCAGGTTTCCACAATCGCGAGTTGTCAACGGCATGCGGCACGACGGATCTGAGGCGCTGGACCAATCGACGTTCCCGGTAACACACCACTGAATCAAATATCGGTGCCCGCAGTTCGTCGATCAGGCGGCTGGCTTGCAGAGCGGGTTCATTCGGGGGCAGGTCGACGAGCTGGCACCGGATTGCGGGATGCTCTTGCTCGAGGGTTGCCAGTAGACCCGGGAGCAGTCCCCGCTCGACTCGCAGCCAGTCGCGCCTATCGACGTAGGTGGACCCGCTGGCAACTATGCGCAAGGCGATCGGCTTTGGTCGGCTGACAAGTGCCTGAACCAACGCAAGCAAACTCGTCACCAACTCGGTGGTTCGGGTCTCCAGGACAGCCGGATTGATGCCGTCATCAGTTCGCCCGCTGTAGCAACGGCCGTAGACGACCTGATCGACGTGAAAGCCGGTCTTTTCGAGCTCGGCCAGCAGCAGTGTCTGCTGGCGCGGATGGTTGCAATCGAGCAGGTATCGGTGATGCCCCACTTGCCGGTAGGCTGCCGCGTGGCCGACCACGACCCATTGCCGCGCCGGCCACGCTGCGGCGACCGATGCGATCAGGTCTTCGTCGTCGGAGTAGATGAGCAAATTGTCGTAGTCGCCATGGGCCGGCGGGTTGCGAGGCTGCCATGTCGGCTGGTAGAACCACTCGGCCAAGTCATTGCTCTCGGCATCTCCCAGCACCGAAAACTCGCCGGCTTCAAAGCGTTTGCGAAGCATTGGCCGCTGGATTTTGCCAATCGCCGTCTTGGGGAACTGGTCCGCCGCAAGCACTACGAGGAATCGCGGTGCGATACCGACCGTGCTGGCGACCGCGCCCCGCACTTTCCGTCCGACCAGCGCGGCATTGGCCCCCGCTTCCACTGCAAGGAAAATGGCAAGTTGCTCCGCTTGCTGGCCGGGGGAAGTCACGGGGCACGCTGCCACACAAGATCGCGTAACCCCGGCAACCGTTTCGACTACCGATTCGATCTCGTGCGGATAGTATTTCGCGCCGTGGATGACGATGTCTTCTCGCTGCCTGCCGGTGACTGCCACCCCGCCATCCGTGATGAATCCCAGGTCGCCGGACGAAAACCAGCCTTCGGAGAAGACCCGCTGGTTTTCCTCAGGGTTGTTCAGGTATCCGCTGAAAACGGACGGCCCTCTGAGTTGAAGGTGGCCGATCGTCGCCTCGGGGACTGGCTGGCCGTCGTCGTCGACGCTGCGCATTTGTGCGCCGGGAATGGGCGGACCGAGGCTGACCGCCCGTTGGTCCCCCGCTGTGTCGCCGAGGCGGTAGCCCGTGGACCATGAAATGCCGGAGCAGGTTTCCGACATCCCGAACGCGGGTCGCAGGGCATTTGCGGGCAACCCATGTGGATGGAGGAGGGCGAGGAACTTCCTCACCGTTGTGGCGACGTTGGCCTCACCTGCGTTGACCAGGAACTTCATGCAAGAGAGATCCCGGGACGTCGCGTTCACCTCGTCGGCCCGATCGACAATGAGCCCATAGGCGAAGTTGGGTGCCCAGGCGATGGAGGCGCGGTGCTTCTCGATCAGATCAAGCCATTTGATAGGAAGGCGCAAGATGAACTCGCTGGCCACATGGATCTGCGAACAGCCGAGCACTACGGGCATCACGCCGAGAAAGACGATGGACCCTACATGGTCGAGTGGCATCCAGTTGAGCGTCGTGTCCGCTGCGGTGAAGCCGCAACATTGAATCGTCCCGTGCGCCATCCCGAGCAGGTTCTTGTGGCTGAGCGGAACGAGCTTTGGAATACCGGTGCTGCCGGATGTCATCAGCACCAGTGCCACGTCACTTGTCTTCGCGTGATGTCGTTGCCCCGGCGTCGCGTTTTCGAGCGATTCAATGGCTCCGACTCGGAGTCCGGGCATTCCCAGAAACGACTCGAGACCGCGAACTGCAGCGGCGAGCCGCTCATTGCACAGGATCGGCGGCCGGTTGAGCAAGGTCCACGCACCGCGCAACTTGTCGAGCCCGGCATTGGCGCTTGTGTGGCTCGGCGGAACGGTCACGGGCACGGGCACGATGCCGCCGAGAACACAGGCCCAGAATGCGGCCGTAAATTCAGCTCCGGTACTGGCGTGCAGCAACACGTGATCACCGGGGCTGAGCCCCAGTTCGTTGCGAAGACCGCCAAGAATGCGCAGCGCACGAGCCTGCAAGTCGGCATAGCTGGTTACGACTTCGTCGCCGTCGGTCGTGACGAACCGGCAATGCGCCGGATTGTCAGCGGCGGCTGCCCTTCGCAGGGATTCGTCGATGCCTCCGGCTGGAAGCGGCTTCAGCGTCGGTCCCGATGCAACCGATGGACGCGATCTTGCGTCGACGCGCGATGGCGCGGCGCTTGCGGCGGGGGCATCCTGGACGATTGCGCCCCAATTCGGCAGCAAGGATTGAATCGAAAGCGGCTTAGGGCCCGCCGTGTGCAATTGCCGGCATACGGCGACTTCGACGATGTCTTCCCGTGCTACCAGCGTTTGCCGCCAG
>JBKJTB010000360.1:0-10526 GCA_046594305.1 Devosia sp. | reverse complement strand
AGCCAGGCGGCCTGCTTGTCGAGCGTCGCCTGCGCCGTCGTGGTGAGCGCCGAGGAGTCGGTCTCGAAGAACACGCGGTCGCCCACGGTTACGAGAAACTCCTGCTGGCTGCCCGGCGGGCCGCCGCCCGGCCCCAGATTGCCGACGCCCGTACCGTTGCGACCGCACGCAGCGAGGACAAGAACAAGACCGATGAGCGCGGCGCTGCGCAAAAGTCCGAGAATGGGCGTTGCTGAACGCATCCGAGTGGCTCTCCTGAGAGGAATTTTGATGCCCGCGTTTTACTCGCCTTAATCTTAAGGGCGAGTGGACAGCCTTGGTTAATCCTTGCTCAACATGGCCCGAATGTGGCGGGAAACCGGCCTTTTCGGCGGTGATGCTCGTGTGCAACAGCCGGTTGCGCGCCCGTGGCACCTCGCTTACAATTCAGATGTGCAGGTCGAGCAGAGCATCCGATTCAGAGAATGGCTTCTCGGTCTGCGTGACGCCCGGACAATCAAGAAGATCAACCAGCGACTGGTCCTTCTTGAGGGAGGGCACTTGGGCGATGCGAAATACTTCGATGGCATCGGAGAGCTTCGCATCAACCACGGACCGGGGTACCGGCTCTACTTTGCTCGCCGAGGCGCCATGCTCATCGTATTGCTCTGCGGCGGCGATAAGTCGTCACAACGCAGGGACATCGAACTGGCGAAGGCAATGGCCAAGGAGTACTAGAATGCCGCTAAAGACCCTTCCGTTCGACGGCTCAGAATTCCTCGACGACGCTGAATCTCAAGCGGAACTGCTGGCCGACGCCTTCAAAACCGGTGATCCCGAGACTGTCAAACACGCCCTCGGCGTTGTCGCCCGCGCCCGCGGGATGAGCTCTATTGCACAAGAAGCGGGCATCGCCCGCGCGGAACTCTACAAGGCGCTGATCGAGTATGAGGGCGACCCCAAGTTTTCGCCGCTAATGGGGATAGCAAAAATGTTGGGCGCTGCGGTTGAAGCCCAAAAAGACGACAATACGCCCCAGCAGGCGGCCGAATAGCTCAGTCGTCGGTCCACGTCAGCGCACCTTCCGCGATGGCGGCTTCGAGGCGGTCGACGGCCTCGGCGAGCTTGACGTCGATGATGCCCAGATATTGCGTCCAACTGGCGAGCGAGCCCAGTTCGCGGTCGCCGTCCGAGATGCCGCGCAGGGCGATCAGCGGCAGGCCGAAGCGCTGGCAGGCGCGGAGCACGGCGTAGGTCTCCATGTCCACCATGTCGGCCTCGATGAGGTCGTAGACGGCGCCCGAAACGATATCGGCACCGGTGGACAGCGTCGCCAGCGGGATGCCTGGCACATAGGGGCCGAGCGGGATTTCGGCGGGCTGGTCGAGATAGGGCACCGTGCCAAGCTCGAACCCCAATGCCGTCGCATCCATGTCGCGCCAGCTGACGCTCGAAGCCTGGTAGAGACCACACTGCTCGAGTTCGGCAGAACCGGCGGAACCCAGCGACACCACCATCAGCGGCAGCTTGTCCTCGACCTCAAGGCGCGTCAGCCGCTCGGTCACACCGGCCGCGGCCTCGATCGGGCCGACGCCGGTGATCAGCGGCGAGATGCGGCTCTTGAGCTCCGGCCCATATTCGAGCTCGGTCGCCATGACGTAGAGCAAATCCGCGACGCCCGGACGCCGGTTGGCAAACGGCATCGCTAGGCTTGCCTCTTGAGCATGACCTTGCCCGAGAACCGGCTTTCACTTTTCGGGGTCATGCGGCGCGCAGCGAGCCCCAGTTCGGATCGGAGGCGTAGCCGTCGGTCGGGATCTGCTGCTCGTTGCGGCCCCAGATGTCGACCGTCCACAGGCCCGGGCCGCCGTCGCCGCCCGCATCGCGGAAGAACATGATGACCCGGCCATTGGCGCAGAAGCTCGGGCCCTCGGCGTGGAAGCTGTCGACGAGGATGCGCTCGCTCGAGCCATCCGGCTTCATGGTGCCGATCTGAAATTTTCCGCCCGACTGGCGGGTGTAGGCGATGAGATCGCCCTTGGGCGACCAGACCGGCGTCGAATAGCTGCCCTCGCCGTAGGAGATACGCTGCGCCCCGCCGCCGCCCGCGCCCATCATATAGAGCTGCGGCTGGCCGCCGCGATCGGACTCGAACACGATTCTGGAGCCGTCGGGCGAATAGCAGGGCGAGGTGTCGATCGCCGCGCCCGAGGTGAGCTGCGTCGCCGACTTGCCGTTGACGCCGGCAGCATAGATGTTGGTCACGCCGCCATTGCTGACCGAGAACGCCACCGTCGAGCCGTCGGGCGAGAACCGCGGTGCGAACGACATCGGCGCGTTGTCGATCAGCTTCTTCGACTTGCCGCCGAGATTGGCGACATAGACCTGCGGATTGCCGTCGTCATAATTGGTGAACGTCACCATCGAATTGTCGCGGCTGAGGCGCGGGCTGAGCGTCAGCGTATTGCCCGAGCTCAGCACCTGCACATTGGCGCCGTCCTGATCCATGATGGCGAGCTGCTTCTTGCGATTGGCCTTCGGGCCGCTCTCCGAAATGAACACTACCTGGCTGTCGAAATAGCCATTGTCGCCGGCGAGCGACGCATAGATCGCGTCGGACACGATGTGCGCGATGCGGCGCGAACTCTGCGGATCGGCACCATACTGGTTGCCCGCCACCTGCTGTGCCGCCTGCGTGTCCCAGACGCGCACCGCCGACGAAATCGTCCCGCCGCGATCGACCTGCCCCATCACCAGCGCATCGACATTGACCGCGCGCCAGGCCGCAAAGTCGGGCGTGTTGTTGACGTCGCCGACGGCCGAGGGAAGCGTCGCCGGATCGAGCGGCACGAACAGGCCCGAACGCTTGAGATTGGCCCGCACGATCTCGGCGATCTCTTTGCCGAAGGCCGGGTCGGACGAGGCAAAATCCGGAATCGCGATCGGCAGCGGCACGAAATTGCCACCCGACACGATGATCTCGACCAGCGCCCTCGCAGGCGTCGCGGCCGCTGCGGCCAGCACCCCGGAGGCAAGGCCGAGCTTCAACAGATGTCGGCGGGTAATTGCGTGCATGATGGCTCCTTCAAATCTCTCGGGCGCGCCGGCTTATAGCAGTTCGCGCGGGTCGAATGTGGCTTTGACGTCCTGGCTCACGGCCATCTGATAGGGGCCGCACCGCATCACGGCGCGCTGCGCCGCCGATGCGAGGGCGCGTTCGAGCGTTGTCCCAGGATTGCTGACGATCTGCGGTGCGGCTTTGACATTGCCGCCGGCATCGATGCTGAACATCAACTGCGTGGTGATGCCGGCTTCGGCCGCACCCGCAGGAATGTTCATGCAGCCCTTGATCTGCGCCACCAGCCCATCGAGCTGGCTCTGCGTCAGCGTCGCGGACCGGCCGGTGGTCTTGCCCAGCGTCGGCGTGCCGCCCTGCCCCGTCGTCGCGCCGCGCGAGGTTTCCGAATTGATCAGCGCCGCGACCTGATCGGCTTCCTTGGCCGCTTCGTCCGCCGGCTTCTTCGCGGGCTTGGCATCTTCGGTTTTGGTCGTCGTCTTGGGTGTCGGCGCGGGCTTGGCCGGCGTCTCGGTCTTGGTCGGTGTTTTCGGCGCGGGAGTGACTTCGGCGACCTTGGTTTCGACCGGCTTTTCCGGCGCAGGTTTCCGGTTGAGCTGCGCCGGCCGCATCATCGGCATCGGCGCGGCCGCCGTCTCGGTCGGCGTGTCCGCGGGTGTATCGGCAACGATTTCCGTCGGCGCCGCTTCCTCGACCGGAGCCGGCTCCGGTTCTGCCGCAGGCGCCGCCTCGGCAGGCGCCGGTTCTTCCACCGGGGTGGGTTCGGGCTCGACCACAGGTTCGGGGATCGGCTCGGGCGCGGTATTAACCACCGGCGCCGGCGTTTCCTTCGGCGTCTCGGCCGGCGTCACCTGATCTTCAGTGGTATTGCCGGTCGGCTGCGCCAGCTCGGGCGGCGTCTCGGTCTCGACCACCGCCGGTGTCTCGGTTTCGACCACGGTCGAATCGAGCGAGCCCATCCGGATATTGGTGACCTCGGAGATCGGCACCAACTCGACCGCGATCGACTCGACCACGGCGGGCTCGAGGGGTCGGGCCGCGCTCAGTCCCACGAGCGCCAAGGCCAGGAACGTTGCGTGGGCGATGACCGAGGTGGTTACGCCGACTTTCATCTCAGGGCTGCTTTTCTGCCTGATCGGTCAAGAGGCCGATCTTGGTGAAGCCCGCGCCCGACAGCGCCCCCATCACCTGCATCACTGTCCCGTAGTTCGCTGCGCCGTCGCCGCGCACATAGATGCGGTCCTCGGTGCCATTCGCCGCAGCAGCCGTCACGGCCTCGATGAGCCCCTCGATCGCCACTTGCGTGTCGCCGACGAACACCACGCCCTCGGTGTTGACCGACACGGTGATCGGCTTCTGCTCGGTGTTGAGTTGCTTGGCCTGCGTCTTGGGCAGATCGATCGGCACGCCGACCGTCACCAGCGGCGCCGCGACCATGAAGATGAACAGCAGCACCAGCATCACGTCGACCATCGGGGTGACGTTGATCTCGCTCATCGGCTTGGATTTGCTGCGCCGTCCGCGCCGCCCGCCGCCCTTCGATGCCATTGCCATCGCCATGGGCTAGCGGCTCCGGGCTTCGAGCTGGCGCGAGAGGATCGTCGAGAACTCGTCGGCGAAGCCCTCGAGCCGGCCGACCAGCTTGTTCGAATCGCTCGACAGCTTGTTGTAGGCGATAACGGCCGGGATGGCGGCCACGAGACCGACGGCGGTCGCAAACAGCGCCTCGGCGATGGGGCCGGCGACAACCGTGAGGTTAGTGGATGAGGCCGCGGCGATCCGGGTGAAGGCATTCATAATGCCCCATACCGTGCCAAAGAGGCCGATAAAGGGCGACGCCGAGCCCACCGTCGCGAGAAACCCGAGCCGCTTCTCGAGCATGTCGCTTTCGCGCGAGATCGCGACGTCGAGCACCTTGTCCATGCGCTGCTGCATGCCGAGGAACGACGAGGCATTCTGCTCGTGGCTGCGCTTCCACTCCTTCATGGCGGCAACGAAGACCGCGCCAAGACCGGGCGCTGGCCGCTCCTGCATCTGCTGGTAGAGTTCTTCGAGCGACTGGCCGGACCAGAACACCCGCTCGAAATTGTTCATCTGGCGGTTGTAGCGGCCATAGAGCATCGATTTGTCGACGATGATGGCCCAGCACCAGACCGAGGCGCCGAGCAGCCCGATCATGACGGCCTTCACCACCAGATCGGCCGCAAGGAAGAGGCCGAGCAGCGAAAAATCGACAACCTCCGGCGTCGTGGTGATGACGTCCACCGCGCTCGAAGCGTCCATGAAACTTTACCCTTTCGTCTCGGCCCGCCGGACCGGCCCCCGAGCGCCTCAGGAGAAGGCGCTGTAGACTAGGCGGTCCGGATGCGGTCAGAATTTGTCAATTTTAAGAGAAAGCCCGGAATTCCGGACCTTTCCGGGTGAGCCGCAGCCACCGCCCTCCTTCTGGTCAACGAATAGTTAAGAAACTGATTCCGTGACGGAACGGGGCGGCGCGCTCCACGTTTCTGACTCGACCGCAGAGCGTCAGCGGCAAATCCGCTCGTACCCCGCAAAAACCCTCGTACCCCAGGACCCCTGCCGTGAACCTTCCCCTTCGCGCTCTCACAGCTGTGACCGCGCTCGCCCTCGCCAGCACCGCCCTCCCCGCTTTCGCGGAAACCGTGCTGATCTCCGCCACCCTTTCGGGCGCCGAAGAAGTGCCCGCCAACGACGCCCCCGGCACCGGAACCGTGGACGGCACCTACGACACCGAAACCAACCTCTTCAACTTCCGCGTCGACTATGACGGCCTCACCGGCGACGCCACCGCGGCCCACTTCCATGGCCCGGCCGCGGTCGGTGCTAAGGCGCCGCCGTCGCTGCCCATCGACGGTGCACTGGCGAGCCCGATCGTCGGCACCGCGACCCTCAATGACGCCCAGGAAGCCGAACTGCTGGGCGGCCAGTGGTACTTCAACGTCCACACCGCGCAGTACCCGGACGGCGAACTCCGCGGCCAGCTGATGCAGTCCATGAGCTCGAGGGAAAGCTCCATGGAATCGTCGATGGAAAGCTCGATGTCGTCGGAAGAGCCGTCGTCCGCCGCGAGCTCGGAGCTGTCGTCGGCAGCCTCCTCGGCCGTGTCGGCGGTGTCCTCGGCCCTCGATCCGTCGGTCTCAGTGTCGGCCTCGGTCTCAGTGTCGGCCGAAGTCTCGGTGTCGGCGCCGTAACACGTCTGGTTGCTTGCCTCGTGCCCTCCCCAAGCGGGAGGGCACTTCTATTTGGCGAAGGCACGCACCAGCGCCTGCGGTAACCGCGTCGCCTTGCCGTCGGTCTTGATGGCGACGACGACGACCTTGGCCCGGGCGACCAGCTCGTCACCGCGCTCGATCGACTGGTCGAGCGTCAGCCGCGCGCCAGAAATCTCGAGCACGGCGGTGTCCACCACAAGTTCATCGTCGATATGCGCGGCACGCTCGAACTGGATCTCCATCGCGCGCACGGCAAAGGCGATGCCCTCGCCGATCAGCTCCGAATGATGGATCCCCTCGGCCCGCAGAAACTCCGTCCGCCCCCGCTCGAAGAAATGCAGATAGGCCGCGTGATAGACGTTCCCGGAGAAGTCGGTGTCCTCGTAATAGACGCGGACGGGGAAGCGGTGCGAGGCGCTCACGGCTCCTCCTCCGGCTCCTCGAACAGGCTCGCCTGCATGCCGGTGAACGCTTGCGGAACGACCTTGCCCAGATGCGCAAAGGCCAGCGCCGTCAGCATGCGGCCGCGCGGCGTGCGCTGGATGAAGCCCTGCTGGATCAGGTAGGGCTCGACGATCTCCTCGATCGCATCGCGCGGCTCGCTGAGCGCGGCGGCAATCGTCTCGATGCCCACCGGGCCGCCATTGTAGAACTCCGCTATAACATTGAGGTAGCGGCGGTCGAGCTGATCGAGCCCACGCGCATCGACGTCGAGCCTGAGCAGCGCCTTATCGGCGACGGCGCGAGTGATCGAGGGGGCCTTGTCGACCAGCGCGAAATCGGTGACACGGCGCAGCAGCCGCCCCGCGATCCGCGGCGTGCCGCGCGACCGGCGGGCGATCTCCATTGCCCCATCCTTGGCCATACCGACGCCGAGCAGCCGCGCGCCGCGCTCGACGATCTGCACCAGCTCTTCGGGAGTGTAGAAATTGAGCCGCACCGGAATGCCGAAGCGATCGCGCAGCGGCGTGGTGAGGAGGCCGGCGCGCGTGGTGGCACCGATCAGCGTGAACTTCGCGAGGTCAATCCGCACCGAGCGGGCCGCGGGCCCTTCGCCGATGATGAGGTCAAGCTGATAATCCTCCATCGCCGGATAGAGGATTTCCTCGATCGCCGGATTGAGCCGATGAATCTCGTCGATGAACAGCACGTCGCGCTCTTCGAGATTGGTCAGCAGCGCAGCGAGGTCGCCGGCCTTGGCGATCACCGGCCCCGACGTAGCCCGAAACCCGACCCCGAGCTCACGCGCGACAATCTGCGCCAGCGTCGTCTTGCCCAACCCAGGCGGCCCGACGAACAGCACATGATCGAGCGCCGCCTTCCGCTGCTTGGCGGCGGAAATAAACACCTCAAGATTAGCCCGCGCCTGCGCCTGCCCGACGAACTCGGAAAAGCCGGTGGGGCGAAGGGAGACATCGAGCGGATCATCGCGACCATCAGCAGCGGAGGTAAGGCTCATGCCTGCATCATCCGCGCCGCAATCAGGCCGAGCGCAAGAAGAAGTTTCGCTTCCCGTTCGTGATCGGTGAAGCCGCCGAAGCCATCGACGGATCCGTCGTACAATTCGTCACCGCCAGCGTCGGGATAACTAACGGTCATTCCGCCCCACCGCACCCGGATGTAGCCAGATGGAACACCATTCTTGGCAATCTCATACTGCTCCGGCACGTCCCGACAGGTGAGGTTCACTGTCAAGCCAAGTCGATCCGCAACGAGCTTCACTGCCTCTGGAAGGACCAGAGGCTCCACTTTCGGAAGATCGAGTTTTGATAGCTGTTCGAGGAAAGAGGACATGACGTTCACCTAGGCATTCGAAGAACCGCTCTAGACTAGGCGCGGGCGAGCCTCAACTCCCAACGAGGATGGTCTTCAGGCCACGATCGGACCCATTCGGGCTCAAAGCCTCCCCACAGGCTCTCGTAAACACTGGTCAACTGAGGCTGCAGTCGCCTGATTTCTCGATAGCACTCAATGAAGCCGCGTCGCGGATTCTCGTCGTCTCCGAACAAAAATTCCTGCTCATACGCGTATCGCCAGTCCTCGAAGTAACGAGCCATCTCCTCGGCGCACTCCTGAAGATGGGGGAGGTTGCTCCTGATTTCGCCGGGTAGCGCATCGAATAACTCCTTCAGATCGTGCCCTCGCACCTCTGCGTTGCGTGACAAAACATGAATAATCTTCAGAGCCAGCTCTACCGAGAAGGCGTAGTTAGTGATGGTAGGTGAGCCGATAGAGTGAAACCCGTAGGCTCCAAATCTCATCTCGATTGAGCATCTTTCGCCAGCGAGAAAATACGCCGTTGCGATATCAAGCTGGCGTTGAATGTCGACACTCAACTGCTCAATTCCCTGAGCCCCAGCCGGATCAGCACCGCCGTCTCCGCCTTGTCGCCCTCGCGCTGCACGACCCTCGCCACTGCCGCGCTCGCCTGCGCCGACGAGTACCCGAGATTGGCCAGCGCCGAGACCGCATCGGCCACATTCGAGCGCGCCGTGCCTTCGCCCAGCGCCTGCTGCAGGCCGAGCGTTCCCGCGTCGATGCCGATGCTGGTGGGCACCTTGCCCTTGAGTTCGGTGACGAGACGCAGCGCCAGTTTGGGTCCAACCCCGCTGGCGCGCCCGACCATTGCCTTGTCCTGCAGCGCAATCGCCGATTGCAGCTCGCCCGTCGTCAAAGTGGACAGCACCGACAGCGCCACCCGCGCGCCGACCCCCTGCACGGTCATCAGCGTGCCGAACCATGCCTTCTCCTCCGGCGTCGCAAAACCGTAGAGCTTGATCATGTCTTCACGCACGATCATCTCGACATGGATCACCGCCGCATGCCCCACCTGCGGCAGCGTCGACATGGTCTTGCTCGAACAATAGGCCTCGTAGACGACGCCGTTCACGTCGACATGGACGTAGTCGTCGCCAAACCCGTCGATCAGCCCCTTGAGCTTGCCGATCATGCGCTGATCCGCAGCGCCGCGATGGTGCGATGGTGGGCATGGCAGATGGCGATGGCGAGCGCGTCCGCCGCGTCAGCGCCTTTGAAGTCGGCAGCGGGCAGCAGCGTCTTGACCATCAACTGCACCTGCGATTTCTCCGCATGCCCGGTCCCGACCACCGATTTCTTGACGAGGTTGGCGGCATATTCGCCGACCGGCAGACCCATCGCCGCCGGCGTCATCAGCACGACGCCGCGCGCCTGGCCCAGTTGCAGCGCCGAGCGCGGTCCGGCATTGACGAACGTCTCCTCGACCGCCGCCTCGTCCGGACGATGCAATTCGATCAGTGCGCGGAGGCTCGTGTGCAGTTCCGCCAGCCGCTCGGCAAGGCTCATATCGGTGCGCGGCGTCAGCGTACCGCAGGCGACATAGCGCAGCCGGTTGCCCTCGCTCTCGATGATCCCCCAGCCACAGCGCCTGAGGCCCGGATCGATGCCGATGATTCGCACCATGCTCGCCATGTTCCTTGGATTAGGCCCTTCGCCCAACGCTACCAAGGACAATGTGAACAAACCGGCAACAATCCACATGCAGCGCGGCCCGGTCGATAAAAATGCGCCGACTTCTGGTCACGGGATTTCAACGCTTGCCCGGCAATATGGCGTCAGCGTCACATCCAATAGGCGGTTTTTGCCGAATGAAGCTCGATCTCTCCGCGGAGGGCTGGGGCCGTGTGATCGTCTACACGGTACTTGGCACACTGGTGTGCGTCGCTGCGGCGCTCTACGTCGATTCCTTCAATTTCGCGATCTACAACGACGCCCAGCGAACCCGCGCCATCATCGTCGATATCGTGCTGCCCATCCTCCTCGCGGTGCCGCTGCTGCTGTTCTTCACCAGCAAGCTGCGCGAACTCGCCATCGCCCACAAAAAGCTCACCATCTACGCCTCGACCGATGCGCTGACGCAGGTGATGAACCGCGCGGCGTTCTCGACCCTGGTCGATGCCTACCTCGCCCAGGTGCGGGCGGCCGAAGACGAGGCCAGGGGTGCCCTCCTCATCATCGACGCCGACGACTTCAAGTCGGTCAACGACCGCTTCGGCCACGACCGTGGCGACGAAGCACTGGTCACCATCGCCAGATCGATCAAGGCGATGCTGCGCGCCCCCGACCTAGTGGGCCGGCTCGGCGGCGAAGAGTTCGGCGTGTTCCTGCCCGGCGCCAGCAATGAACAGGCGGCGCTGGTGGCCGAGCGCATCCGCCAGAGCGTCAACAATGCCAAGTTCATGCCCGCAGGGGCGGAGCAC
>JBKJTB010000175.1:0-2776 GCA_046594305.1 Devosia sp. | reverse complement strand
GTCGAAGCAGGCGGTGTCGGACTGGCCGGGATAGGAGATCGGCCAGAGCTTTGTGATGTCGGCGCCGAACAGGTCCGACGACACCGACGCCTGGCGGGCGGCCATCCAGTTGACGTTGCCGCGCACGGTGTTGATTTCGCCGTTGTGACAGACGAAGCGGTAGGGGTGCGCGAGGCGCCAGCTGGGGAACGTGTTGGTCGAGAACCGCTGATGGATCAGCGCCAGCGCCGAGGCGAAGTCGGGGTCGTGCAGATCGTCGTAATAGGCGCCGAGCTGGGCGGCGAGGAACATGCCCTTGTAGACGAGGGTGCGGCAGCTCATCGACACGATGTAGAAATCGGTCGGCTCGCCCTCATAGGCCGAGTAGATCTTGCCCGAGCATACCTTGCGGATGATGTAGAGCTTGCGCTCGAAGGCTTCGTCGTCGGCGACCTTGGTGCCACGGCCAATCACCACCTGGCGGTGGTAGGGCTCGGTGGCGACGATCTCGGGCGCCTTGCTGAGCGATGAATTGTCGTGCGGCACGTCGCGCCAGCCGAGCACGGTCTGGCCTTCGTCCTCGATGGTCTTTTCGACCACCTTCTCCATCTTGATGCGGAGCGCGTGTTCCTGCGGCATGAAGATGTGCGCCACGGCGTACCTGCCGGGCTCGGGCAGGGTGATACCCTGCTTGGCCATCTCCTTGACGAAGAAGGCGTGCGGAATCTGCACCATGATGCCGGCGCCGTCGCCCATCAGCGGATCGGCGCCCACGGCACCGCGATGCTCGAGGTTTTCGAGGATGGCGAGGCCGCGCTGGACGATCGAGTGCTGCGGGCGGTTCTTCAGGTCGACGATGAAGCCGACGCCGCAGGCATCGTGCTCGCGCTGGGCGTCGTAAAGCCCCGCGCTCACCGGACGATTGGCTTTGCGAAAGGCGGGGTCCGCGGCGGGGTGGGGTACCGTTCCGTCTGGGTGCTGAGCCATTGCAATGTCCTTCGTTCGGGGTCGTCGTTTGTGCCGGCGAGCCGGTATCGTGTCCTTTCGACACGCCTTGCATCCGGGACCTACATGGTAGGGCTCAGACTGCGCGGCGCAATCCTATTCAGTGGGGAGCGGCTCTGCATCCAAATGGCCGCTCGTTCGGGCTCGTTGCCCCGCCTCCCGTTTCCGCTCTCGACAAGCGGGCCAGCCGGTTTGGCGTGCGAACTTTACCGGGGAGACCGGGGTCCGCGTTAAGACAGCATAGCTGTCCTATCGGAGCTACATTTGCATAAGTCTAAAGTGGGAGCAAGCGGCGGATGCGACTTTTTTGGGGCAGGGGCGCAGAAGCACAAAAGGCGGGCATCGCTGCCCGCCTTGTGGGTGCTGTGCCTAGGAGTGCCTCTACTCGAGGTGGCTCTTGAGGAACCACAGATTCTTGTCGAGGGCGCGGGAGTAGGCGGTGAAGATGTCGGTGGTGTCGGCGTCGCCGGCTTCGTCGGCGGTGTCGATGGCTTCGCGGGTGGACTTGCTGAGGGCGGCGAAGCGCTCGACCAGGGCCTTCAAATGGTCCTCGACCTTGCGGATGTCGGTGGGGTAGGCGGCGAGCTTGGTCGCTTCGGCGACAGCCTGGACCGTGCCCAGCGCAATGCCGTCGAGCTGGGCGACGCGCTCGGCGATGATGTCGACGTGCTCGTCGAGCTCATCGCGCACTTCGTCGAGGAATTCGTGGACGGCGATGAAGGTCGGGCCCTTGACGTTCCAGTGGGCCTGCTTGGTGATGAGCGCGAGATCGATGGCGTCGGCGAGGCGCGCGTTAAGCAGCTCGATCATGGCGGTCTTGGTGTTGGATTCGATGCCGGTATCCGGATTCTTCTTGAGCATGATGTCCTCGAGGTTGACGCAGTAAACCACTCAAACAATCGGCTGGCTGCGCTGGTTCCGTCTTGGACGAAAAAGGCGCGGAGCTTGTCGCTCCACGCCTCATCTTCTTTGCTCTGGCCGATCGATCCGAAGACGGCTCGCTCGGCCAACCGCATGTTCCGTTCGCCTGTTCCGGTCGGTATTCGGCCCAACAGGCCGTTCGTGACCGGAATTAGTTGACGACGGTTTCGATCGCCTTGGGCGCCGTGCCGTTGATGGCAATGGTGCGGGCCTTCTTGCTCTCGGGCAGCTCGCGCTTCAGTTCGATGTGAAGCAGGCCATTCTCGAGGGCGGCGCCGCTCACTTCGACGTATTCGGCCAGCTGGAAGCGCAGCTCGAAGGCGCGCTCGGCAATGCCGCGGTGAAGGAACTCGCGGGATTTGTCCTCGGCGGGGGCTTTCGCGCCCTTGATGGTGAGCGAGTTTTCCTTGGACTCGATCACGAGGTCGCTGTCGGCGAAGCCGGCGACGGCGATCGAGACGCGGTAGGAATTATCGCTGACCTTCTCGATGTTGTACGGAGGGTAGGTCTTGGCCTCCTGGCCGACGAGGCCATCGAGGCGGCTGAACAGCCGGTCGAAACCGACGGTGGAGCGGTAGAAGGGGGTGAAATCAACGGTCTGCATGTCACATTCTCCAGCTTGAGCAACGTGTTAGCGGGTGTCCCACGTGCCTTCCCTCTCTGAGGCGAAAGCCGTTCCCGGGTGTCCCGGTCCCTGCAGGATTGCAGCGGACGAGCATGATGTAGGGGGTGTTTTTCGGGGTTCAAGCCCCCCTCGCCGCGCGGATGAACGGAGAATGAATGGACCGATCAAGACCCGTTCAGGACGACGCTCCTATAACCGCAACTGTGCTGACTGTCTGCTGCAGGGCACAAATGAATGAACCACCGT
>JBKJTB010000167.1:0-8097 GCA_046594305.1 Devosia sp. | reverse complement strand
TCGACGGCACGATATCCGTCTGCCAGATAGGCCATCCCTCGGTAGAGCGGCTGCGGACCGTGCGGTCGAGCAGAAACCGCTGAGCGCCCTCGTTTCGGCGTCAAGTCGGCCACAAGTTGAAGCTGACTAAGCTTCCATTCGCTATTTCTGAAACGGTGCCACCAGCTCAGTGCACGCCAGGACCTTGTCAACGACAACCGATTTCCGAGTGGTTACGTTTTCGGTGCATTGAGCGACGAGTTGACCCTTGGTCAGGTGGTACCGGTACTGTACGCGATCGAACGGCGAAAGATGCAATACCGTCGGCTGCGACAGCGTGTAGCCATCGGCCACATATGCCGACAGGCTTTTAGTCGATGGCTGCCATTGGTCCTCAAAGGCGAACGCCGTGGTTGCCACTATCGAAGCCAGAACCGCGATCCCGGCCCGTTTTGCAATCTTGTCCATGTGTACTCTCCATCTTGAGGCGCAGTGCGTAGCGAGTGACGAGCGCCTCCGGAAGCCAGTTTTGTCTGCGCCGGGAAGCCTACCCTAACCTGTCGTGCACGGCCGGTCTGGAAACGTTGATCTTGAACTTCTCGCGTTCCTCCTGACTCGTGGCTTTGATTGTCCGCTCAAGGTCTACCAGATCCGAGAGCGCCACAATCACATCAGGCGAACTTGGCTGTGTAGGGGCAGCTAAGGTCGTCTGAGTAACGCTCTGGCCCGGAGACACAGCGATCGTGGGGTGCGCTACGCTGCCTCCAACAGAGATCAGCGTAATTGCGGCGGCGACAAGGGCGGCGCAAATGAGGCTGGTTCGGTTCATCGTTCTCTCGCGGGTTAGCGTTGTCCAGTTCTGACCCGCCTGTTCTGGGCGCGAGACAATACGCCGTTATCTCCCCGATCTTACCGATCCGTAAGGTCCGTCGCGATGCGACCATGCCCACCAACCTTACCGATCCGTATGGCGCCCGACAGGTGGGGGCAACGATGGCCTGACAAGTTGATCGAACAAGGGCCGCGGAGCCGACCCGGAACCGATCACGATTCAGGAGCCAAGCATGAGCACGTTCGTTGTTCAAACCAGTCATCTGACCAAGCGGTATGGCGATCATGTCGCCGTCAAGGACCTCTCCTTGAACGTCGAGCAGGGAGAGGTGTTCGGTTTTCTTGGCCATAACGGCGCGGGAAAAACCACCACCATTCACATGCTCACGACGCTGCTGAAGCCGACCTCCGGTACGGCCCTGGTGTGCGGCAAGTCGGTCACCGCCGAGAGCCTCGAGGCACGGCGTCATATCGGCTACGTGCCCGAGAATGTTCGCCTCTACGACACGATGAGTGCGCGTTCGAACCTGAGATTCTTCGCGAAACTGTCCGGTGTCGAGGACGCTGATCGCAGGATCGATGAAACCCTCGAGTTTCTGGATTGCCGGGACCTGGCACCCCGTCTCGTCGGCTCGTTCTCGAAAGGACTGCGGCAACGCATCGGCCTCGCGCAGGCCATCCTGCACCGTCCCGACGTCCTCTTTCTGGATGAGCCGACCTCCGGTCTTGATCCGATGGGCATCAAGACGCTGCGCGACCTCATCGTGCGCTTGAACCGAGAGTTCGGGACGACCATTTTCATGAACACGCACCTCATCAGCGAAATCTCGCGGACTTGCACCAGCATCGGCGTTCTCAATCAGGGAGAGCTGGTGTTCCGCGACACGATCGAAAAGGTCACCGCGCGCTACGGCAGCGAAAGCTCATTGGAAGAGCTATATCTCTCTGTAACGCCGGTCCAGACTCAAGGGGCCGCGTGATGGACACTGCCCGCTCGCCATCAAAGATCGGTCTGCTTGCAGGCCACTCGCTCGCCGCCCTGCTGCGGGAGCGTACCGTTGCGCTGCTGGCGCTGCTGTTCCTCGTTTTGGTTATCGTCTCGGCTTACCTTGGTTGGTCGGCAACCTCGACCGTGAATGCCATCTACATACGCTCGGTGGAGTTCATGAGCGCCCAGGGCCAGACGATCCCCCCCAATCCGGTCCTGGACACGTCGCCGCTGGCCCTGCTGCGAAACATGGCGACCTACGTATCGCTGATCGGAGCGCTGGCCGCCATCGTCATCGGTCATCAGTTGATGGCCGCCGAGCGCAAGGCCGGTACCATGCCGCTGCTCGGGAGCCGCCCCCTGAGCCCCGCGGACCTGGGCATCGCCAAATCGCTCGCCCTGATTGTCGCAATCGCGGCGCTCGTTGTCTTCGCTGCACTGATCAACACGGCGACGTTCCTGGCATTGCCGGAGTTCCGTCTCGACGCAGGCGGCTGGCTCAAACTTGCTGCATTCTACGGCACGTCGGGCCTATATCTCCTGGTCTTCGGCTTCCTGGGCCTGTGGTTTGGCGCTTCCGCCAAATCCGAAACCGTGGGGCTCCTGATCCCGGTTACGATCTGGCTCACGCTGACCTTCGTCCTTCCGCAGATTACTTCGAACATCAATCCCGTCGCCGCGCTTAACCCGGTGTCGGCACTCGCCGAGCCACCTGCGTCTGCTTTCTTCCAGATCACCGGATGGGCGCTCGGTTCATTTTCGTTGGCCGAGGCCTACCGGATCATCTCCGCGCAGCTGCTCGACTTTCTGCCTGCCAACTTCATCGACCGCGCCGCCATCCCAGCAGCCGCATCCCTCTTTGTGGCAGCGCTCGGCTTCGGCGGCCTCGCGGCCCGGGCCATTGCCCGCATGGACATGACCAAGGGAGACTACAATGCGTGAATTACTCCAGCCTGTGCTGACCATTGCCGGCAAGGATATCAGAGACGCCCTCAAGGACCGTTTCATCCTGCTGATGACGACGTTCCTCCTCGTTGCGTCCCTGGTCGCTTTGACGGTGGCCGCCATCGCTCTCAAGGCGGATGTCGCGACCTATATCGAAGCAAAGGCCGGCCTAATCGCCCTGGGCAAAGATGCGGCTTCCATCCCAGATCCAGCGTTCTATCCGTTGAAACTGCTGCGCGGTTTCGTGGAGCATGTCGAGATCATCGGCGCCATCATCGGCATCCTGATCGGCTACCGCGCAGCGGCCAGTGAACGGGGACGCCAGACACTGGCTCTCATCGTTACGCGCCCTATTGCCCAATGGCAGTTTCTGGCTGGCAAATTTCTTGCCGGAACAACCATAATCTCGGCAGGTCTGATCCTCGCCTTCATCGTCGCCGGGATCGCAGTCACGCTAATCTCTGGCGTTTCCCTCAGCGTCGATGACATCGGGCGGCTTGCCATCGTGACGTCGGCCGCCGGCCTTTACGCCGTGGCGTTCTTCCTACTCGGGTTCATATGCGCCCTCTGGGCCAAGAAGCTGCCGAACGCTTTGCTGCTCGCCTTCACCGTGTGGCTCAGCTTCGTCCTGATTGCGCCGCAGATCGGCGACACGCTCGATCCCGACAACCAGGTGGCAGGTGGCGTCTTCAAACAGCTGCAAATTGCAAAACCCCAGCAGATCGAAATTCTGCAGTCCTTCTCAACCTACGAAACCATCCGCAACGGCATCGAGGTGGCGTCGCCCACCAAGCATTTCGAGCGGCTGAGTTTCGCCGTCCTCGGTATCAAAGACACCTATGCAGGCCAGCCCTTGATGCCGATCCTCGCCGAGAAATCCAGCGACCTCGTCTGGCTTCTGGCAATCGCCCTGGCGCTCAGCCTCCTGCTGTTTGTGCGTCGCCTCGACCCCAACCGTCTCTCAAAGGAATAGAACGATGAAACCGCTCAAAACCCTGACTCTGTCCAGCCTCGCGCTGGTCACCGCCCTGATGCTCTCTCACGGCGCATATGCCGCCGGCCTCGATACCGATGGCGACGGCATTCCGGATGCGTCCGAGGTTCTCCTCGGAACCGATCCGATGAACCCGGACACCGACGGGGACGGGCTCAACGATCTCGAGGACAAGGCCCCCGTGTCGCTCGCCGATCCTATTGCCCAGTCTGGCGCGGCCGCACCCTTCGCGATCAAAGAGGCACTGGTCGAGAACAACTACGATTTCGCCGCCAAAAAGGACGCACCTGACCACCTGGAGTTGCTGGTGACCAACAGCACTGCCGTCGAGGTGAAGGACTTCAGCCTCTACCTCACGGTCAAGGATGCCGACACCGGGGCCACTGAGAGCTATTTCAAGCCTCTTCCGGGTTTCAGCGTGCCGGCAAATGGCGAGGCTCGTGTCCACCTCGATGACGCCGCGATTGCCGGTCACTTCCGCGACAATCCGAACGGCATCTATCACGCAACGCAGACCGCTAAAGTCATCACGTTCGAGTTGGCGGCCGCGGGGTTTTCGCCGGTCAGCATCGACGTCAACAAGGACAAGGGTGGCGCCGAAGCCGCAGACTGATCGTTGCTTAGGTTGCAGAAAGGGCGCGGCGCCGAAAGGCGGCCGCGCTCTTGATCGGTCGTCGAGGTCTGGAGCGCTCGGCGTTCCTTACCGATCTGTATGGATGCCGCCAACGACCCGTAACCCTGCCGCCTCAAGCTCCTCCCGTTGCGCCTCCCCCAAAAGCCATCGGCGCTAACAGGAGCTACACCATGAAACGAATTCTGCTCGCCTTTGCGATTGCAACCATGCCCATCGTTGCATCCGCCGTTTTCACGCTTCCCGCGGCAGCTGCCACCACGCTTACCGAACTCGGCGATCTTTCCGCCTTGCGGACGATCGTGTCAGATGCGTTGACCCTCACTACCGCCGGCGACCTTGGTAAGGCTGCCGCCCGGATCACCGACTTCGAGACGGCCTGGGACGCCGGGGCCTCGCAGCTTCGCTCGCGCTCCGCCGATAAATGGGGCGTGATCGATGACGCGTCGGATGCTGCCATTGCGTCCCTGCGTGCCGCGAGTCCGGTTCCCGCTGAGGCTGCCGCCGCGCTGACCGCGTTGGTCGAGGTCCTCGACAATCCGGCGGTCAAGCCGACCAACGTTGGCAACGTGACTGCCATCACCGATGCGAACGGTCGCGCGCTGCCCTGCGAAGACCTGCTGGCCGATGTTCGGGCGACAGCGGCAGTCTCACCCGCCTCCGAGGCCTACAAGCCAAAATTCGAGGAACTTCAGGCCAAGGGCATCGAGCGCTGCAACGCCGATGACGACAAACGAGCCGACGAATTCTTCGCCCAGGCTCTCGCCCTCATGGGCGCATAGCGCACGCCCCACACAGCAGGAACTTCACAAAATGATCACCCAAACCCTACAGGCAACCGAAGCCCGGCCCAATCGCGTTCCCGAAGTCACGCCCGACTTCTGGATCATCAAGCTGATGGCTGTCACCGTCGGCGAAACCGCCGCCGACTTCCTCGCGCTTAATCTCGGTCTTGGCCTCCAAACTACAACCTACCTTATGTCGGCCATTCTGGCCGGCGTTCTCGTCCTGCAGTTTGCCCAGAAGCGATACGTGCCCTGGGCATACTGGTCCGCCGTCGTCATGGTGAGTGTTGTCGGCACCCTGCTGACAGACAACCTAATCGATACGTTCGGCGTTCCCCTTCAGACAACCACGATCGCCTGCACGGTCATCCTCGCGGCCATCTTTGCCGCCTGGTACGCCAGCGAGCGGACACTCTCGATCCATACTGTCGTCACCACCAGGCGAGAAGTCTTCTATTGGCTCGCCGTGCTCGGGACCTTCGCGCTCGGCACCGCGGCCGGCGACTATGTGTCGGAAGCGCTTGGTGTGGGATATCTCACCACTGGCCTCGTCTTTGGCGCAGTCATCGCCGTGATTGCGATAGGTCACTTTGCGTTCAAGATGAACGCGATCCTTGCATTCTGGCTCGCCTACATCTTCACCCGTCCCCTCGGCGCCTCGCTTGGCGATCTCTTGTCACAACCGACCGACTACGGCGGGATGGGCTTCGGCACGACCACCACCAGTCTGATGTTCCTCGCCGTAATTGCAGGTATTGTCGTCTATATGACTATGGTGCGACGGACGGGGTCCGACGTGAGAGCCTGACAAAGTAAAACGCTATTCGCCGCCCGCATTCCAATGCAGGCGGCGATACACCCGAAGCTCTTCTGCAATGACGAAAACAAGGTCTGCCGACTATGCGTATCCTGATCATCGAAGATGACCCGCGTACATCAGAATATGTGGTCAAGGGCCTTCTTGAGGCCGGCCACATGGCCGAGGCGCTCGCTGATGGGCGGGACGCGCTGGTCCATGCAACACACACGCCATACGACGTGCTCGTGGTGGACCGGATGCTGCCGGGCCTCGACGGGCTGTCGCTGGTCCGTGCATTACGGGCGTCCGGCGTACAGACCCCTGCGATCTTCCTTACCTCCATCGGAGGCGTTGATGATCGCGTCGACGGACTGGAAGCCGGGGGCGATGACTATCTGGTCAAGCCATTCGCCTTTTCCGAACTTATGGCCCGTATCAACGCTCTGGGTCGTCGTCCCGCCGTGCAGGCTGAGAAAACCGTTCTCAGGGTCGCCGACCTCGAACTGGACATGGCGCGACGCACGGTTCGCCGCAACGGCCAGAAGATCGACCTGCAGCCACGCGAGTTCACCCTGCTCGAGGTGCTGATGCGCAACGAGGGCCGCGTCGTGACCCGAACGATGCTGCTTGAGCGCGTCTGGGACTTCCACTTCGATCCGAAAACTAGCGTGGTCGAAACCCACATCAGCCGGCTGCGCGCCAAGATCGACAAACCCTTTGAGATCGCACTTCTGCATACGGTTCGCAGCACCGGTTACAGCATCCATGCTCCGCTCTGAGACTTTTCGGAGTACGGCATTCCGGCTGGCCCTGATATTTTCGGGATTGTTCTTCGTCACCTTCGTGATCGCAGGCTTTCTAGCCTACCAGATCATCTCGACAGACCTGCATGAGCGATTGGATCGGACCTTGTCGGAAACATTCGACATGATAGCCAGGTCCTACAGCGACGGTGACCTGGAGGACCTTGTCGGGACGGTGCACACATACGTGGCATCGACGCAGGACCACGACCGGGTATTCTATCTCGCCGATGGGGCCGGGAGACTGCTTGCGGGCAATGTCCAGACCGCAACCGCAAATCCCGGGCTATCGACAGTGGCCGGTTCCAGTTTCGGTCTGGAATCGGGCGTCCGCTATCGTGCACGTCGCGGCGTGATCGCGGGGAACGTCCTCGTAGTCGCTTCGAGCTTTGAGGAGACGGACGAACTGGGCGGGCTGGCATTGAGCAGTTTTGGATGGGCAGGCGCCATCGCAACCGCGATTGCGGTCGCCGCGGGCCTTCTCCTCGCCGGGACTGTCCGTAAGAGAATGGACGCCATCGGCGGCACCATGGGGCGAGTCGGCCAGGGCGACCTCGCGGCGCGAATACCGCTGCGAGGGGCCGATGATGACATCGATGTGTTGTCCGGACAAATCAATGCCGCCCTCGACCGACTTGGCGCGCTTGTGGAAGGCATGCGTCAGGTGAGCGTGGATATCGCTCATGATCTGAAGACGCCGTTGAACAGGCTGTCGATCATCATCGAAGGCGCCCTTGAGATGGCCGAGCGAGGTCAGGGCAATGCCGCCGAGCTCGTGCAAGCGCAAATCGAGGCAGGGCGGATTAACGCGACCTTCGAGGCTCTATTGCGGATCGCCCAAATTGAGTCTGGAGCTCGTCGCGAACGGTTCACGGATGTTTCGCTCGCATCGGTCATGTCGGTTTTGGCAGAGGCTTACGAAGACGTCGCGCTTGAAAACGGCCAAACGCTTACGCTGTCTTTCGATGCAACCGATCCCACTGTGATAAGAGGAGATCGCGATCTCTTGACCCAGCTTTTTGCCAATCTCATCGAAAATGCGATCCGCCACGCTAAAGGGGGAAAGAGCATAGGCATGTTCGTCTATCGGCAAAATGGCGGGGTAACAGCTCGTATCGTGGACGATGGCCCGGGTATCCCGAACGACGAAAATGAAAAGGTCTTCCGCAGGTTGTACCGACTTGAAAAGAGCCGTAGCACCGAGGGCACTGGCTTAGGTCTGAGCATGGTCAAGGCCATTGCCGACCTTCATGGCGCGACCATTTCCCTTGCCAATGCCAACCCCGGGCTTGCCGCAACGGTCAACTTTCCGGGTACAAATGAACAGACCGCTTCATGAAAA
>JBKJTB010000100.1:0-3786 GCA_046594305.1 Devosia sp. | reverse complement strand
GGTCAAGTTCGTCGACGTCGTCGTAGAAGCCGGCGACGGCGACGGAGCCGTCCGGGTTGCGGAGGCTTGCGATGATCTCGGCGAGTACCTGGTTGGGGTTGCGCGCGGCGTTGCCGTACATGCCGGAATGGAGGTCCATCTCGGCGCAGGTGATCTCGATCTCTTCGCCGACGAGGCCGCGGAGCATCGTGGTGATCGAGGGCGTCGTTGCGTCGAGCAGGTCGGTGTCGCAGACCAGCGCGATGTCGGCGCTGAGCTCGTCCCTGGCGGTTGCGAGGAACGCGGCTAGATTCTTCGAACCGGATTCTTCCTCGCCCTCGAGGCAGAATTTGACATTGATCGGCAGCGTGCCGGTGGCGGCGCGGAGGGCGCGGCAGGCTTCGACGAAGGTGAGCAACTGGCCTTTGTCGTCGGAGGCACCGCGGGCGGTGAGGAAGGTCTCGCCATCGGGCTGCTTGATCGGCGTAAGCGTGAATGGATCGGTCTTCCACAGTTCGATCGGATCGACCGGCTGCACGTCGTAGTGCGCGTAAAAGACGGCAGTGGGGCCTGCGACTGCGGGACCGTGCGCGACGACGACGGGATGGCCGGGCGTCGGTCGGGCCGAGGCGCGGAAGCCTTCGGAGGTGAGGTCGGCAACGAGCCAGTCGGCGGCCCGCTTGCACTCGCCGGCATAGGCGGGGTCGGTCGAGATCGACTTGATGGCGATGAGTGCAGTGAGCCGTTCGAGCGAGGCATCCATGTGGGCGTCGGCGTGAGCGAGGGCGGCGTCGAGCTGTTGCGTTGTGAGGGGCATGGTGGGTCCGTTGCTGTGTTGAATGGGGCTTAGCCGTGTGCGGGCGAGCGGGCAACCCTTGCCATTGGAGACGCGGTTCGGAGGGTATTCAGCCGTGATCGGGGTGGACGAGAAAGCGCTTTCACAACCAGTAAACCGACGCTAAGGTCTTGGTGTCCGCAGGCGGGGTTTTGAGGAAAACGCCGGAAAACGTGCAGGGAGGACCGATTGGCCGAGGGGGCAATCGAGCTGCGCGAACCGGCGGGCCACTTCGTCGTCAATCATAAATCGACCCCTGGGAGGTACGTATATCATGGACTTCGACAAGATTAGCCGTCGCCAGTTGCTCAAGGCTGGTGCCCTGGCAGGCGTAAGCCTTGCTGCCGTCAGCACTGGCCTGCCGGTGTTCGCGCAGGACAAGGCTCCGGAGCTCGACCTGCCGCAGGGCGCGACCGGCAAGCTAACCGTCATTCACCGCACCGAGTATTTCGAGGAAGCGCAAAACATCTTCCGCGACACCGTCGCGGCCTTCGCCAAGACCAACAATGTCGAGCTCGATATCTCGACGACGAACGCGGAATCGTTCGGCGATTTCTTGGGCAAGATGACTGCCGCGGTGCGGGCCGGCAATCCGCCGGACTTCGCCTACACCAGCAACGTCAATATCTCGCAGATGAACGCGCTGGACCTCGTCGAGGACGTCACCGATGTCGTCGAGGAAGCCATCAAGCGCTATGGCAATATCATGCCGGGCATCAATGCCGAGATCAACGGCCGGTTCGACGGCAAGTGGAAGTCGATCCCGTTCCTCGGCGCGACGACGTCGTTCATGTTCCGCAGCGACAAGCTGAAGGAAAAGGGCATCGACCCGGCATCGCTGAAAACCTTCGGCGATCGTCGTGAGGCGGCGCTCGCCGTCTCTGGCCCCGACTTCTACGGCTGGGGCCTGACACCGAACCAGTCGGGCGACGGCTACGGTTATCTCGTGCTGCTCATCCAGGCGTTCGGCGGTCACTTCACCGACGCGACCGGGCAGATCGTGCAGTTCAACTCGCCCGAAACGGTTGCGGCCTACGAGTGGCTGGCCGAGACCTACGACCGCAACGGCAAGTATGCCGCCGCGCTGCCGCCGGGGGTCGAGAGCTGGAACGACACGGGCAACAACGAGGCGTTCCTCGCCGGCAGCATCGGCTACACGCACAACGCGTTCTCGGTCTATGCCAACGCCAAGCGCAACAACAATCCGGTGTTCCCCAACATCGCGTTGCTGCGCGCGCCGACGGCCAACAATGGCGACAGCCGCGATGGCGGCAATGTCGGCGGCTGGCTCACCATCTTCAAGAACGCGCCGAACAAGGACCTCGCCAAGAAACTGGCGCTGGAACTGATCGATCCCGCGAACTTCAACCAGATGGCCTCGATCGCGGGCGGGCTGTTCATGCCGGCCTACGAGAATCTGTGGACCCCGGAACTGCTCGCGGCCGATCCCAACTACGCGATCATCAAGGAGCAGGTGAGCGTAGCGAAGCCCTTCCTCGGCGAAACCTGGCCGGCGCAGCCGGCGCCGCAGTTCGGCGCGATCCGGGCGCAGGGCATCGTCGAGCAATCGGTGGGCAATGCGATCGCCAAGCGCATGACGCCGGCGGAGGCTGTGGCCGATGCGCATGGCAAGATCGTCCAGCTCTTCGAAGAGGGCGGGATCATGCAGCCCTAAGGACATGGTCCGACGGGCGGGGCGGCTTACGGGCCGCCCCCTTCCTCGCAGCGATGCGCCCGCCTCACCGGCTTGTTCTGCCGAAGGCGAAACGCGCCCATAAAAGAGGGGCGCGAGCCCCGGGGAGTGCCACGATGGACGATCGGGTTGCATTGAGGGCGCCGCTCGCGGCACCGGCGGTGTCGCGGAGCAAATGGCTGCGCGATGTCTTGGGCCGCGACTGGCAGGTCGGCTATCTGTTTGTGCTGCCGATGGTCGCGATCATGGCCGGGCTGATCTTCTGGCCGTTCATCAGCGCCATGATGCTGAGCCTGACGGCATTCAACTTCAACACCGGCGAGACGTTCAACGTCGGCTTCCGCAACTACCAGCGGCTGTTCAGCAACAGCGACTATGTGCTGTCGCTGCAAAACACCATCAACTTCACCTTCTGGTCGCTCTCGATCAAATTCGTCGTCGGCATGACGCTGGCGCTGATCCTCAACAGCCGGCTGCCGTTCCGTGCCCTCCTGAGCGGCATCATGCTGCTGCCCTGGATCGTGCCCGAGATCGTCACGGCGCTGGCCTGGAAGAGCATTTACGACCCGCTGTTCGGCGGATTGAATCCGGTCCTGCAAGGCCTCCACATCATCGATCGGCCGCTGGGCTGGCTCAGCGATCCGCACATGGCGATGGGCAGCGTCATTTCGGTGAACGTGTGGAAGGGGATTCCATTCTTCGTGCTGCTGCTGCTGTCGGGCCTCAAGGCGGTCGACAAGGAACAGCTCGAAGCGGCGGAGATCGACGGCGCCAATGTGGTGCAGCGGTTCCGGCATGTGACGCTGCCGGGGCTGCGCTACGTGATCGTGGTGACGCTGCTGCTGTCGTTCATTTCGACGTTCAACCAGTTCGGCCTGCCGTTCCTGATGACCGGCGGCGGCCCGAGCGGGGCCACCAAGCTCTATGCGATCCTCGCCTATGAGAAGGCGATCGGCGCGCTGCAATACGGACCCGGTATCGCCATCGCGTTCTCCATCGCGCCGCTGATGGCGCTGCTGATCTGGCTGCTGTCGCGCTTCATGCGGCACGACGACAAGCGCGACGGCAGCCCAACCAAGGCGCCGGGCCTCGTCGACCGGGTGATGGCGGCCGGCGGCAGGCTGGTGAGCCTGGTCGTCGACGTGCTGTTCTGGCCGGTGCAGGTGGTTTATGCCGGCATCGAGTGGCTCATCCGGCGCCTGCGCGTTGCGACCGGGCGGCGGCCGGAGCAGCCGATCCTCAAGCCATCGTCGCGTTCACAGGGCGGCATGGCAGCGCG
>JBKJTB010000248.1:0-16464 GCA_046594305.1 Devosia sp. | reverse complement strand
GGCTCGGCGCCAACGCGATCCTCGGCGTCTCGCTGGCGGTGGCCAAGGCCGCGGCCGAAAGTTCGGAGCTGCCGCTCTACAAATATCTCGGCGGACCCAACGCCCACATCCTGCCGGTGCCGATGATGAACATCATCAATGGCGGCGCGCACGCCGATAACCCCATCGACATGCAGGAATTCATGATCCTGCCGGTCGGCGCCGAGAGCTTTGCGCACGCAGTGCAGATCGGCTCGGAAATCTTCCACACGCTCAAGAAGGGCCTCCACAAGGACGGCCACAACACCAATGTCGGTGACGAGGGCGGCTTTGCGCCGAACCTCAAATCGGCAGAAGCGGCGCTCGACTACATCGTGAAGTCGATCTCGGCCGCCGGCTACGAGCCGGGCAAAGACGTCTATCTGGGCCTCGACTGTGCCGCGACCGAATACTTCAAAGCCGGCATGTACGAGATGGAAGGCGAGGGCAAGTCGCTGTCATCCGAGGAGAACGTGAAGTTCCTCGCCGGGCTCGCGAGCAAGTTCCCAATCATCACCATCGAAGACGGCATGGCCGAGGACGACTGGGACGGCTGGAAGGCGCTGACCGAGACGCTCGGCGGCAAGCTCCAACTCGTCGGCGACGACCTCTTCGTCACCAACACCGAACGGCTGCGCTCGGGCATCAAGATGGGTGTCGCCAACTCGATCCTGGTCAAGGTCAACCAGATCGGCACGCTCACCGAGACGCTCGACGCCGTCGATATGGCGCACCGCGCCGCCTACACTTCTGTGATGTCGCACCGCTCGGGCGAAACCGAGGATTCGACCATCGCGGATTTGGCGGTGGCGTGTGGCTGCGGGCAGATCAAGACGGGCTCGCTAAGCCGGTCGGACCGCATCGCCAAGTACAACCAGCTGATCCGCATCGAGGAGATGCTGGGCAGCGCCGCGGTCTATGCGGGCAGGGGCGCGTTCAAGGCGCTGAACTGAGCCAGCAGTCGGCGCACCTTCCCCCCGCGAGGGGGGGAAGGTGTCAGCGGAGCTGACGGAAGGGGGCGGCCACAACCACCCAGTCCAGTCTCGCCCTCCCCACCATGACCGGCAGAACAATCAAAGTTCTGCTGATCCCTCCAAACAGAGGGGTCACCGACCAGTAAGCAGATGCCATCCTCAGACGGAGTCTCCTGGGGATAGCTTGGCATGACTGAAACCCGCATTCTGTTTTCCGCCGCACGCGATGGCCACGGTGACGAGCTCTGGATAACCGACGGCGTCGCGGCCAAACTTGTGGCCGATTTGCTTCCCGGAAGTGGTGGTTCGCATCCGCAGGTCCTCGGGCAGGTTGGCAAATGGGTGTACCTGTCCGCCGACAACGGCGATGGACGCGACCTCTACCGGCTCGATACCGCCTCGATGGCTGTCTCCAGCATCGGACCAGCCAATTCCAACCCCGGCCGCGTCGCCGGCACCACGGGCGCGCTGTATCTGTCGATGGACGATGGCACCCACGGCGTCGAGCTATGGATCGCAACGGCGGGGGGTGTCACCACAACCGGCGACAGTTTCCTCGGCGGCGACCTTGCCCCCTCGACTGGTGGGACAATCGGAAACAAGCTTTTGTTCGCCGGCAACGACAAGGACCATGGCACCGAACTCTTCATGTCCAGCGGGGGCACGCCAACCATGCTCCAGGACATCAATCCGACGGGGAACTCCGATCCAGGGGCCACGGGCGGATTCTTCACGTTCAAGAATTCTGTCCTCTTCGACGCAAACGATGGGACCGGCGTGCATCTCTGGTCCAGCAGCGCTGGGACTGCGACCAAGCTCAGCACCGTCGAAATTCCTCAGGACTTCTTTATCTACAACGACGAGCACTCGGAGCGCGTGCTGTTCAGTGGGCAGACCCCCGGGGGAGCGCTCAAGAAGTACCTTTATGTCACCGACGGCACGACCGCGACCCGGGTCACCGATAAGGTGCAGGAGCCATATGGCTTCACGTTTTTCCAGAACAAGGTCTTTTTCAGCGGTTACGACAGCGCCCATGGCCGTGAGCTGTGGGTAACCGACGGAAGCGAATCCGGGACGAAGTTGCTTGCTGACCTGGATTTTACGCCGTCGTCATCCAGTCCTTCCAACCTGACCGTGATCAACAACAAGCTGGTTTTCACGAGCGGTGACGGTCGCCTCTGGGTGAGTGATGGCACCGATCCCGGAACCCAGCCGCTCCATAATTTCCTGAGCGCCAACAACTTTGTGGTGCACGGTCTCTACGCGTACTTCGTGGGTTACACCTCGTCAGGCGGGGGATACCAAATCTGGAAAACTGACGGGACCAGCGTGTCCGTGACCGACTTCGCGCCCGCCAGCCTCAATTCGACGCAAGCCCTCCAGGCCATCATCACGATCGCGGCGAGCGTCAGCACCAAGCCCACCAATGGGCCGGACCTCCTCACGGGCGACTCCAAGAACAACACGATCGACGGAAAGAAGGGCGACGACACGATTTCCGGCGCCGGCGGCAACGATACCCTCAAGGGTGGTGACAGCAACGACACGATCGACGGCGGCAAGGGCAAGGGCAAGGATCTGCTCGACGGTGGCAAAGGCAAGGATGTGCTCACCGGCGCCGCTGGCAGCGATACGCTGAAGGGCGGTGTCGGCAACGACACGCTCGACGGCGGCGCTGACAAGGATCAGTTCCGCTTCGACACCGCGCCGAGCTCAGGGGCCAATTTCGACCACCTCACGAACTTCACGATCGGCAAGGACAAGATCGCGCTGGACGACAAGATCTACGACGTCGGCACGTCGCTCACCTCCAGTGAGTTTCTTGCCAGAGACTCCGGCCACACGGCCAAGAAGGCCAGCCAGCATATCATCTACGACAGGTCAAACGGCGAACTCTGGTACGACGAAAATGGGAAGGGCGGCGACGCCCCCATCAAGTTCGCGATCCTCGACAACAAGCCCGCGGGCCTTACCTTCCACGACTTCGTCATCGTCTAGCCAGCGCTGCCGTTGCTTCCGCTGGCTTAGCCGCCCCTCCCCGGCTAGGGTGGCGCATGTCCACTCGCCCTCGGGGGCGGGCGAGGAGGGATGCGATGTTCATTGGACACCTGGCCGGAGCCGAACTGCTTCATGCGGTGTTCCCAGAGACTCCGGTCTGGGTCAGCCTCGTCGGGGTGGGCTTCCCAGACTTGCTGTGGGGCGTCACCGTGCTCGTTGGCATCGAGCGAGCGAAGATGGGGACGTCGCCGCTGCAGCGCGACATTGTCTTCGAGCACTACCCATACTCGCACTCGCTGGTGCTGACGAACGTGATCGCGCTGGTGCCGGCGGCGGCGCTGGTGCCGTTCTACGGCTGGCAGGCGGCTCTGGTCTTTCTTCTCGCCTCGATCTCGCACTGGCTGCTCGATGTGATCGTGCATCTCAAGGACCTGCCGGTGCTCGGATTTGGCCGCGACATCAAGGTCGGGTTCGGCCTCTGGCGTAACGGGCCGCTCGCCTTTGTGGTGGAGTACGGGCTTGTCGTGGCGGCAACGATGGCGTTCACCCCTCCGGACAAATGGCTCTGGGTGCTGGTCGCAGCGGCGCTGTTCCATGTGGTCAACATCAACAGCTTCTTCGGGTTCATCAAGACCAACCCGATCGGCTCGTCCCAGGTCTACGCTGTGATCGGGCTGGTCAGCTTTACGGCGATGGCCGTGGTGTTTTCCTGGCTGCTGTGAATCGGCTTAACCGCCCCTCAACCATGCTCGGCTAGGGTTGGCGCATGTCCACCCGCCTCCGTCGTCCCTCCATCTGGCGCGGCCTGCTGATCACCGCGGGCCTGTTGGCATTTCAGGGCTATCTCGGCTGGAACGCCATCGGCGGAAATTTCGGCATCGAGGGCGAGAAGACGATGACGGCCGATATCGTCGACCTCAAGGTGCAATCGGCAGCGCTGCAGGCCGAGATCGATGCCTACCGCCACAAGGTCGATTTGTTCGATCCCAGGAAGCTCGATCCGGACCTGCTGACCGAGCGCGCCCGGGCGCTGCTGTCGATGGCGCAAATCGGCGACATGGTGGTGATGGTCGATCCGAATACAGGTCAACCGATTACCAGTTCATTGCCGTCGTCAACTGAAATCGAGGCAATGCCAAAAATCGAAGTCGGCATAGACTGATAGCCGCAACTGCTCACAGATTAGGCACATTGCGTCGGACGAAACTCTTGCGCTAACCTGCGGCCCAATGGCGTAATGCCATCCTATTGCGGTACCCCGGAGCAGAATAATGGCGCGCAAGCCCGCGGCGAAAGCCGCAAAATCCGCTTCCCTTCCCAATTCTCCCCAGTTCAGCAAGGACGACGAGCTCAAGGCTTTTCGCGACATGCTGCTGATCCGGCGCTTCGAGGAGAAGGCCGGCCAGATGTACGGCATGGGGCTGATCGGCGGCTTCTGCCATCTCTACATCGGCCAGGAAGCAGTGGTCACCGGCATCACCATGGCGACTGAAAAGGGCGACGCGCAGATTACCGGCTATCGCGACCACGGCCACATGCTGGTCATGGGGCTCGATCCCAAGGGCGTGATGGCGGAACTGACCGGACGGCAGGGCGGCCTGTCGGGCGGCAAGGGCGGCTCGATGCATATGTTCTCGAACGAGCACCGCTTCTATGGCGGCAACGGCATCGTCGGCGCGCAGGTGTCGCTGGGCACCGGACTGGCGTTCGCGGCGAAGTATCGGGGCGAGAAGAGCGTTTCGATCGCCTATTTCGGCGACGGAGCGGCCAACCAGGGCCAGGTCTATGAATCGTTCAACATGGCGAAGCTGTGGAGCCTACCGGTGCTCTACATCATCGAGAACAACCGCTATGCCATGGGCACCTCGGTCGAGCGCGCCACGGCGCAGTCCGACTTCTCGCGCCGCGGCCTGAGCTTTGGCATCGACGGCGAGCAGGTCGACGGCATGGACGTCCGGCTGGTGCATGACGCAGCACGGCGCGCCATCGAGCACATCCGCGACGGTGGCGGGCCGTATATTCTCGAGATGATGACCTATCGCTATCGCGGCCACTCCATGTCCGATCCGGCAAAGTATCGCAGCAAGGACGAAGTGACCACGATGCGTGCCGAGCGCGATCCGATCGAGCAGGTCAAGAGTCGCATTCTGGAAAAGCGTTATGGCACGGAAGAAACGCTGAAGCAGATCGAGACCGAAGTGCGTGCCATCGTTACCGAGGCCGCGGATTTCGCCACGTCCGATGCGGAGCCGGCGGCCTCAGAGCTGTGGACCGACATCTATGCGGCGTGAGGCACGGTCATGACCGGCGTGATCGAGATCATCCTCGCGGTCGTCGCGATGCTGGGCGTTTTCGCCTGGATCATCGTCGCGATTTCGGTGGTGCAGCTCCTCCGCCTCGCGCCGAAGGGCCAGCGGGTTCGCGTCTACGGCAAGCTCGGCTGGTGGAACATGGCCGACATCCGCGCCATCGTCGGCCCGGCCGCCGACCCGCACATCCGCGCCATGAAGCGTGCCGGTATCGCCTTCGTCGCCTGTGTCGTGATCGGCATTGGCCTGGGTGTCATCCTCGGCGCCGTGTCGCAGACTTAAGTTTCAGGGAACTCGTCTCATGCCCAACATTCTGATGCCCGCGCTGTCGCCGACCATGGAGGAGGGGAAACTCTCGAAATGGCTGGTGAAGGTCGGCGACATTGTAAAGCCCGGCGACGTGCTGGCCGAGATCGAAACCGACAAGGCGACGATGGAAGTCGAAAGCGTCGACAGTGGCAAGGTCACCGAAATCCTGATCGCCGAAGGCACCGAGGGTGTGAAGGTCAACGCGCCGATCGCCGTGATCCTCGGCGAAGGCGAGACTGCCCCGGCATCCGCGCCGGTGGCGAAGACCGTTCCAGAACCGTCCGAGGCGCCAGCGGTGGCAGCCGAGAAGGCCGCGGATGCCGCGCCGGCCGCAGCGGCAGTTCCGGCTGCGCCGAAGTTCGAGGCCCAGGCCGATCCCGATCTGCCGGCGGGCGTCGAAATGGTCGAGATGACCGTCCGCCAGGCGCTCAACGAGGCGATGGCTGAGGAGATGCGCCGCGACAAGGACGTCTTCATCATGGGCGAGGAGGTCGCCGAGTATCAGGGCGCCTACAAGATCACCCAGGGCCTGCTGCAGGAGTTCGGCCCGCAGCGCGTCGTCGACACCCCCATCACCGAGCACGGCTTTGCCGGCATCGGCGTCGGCGCGGCGTTTGCGGGGCTGCGGCCCATCATCGAGTTCATGACCTGGAACTTTGCCATGCAGGCGATCGACCAGATAATCAATTCCGCCGCCAAGCAGCTCTATATGTCGGGCGGGCAGGTGAGTGCGCCAATCGTGTTCCGCGGCCCCAACGGCGCGGCGGCACGCGTCGGCGCGCAGCACAGCCAGGACTTTTCGTCGTGGTACAGCCACGTGCCGGGGCTTTATGTCGTGGCGCCGTTCAGCGCGGCCGATGCCAAGGGCCTGCTCAAGGCGTCGATCCGCTCGAACACGCCAGTGATTTTCCTCGAGAACGAGATTCTCTACGGTTCGACCGGATTGGTGCCCATGGTTGACGACTATGTGCTGCCGATCGGCAAGGCGCGTATCGCACGAGCCGGCAAGGACGTCACCATCGTCAGCTTCTCGATGGGCATGCGCTACGCGACCCAGGCGACCGAGAAGTTGGTCGCGGCGGGCGTCGATGTCGAGCTGATCGATCTGCGCACCCTGCGTCCGATGGACAGCGCCACGGTGATCGAGAGCGTCAAGAAGACGGGCCGGATCGTCACCGTCGAAGAAGGCTGGCCGCAGGGCGGCATTGGCGCTGAGCTCTGCGCCCGTGTCGTCGCCGAAGCCTTCGACTATCTCGACGCCCCGCCGACGCGGGTGACCGGCAAGGATGTGCCCATGCCGTATGCCGCAAATCTCGAGAAACTGGCACTGCCGAACGTCGATGAAGTCATCGCGGCGGTGAACGCTGTGACGTACAGGGGGTGATGATGAACGACACCAAGCGCGCGACTTATGCTGACATCGAAGCTGCGCCTGAGGGTGTTATCGCCGAAATCATCGACGGCGAACTGGTGACGCAGCCCCGGCCCGCTAACCGTCATAATGCGACGGCGACGAAGCTGATCATGGAACTGGGAATCCCTTACCAGAAGGGCCAAGGAGGTCCCGGCGGTTGGTACTTCCTGTTCGAGAACGAGGTGAAGTTCGATAACGATCTGTTGGTACCAGATGTTGCCGGCTGGCGGGTCGAGCGGCTGGTCAGTCTACCTGAAACGAATTGGATTAGCGTCCGTCCGGATTTCGTGTGCGAGGTGCTGTCCCGCTCGACCGAAAAGCGCGACCGTACAACGAAGCGCCGGATCTATGCCGAGGCTGGCGTGCCGCATTATTGGCTGATCGACCCTCGCCGCCAGACACTCGAGGCGTTCGAACTGAATGGTGCGGACTGGCAGCCGATCGGTACCTGGCGGGCTGCCGACGAAGTGCGTGCCGCGCCATTCGACAACGTGGCGTTCTCGCTGGCTGAGCTGTGGCCGTTTGATACGCCGCTGGGCTTTAACGAAGAGCGGCAATCTCTGTTCGACGGAGACCGATAGATGAGCCCGAACGCCGACGACCAGAAATTCCTCGATGCCGCCTACGAGGAAGCCCAGCTTGGGCTGCGCGAGGGCGGCATTCCCATCGGTTCGGTGCTGGTGCGCAATGGCGAAATCATTGGGCGCGGGCACAATCGGCGGGTGCAGAAGGGCGATCCGATCCTGCATGGCGAGATGGACGCGATCCAGAACGCCGGCCGGCAGCGGACCTACAAGGATGTCACCTGCTACACGACGCTCAGCCCCTGCATGATGTGCACCGGCACCATCATTCAGTTCGGCATTTCTCGCGTCGTCGTCGCGGAAAGCAAGAATTTCAAGGGGTTCCAGGATGTCATGACGCTCGCGGGCGTCGATGTCGTCGACTATCACGAGCCGCGCTGCGAGCACATGATGGCCGACTTCATCGAAAAGCATCCGGAACTGTGGAACGAAGATATCGGCGAGTGAGAAGGCCATGAGCATCAACATCACCATGCCGGCGCTGTCCCCCACGATGGAGGAGGGCAAGCTCGCCAAATGGCACGTCAAGGAGGGCGACAACGTCTCCTCCGGAGACGTGATCGCCGAGATCGAGACCGACAAGGCCACGATGGAAGTCGAGGCGGTCGACGAAGGCAAGATCGGCAAGATCGTCGTTCCAGAGGGAACGGAGAATGTGAAAGTCAACGCCGTGATCGCGGTGCTGCTGACCGAGGGCGAGACGGCGGCGGCCGTCCCGGCGGCCGCACCTCTTCCGGCACCCAAGGCGGCGGGAGCACCCAAGGCTGAGGCTCCAAAGGCGGCGCCTGCACCCGCGCCGGTTGCATCGGCTGTCAGCGGAACGGCGGCGATCGCTGCTCCGGCACCCAAGGCACCGGCCAGTTCCAATGGTGCGCGCGTCTTCGCCTCGCCGCTGGCTAAGCGGCTGGCGAAGGCGGCTGGCATTGAACTTGCCGCGATCAACGGCTCCGGCCCGCATGGTCGCGTCGTGAAATCGGACGTCGAAGCCGCCAAGTCCGGCAAGACGCCGCTCAAGGCCGCGCCGGCTGCAGCTTCGGCCACAGGCGTGCTCGCGACGGGCATGACCAAGGCGCAGGTGATGGCCCTCTATCCCGAGGGCAGCTACGAGATCGTGCCCAACGACGGCATGCGCAAGGTCGTCGCGGCGCGCCTCACCGAGGCCAAGCAGACAATTCCGCATTTCTACCTGACGCTCGACTGCAACATCGACGCCCTGATGTCGGCGCGCGAGCAGATCAACGCGGCCGCCCCGCTCAAGGACGGCAAGCCGACCTACAAGCTCTCGGTCAACGACTTCGTCATGAAGGCCTGGGCCGCCGCTCTGATGAAGGTGCCCAAGGCCAACGCGACGTGGGCCGGGGACTCGATCCTCTACCATCAACACGCCGATGTGGCGGTCGCCGTGGCGGTGCCCGGCGGGCTGTTCACGCCGGTGGTGCGCGCCTGCGAGACCAAATCGCTGCGCCAGATTTCGGAAGAGGTGAAGGACCTCGCAAGCCGCGCCCGCAACAAGAAGCTGTCGCCCGCCGAGTATCAGGGCGGCACGTCCTCGGTGTCGAACCTCGGCATGTATGGCATCACCAACTTTGCCGCGGTGATCAACCCGCCGCACGGCACGATCCTCGCGGTCGGCGTCGGCGAGGAGCGCGTCTATGCCCATAAGGGCGAGGTGAAGATCGGCCAGTTCATGACCGTGACGCTCAGCTGCGACCACCGCTCGGTCGACGGCGCGTTGGGCGCCGAACTTCTCGCTGCGTTCAAGGGGCTGATCGAAACCCCGGTGATGATGCTGGCATGAAAACCATCCTCGCCTATGGCGACAGCATCACCTATGGTGCGAACCCGGTCATGGGTGGGCCGCGGCTTGCCTATGAAGACCGCTGGCCGAGTGCGCTCGAGGCGGGGCTCGGTGGCGCCGCGCGGGTAATCGCCGAAGGGCTCGGCGGCCGCACAACGGTGCACGACGATTGGTATGCCAATGCCGACCGCAACGGCGCGCGCATACTGCCGACGCTGCTGGCGAGCCACAGTCCGCTCGATGCGGTGATCATCATGCTGGGGACCAATGACCTCAAGCCGATCCATGGGCACGCGGCGCTCGAGGCGTCGTATGGCATTCGGCGGCTGGTGCAGGTGATCCGCGGCCACGTGGCGACGGATGGCTCGACGCTGCCGGCTATTGTCATCGTGGCGCCGCCGCATCTGAGCAAGACGAGCGTCCACCCCGAGATGATGGACCATTTCGGCCAGGATATTGCGATCGCGCAGAGCAAGCTGTTCGCCACCTACTACAAGCGCCGCGCCGAGGAACTTGGAACGGCGTTCTTCGACGCATCGACGGTGGCGCAGCCGGATCCCAATGACGGCGTGCATCTCAATGCGGAGAACACGCGGGCGATCGGCGAGGGGCTCGTGCCCGTCGTGCGGCAGGTGCTCGGGCTGTGAGCACGGACGTCACGACCCGTCCGGCGCGAAAAACCGATGCGAGCGACATCGCGCTGCTGGTGAACATCGCCGCACATGGTGGACCGGCCTCCGGCTGGGCAGAAGGCAAGGATGCCGCCGGCACCTATGATCCAATCGAAGTCGGTCGGATGCGCGTGCTGGGCACGGAGGGTCCTTTCACCTGGCGGAACGCGACGATGGCGGAGTGCGACGACGAGATCGCCGGGATGCTACTCGGCTATCGCGAGCCCGACCAGGCGGAAGCGGCGCCCGAAGACGCGCCGCCGTTCTTCGTGCCGCTTTACGAACTGGAAGGCGAAGCCGCCGGCTGCTGGTACATCAACATGCTCGCCGTTCACATAGGTTGGCGGAGCCGTGGCATCGGCTCGAAACTGCTCGATGTGGCCGAGGCCAAAGGGCAAGACACGGCAGCGCGCGGACTGGCGCCGATCGTCGAAGATTTGAATGACGGCGCCCGCCGGCTCTACGAGCAGCGCGGCTTCAGCGTGCGCACAAAGCGCCCAATCGTGCCATTTCCCGGCGGCGGACCGGACAGCCAGGACTGGCTCTTGATGGTAAAGGACTAAGCCATGGCCGACTCTTACGATCTGATCATCATCGGCGCCGGTCCCGGCGGCTACGTTGCGGCGATCCGCGCGGCGCAGCTGGGCCTCAAGACCGCCATCGTCGAGCGTGAGCACATGGCGGGCATTTGCTCGAACTGGGGCTGCATCCCCACCAAGGCGCTGCTGCGTTCGGCCGAGATCTACGGCCACATGACTCATGCCAAGGATTACGGGCTGACGGCGGAAAACTTCGGCTTCGATATCGACGGCGTGGTGAAGCGCTCGCGCGGCATTGCGGCGCAGATGAACAACGGCGTCCAGTTCCTGATGAAGAAGAACAAGGTCGACACGATCTGGGGCGAGGCGGTGTTGACGTCCGCGACCGAGATCAAGGTCGAGCCGACCAAGAAAAAGATCATGCAGCCGCAGGTGCCGCCGCCCAAGAATGCGCTGGGGGCAGGGGCCTACAAGGCCAAGAACATCATCGTCGCGACCGGCGCGCGGCCGCGCGTGCTACCGGGCATCGAGCCCGATAGCGACCGCATCTGGACCTATTTCGAGGCCATGGTACCGGCGGCGATGCCCAAATCGCTGGTGGTGATGGGTTCGGGCGCCATCGGCATGGAATTCGCCTCGTTCTACCGCTCGATGGGAGCCGAGGTGACGATCATTGAGCTCTTGCCACAAATCCTGCCGGTCGAAGATGCCGAGATCGCCGCGCATGTGAAGAAGCGGTTCGAAAAACGCGGCATCAAGTTCATGACCGAGGCGAAGGTCACCAAGGTCGACAAGACCAGGGACGGCGTCGTCGCGCATGTCGAGCTCAAGGACGGCAGCAAGCAGACCGTCGCCGGTGACCGGCTGATCTCGGCGGTGGGTGTCCAGTGCAACTCGGAAAATCTCGGACTCGAGAAGGTCGGGGTGAAAATCGACCGTGGCGCGATCGTGGTCGACGATCACGGTCGCACCAATGTGGCGGGCGTCTGGGCCATCGGCGACGTCGCCGGCCCGCCGATGCTGGCGCACAAGGCCGAGCACGAGGCGGTGATCGTGGTCGAGACCATCGCGGGGCTGAAGGTCCACGGGCTCGACAAGAGCAGGATTCCCGGCTGCACCTATTGCGAGCCGCAGGTGGCGAGCGTCGGCATGACCGAGGCGAAAGCCAAGGACTCCGGCCGCGAGATCAAAATCGGCCGCTTCCCGTTCATCGGCAACGGCAAGGCCATTGCGCTCGGCGAGCCCGAGGGCATGGTCAAGACCATCTTCGACGCCAAGACCGGCGAATTGCTGGGCGCGCACATGGTGGGCGCCGAAGTGACCGAGCTGATCGAGGGATTTGTCGTCGCCATGAACCTCGAAACAACCGAGGAAGAACTGATGCACACCATCTTCCCGCATCCCACGCTCAGTGAGATGATGAAGGAGAGCGTGCTCGACGCCTACGGTCGCGCGCTCAACATCTAGGGAGACGCCGATGTCACCAGAACTCCAGTCGCTTCTGATCTTCCTCTTGACCGGCCTCGTCGCCGGCTGGATCGCCAGCCTTGTGCTGGGCGGCGGCGGCCTGCTGCGCAATCTGGTGGTCGGCGTCATCGGTGCGCTGGTCGGCGGCTATGTGCTCAAATTCGCCAATGTGACGCTGCCGATCGGCAACGCCTGGGTCAGTGACCTCGCAACGGCGGTGATCGGCGCGATCATCGTCATCGTCATCGCTCGCGTTATCGCAAGATAGGAAGAAGGCGGCTTGATCCGGGGGGGTGGCGTCGCGATATGTCACCCGGGACAAAGTGAGGCTTGGACATGAGTATGCCGGAACGGCAGCAATCGGACGGAGGCCCGGTTTTGAACACTAACAACACCCGCGCGATCATCATTTTCGCGGTGATCGGACTGATCGCAGGCTGGCTGGCGAGCTGGATCGTCGGCGGCGGCGGCCTGTTGACCTATCTGGTCAGCGGCGTGCTGGGCGCCTTTGTGGGCGGCTATCTGTTCAGCGCGCTCAAGATCAATCTGCCGATCAAGAATGTCTGGCTCAGCCAGATCGTCACCTCGACCGTGGGGGCCATCATTGTGGTGATCGTCGCCAGGCTCATCGCTGGGTAAGGAGTTCTAGTGGTTACGCTGCTCGAAGGCCGCATCCGGCATCCCGAGAAGGCCCATCGGCCTGACACGGAGATTCTGCGCAAGCCCGACTGGATCCGCGTCCGGGCACCCGGCTCGCCGGTCTATAAGGAAACCCAGCAGATCGTGCGCGAGAACAATCTCGTGACGGTTTGCGAGGAAGCGGGCTGCCCCAACATCGGCGAGTGCTGGAGCAAGAAGCACGCGACCATGATGATCATGGGCGAGATCTGCACCCGCGCCTGCGCTTTTTGCAACGTCGCCACCGGCATCCCGACGGCGCTCGATCCGAACGAGCCCGAGAACGTCGCCAATGCGGTCCAGAAGCTCGGCCTCAACCACGTCGTCATCACCTCGGTTGACCGCGACGATTTGCCGGACGGCGGCGCCGAGCACTTCGCAAAAGTCATTCGGGCCATCCGGGCGCGGACGCCGGCGACGACCATCGAAATTCTCACCCCGGATTTCCTGCGCAAGGAGGGGGCGCTCGAGATCGTCGTCGCGGCAAAACCCGACGTGTTCAACCACAACCTCGAGACGGTGCCGTCCAAGTACCTGAAAGTTCGCCCTGGCGCGCGCTACTTCCACTCGATCCGGCTGTTGCAGCGGGCCAAGGAACTCGACCCCACGATGTTCACCAAATCGGGCATCATGGTAGGACTGGGCGAGGAGCGGAACGAGGTTCTACAGCTGATGGACGACCTGCGCTCGGCGGAGGTCGATTTCTTCACCATCGGCCAGTATCTGCAGCCGTCGCGCAAGCATCACCCGGTGATGCGCTATGTGCCGCCCGACGAGTTCAATTCGTACGCGACGGTCGCCAAGACCAAGGGCTTCCTCCTCGTGTCGGCAAGCCCGCTGACGCGCTCGTCGCACCACGCCGGCGAGGATTTCGCGGCGCTCAAAGCTGCCCGGCTCGCCCGCCATGCCTGACCTCTTCTTTGAACGCCACGTGCCGCATCTCGCGCAGCGCATGTTTTCGCTGGTCAGCGCCCTGGAGGACTATCCGCGCTTCCTGCCCAATGTCAGCGCCATGGATGTGAAGCTCGACCGCGGCACGACCGGCGACGTCCGCTTTGCCAAGATGACCATCAAGTTCGGCCCGGTAACGCAGGCCTACACCAGCCGCGTCGAGATCGACGCGGCGGCGCGGACGATCACCGCCAAGGCGGTCGACGGACCGTTCGCCTACCTAGACAGCAAATGGTCGTTCGAGCCCGAAGGCGAGGGAACGCGCGTGCGCTTCGACATCGACTTCAAGATCTCGAACCCGCTGGTCGCGGCCGTCGCCGAGCCGGCCTTTGCGGCCAAGCAGGAAGAGATCATGGACGCCTTCGTCGCCGAGGCCGATCGGCGCTTCGGCTAAACGCTTGCCCTCAATTTCCCGCTGAGATAGCTCTCGGTCGTTCGCGATTTGTTCGCGGCGACGAGGGGGAATCATGATCAAGAAGATCGAGTGCGTGTCGGTGTTTACGCGCGATATCGGCGCGTCCGCAGCGTTCTACGCGTCGCTCGGGATGCAGGAGGCCTGGCGCATCGACCGGCCCGGCTCGGCGGGCGTGGATGTCTCGCTGATTGGCCTCAGATTCCCGGACGCGGCGGGCGCCGAACTCGTCCTCAGCAACAACGCCGATGTGCCAATCACCGAAGTGGAATTGCTCTGCGACGATGTGCGGGCAACCCGGGCGGAGCTCGCGTCGACCGAGGGGATCATCTGGATCCGCGAGCCCTTCGCCACCGAGTCCGGACACGTCGCGGTGATGGAGGCCCCAGATGGCAATGTCTTCGTGCTGGTTGGAGCCTAGGGCCGGGCAATACCCAGGCCATCGAGGACCAAGCCAAGCGCTTCCTTGACGGTTTCCTCCCGCACCATTTGGCGGCCGAGATCGCCGAAGCGTTTTTCGAGATGGATGGTCTTGTCCCCGTCGGCATAGGCGAAGTGGACGAGGCCGATGGGTTTGCCCTCGGTGCCGCCGCCGGGGCCGGCGATGCCGGTGACGGCGATGGCGACAGCGGCGCCGCTCGTCCTGAGCGCGCCTTCCGCCATGGCGCGCGCGACCTGTTCGGACACGGCGCCGTACTGGCGGATCAACTCGCGGTCGACGCCGATCATGCCGGCCTTGGCTTCGTTAGCGTAGGTGACATAGCCGCCGAACACGGCCTCCGATGATCCAGGAACGTCCGTCAGAGCGCCGGCAATGAGCCCGCCGGTGCAGCTTTCGGCGGTCACGATCATCTGCCGGCGGGCGATCAGGGTGTGGTTGACGACCTGCGCGAGGGCAAGGATCGAGGAGTGGAACATCAATCCTCCCGCGGCAGTTCGACGGTGGCAGTGGCCATCGCAAACAGCCCCTCGCCGCGGCCGGCAAAGCCGAGTTGCTCGCTGGTGGTCGCCTTGATCGCAACGCGCCCGGGAGCGATGGCGCAGGCATCGGCGATCGCGGCCTTCATCGCGGCAACGTGCGGCGAGATCTTCGGCGCCTCGCAGACGATGGTGATGTCGAGATTGACGATGCGGCCGCCACGCTCGCGCACAAGGCCGGCGGCGTGCTTGAGGAAGAGGCTGGAGGCCGCGCCCTTCCATTGCGGGTCGGATGGTGGAAAGAACGTGCCGATGTCGCCTTCGCCGAGCGCGCCGTAGATCGCGTCGGTGAGGGCATGCAGTGCGGCGTCGGCGTCCGAGTGGCCGTTGAGTTTTGCCGTGTGCGGAATGCGCACGCCGCCCAGCCAGACCGCATCGCCGGGCTCGAAGGAATGGACGTCAAAACCGGAACCGGTGCGCGTTTCCATGGGCGTGCCTCCCAGCAGGCGCTCGGCGCGCTCGAAATCGGCCGGGTGGGTGAGCTTGATATTGTGAGGCGAACCCGGCGTCAGCGCCACAGCGATACCGGCCCATTCGGCGATCGCGGCGTCGTCCGTGAACTCGGTGGGTTCGGCAGCAGCGCGACGGTGGGCGTCGAGGATGGGGCGATACGCGAAACCCTGCGGGGTCTGCGCGGCGAAGAGAGTGCGGCGATCCTCAGTGCCTTCGGCGAAGCGGCCGTCGGACGAGCGCTTGATGGTGTCGGTGACGGGAACGACGGGCAGGGCGGCCTCGCCGAGGGCGGCGATGACGCCGGAGATGGTAGCGTCGTCCACCAGCGGGCGGGCGGCGTCCTGGATCAGCACGAGATCTGGAGCGAGCACGGAGAGCGCTTCGAGGCCGGCGAGGACCGAGCCCTGCCGCGCGGGCGCGCCGCCGATAGCGGGCAAGAGCTTGGACTCGCTGAGCTTCAGGCCGGCATAGAGCTCCGTGTGGGACGAATTGATCACCGGCAGCACCCAGGTGACATCGTCGCGACGGGCGAACGCGGCGATGCTGCGGGCGAGCACCGACGTGCCGGCCAGCAGCCGGTATTGCTTCGGGCCGCCGCCCATCCGCTCCCCAACTCCGGCGGCGACGATGATCACGGCGATGGTTTTTTGGGCAGGCATGGGAAGGGTCTACCGGCGGACTATCCGATGGACAAGCGGCGGTTTGCCCTGTTGCGCCGGGAGCGAATATGACTATTGTTCGCGCAATTCCGCAACTCGCGTAAAAATGGTGCACTCTTGCATGATATTGCCTGCGGCTTGAGCATCGGCGGCCAGGCGATCCGGAACCGGGCGTTCCTGGCGCCCATGGCCGGCATCACGGACCGGCCGATGCGGAAGCTTGCCGCGCGCTATGGCGCGGGCCTCGTCGTG
>JBKJTB010000169.1:0-4883 GCA_046594305.1 Devosia sp. | reverse complement strand
GTCCGCGCCGACGGCGAATTGCTGACCTGCGAACCGGCGACCGTGCTGCCCATGGCGCAGCGGTACTTCCTGTTTTAGCGCCGGTTTGCGATCCCGGCGGATCGCGTTATATTCGTCGACATGAACAAGATCGACCTCACGCACCTGGCCTCCTATGACGGGGATTTCGCGCTTTGGGCCGCCGAGCAAGGCGCGCTCATCCGCGACGGCAAGTTCGACCGCGTCGATCTCGAAAATGTTGCCGAGGAGATCGAAAGCTTGGGCAGGAGCAACAAGCAGGAAATCCAGAGCCGACTGACGATCATTCTGATCCATTTGCTCAAGTGGGAACATCAGCCTGAAATCTCCTCGGGGAGCTGGATTTCCAGCATCGCGATCGGTCGCGACGAGATCGCGAAGCTCATTGAAGACAGTCCAAGCCTGCGTGCCTACCCGGCAGCGGTGCTCCAAAGGGCGTATCGAGCGGCGCCGAGAGTCGCCGCCGCTGAGACAGGCCTGCCGCTTGCAGCTTTCCCAAAAGACTGCCCGTACGACGCCGAGCGGGTGCTGGACGACGAGTTCTGGCCGGGACACGCGCCGGAATGAGAGGCCTAACAGCAACAGTGCTCTGGCTCGCCGCCTCCCCTGCCTTCGCGGCCGTCGATCTCAATGTCGGCATCAACCTCAGCGGCGATGTGCAGATCGTCACCGCGATCTATGGCTGCGGCGAAGGCACGGAGCCGTTGATGGTCAAATATATTAATGCCGCGCCGAACTTCTTCGCCATCGTGCCGATCGAGGGCAACGACGTGGTGTTCGTCAATGTCATCTCGGGCTCGGGCGCCAAATACGTCGCCGGTCAGTATGAATGGTGGAACAAGGGCGCCGACGCGACGCTCCATGACGTGACCGAGGGGCTCGACGCCGCCCCGGTCCTCACCTGCTCCGAGAACGTGCAGACGCCGTGAGCTCTACCGTTGGCGCTGTCGATCTGTTCATTCATGTCCGTATCGTCATGGGCATTGTTATCGGCCTCGGCATCGCGCGGCTGCTCACTGGCCTCGCCAGCCTCGCCCAAAACCCCAATCGTGCAAAAGTCTCGCTGCTCCATCTGCTGTGGACCGCCTTCGTGCTGGTCGAAATGGTCCTGTTCTGGTGGTGGGAGTTTGCGCTCATCGAGGTGCCGCACTGGTCGTTCGGCAATTTCGCCTTCGTCGTCGGCTACGCAGTCACGCTGTTCCTGATGGCGGCGATGCTGGTCCCGGACCGGATCGACGACTATGACGGCTACGAGCACTATTTCCTCAGCCGCCGGCACTGGTTCTTTGGCGCCTTCGCCGCGACGCTGGTCTTCGATCTCGTCGATACTGTGCTGAAGGGCGCCGACTATGCCGGCAGCGTCGGGGTCGACTACTGGGTCCAGATCCCGATCAGCCTCGGCCTCGCGGCGCTCGCCATCTGGTCCACCGACCGCCGCGTCCATTTCGCTATCGTCCTGCTGCAACTGGCTTATCAGGCGTGGTGGGTGTGGTTGCTCTTTTACACCAACGACTGTCCCGGTAAGGTCGGGGTATGTTGAAAGCCACCACAGCGCTCCCCGCCAACCACGGCAAGGGCAAACCCTTCGCCCAGCTCGTCCTCACCTCCGACCAGCGCCGGCTTCGCCGCAAGGTGCTGAATGTAAAGGGAGAAGAGGTGCTCGTCGACTTCCCCGAGGCCGTCACGCTCGACCATTTTGGCGGCCTGCTGCTCGAGGATGGGCGCATCGTGGAGATCGTCGCGGCGCCCGAGCCGCTGCTTGAGATCCTGCCAAAGGGCGGTGAACATTTGGCACAAATCGCGTGGCATATCGGCAATCGGCACATGACCGCGCAGATCGAAAAGAAGCGTATCCTCGTGCCGCGCGATCATGTGGCCAGGGCCATGCTGCAGGGGCTGGGGGCAGAAGTCCGCGACGTGACCGAGCCGTTCATCCCGATGCAGGGCGCCTACCACGCGCCGCACTGACATGACCGGCACCGCCGCACTGCAGCGCCTCCTCACCTGGCTCTCGCCGGCCTTCCCGGTCGGCAGCTTCGCCTGGTCGCAGGGGCTCGAAACGGCGATCGGCGACGGGCGCGTGACGAACGCGACGACGCTCAAGGACTGGATCGGCGGCTCGCTGGCGCACGGCGCGCTGAAGACCGACGCGATCCTCCTCGCCCACGCCTATCGCGACCACGCCGATGCGGCGACGCTGGCGGAACTCGCCGATCTCGGGCTGGCCCTCGCCGCCGCCAGGGAGCGGCACTTCGAAACCTCGCTGACCGGCGAGACGTTCGGCATCGCCGCCCGCGCCTGGCCGTCCGATGTCTTCGCGCGGCTACCGCAGCCCTGCCCCTACCCCGTCGCCGTCGGCGCCATTGCGGGTGCGCAGCAGCTCGGGCTCGACGAGACGCTGATCGGCTTCCTCACCGCGTCGGTTCATTCGCAAGTCTCGGTGGCCGTGCGGCTCGTCCCGCTGGGGCAGACGGCGGGCCTCCAGGTGATGGCCGGGCTGGAACTGGCGGTCGCGGCTCTGGCCGCAACTGCGGAAAATGCCTCTCTCGACGACATTGGCGGCATCGCCTATGCAGCCGATATCGCGCAGATGCGTCACGAAACAATTGGAACGCGAGTCTTCCGCTCATGAACATGCTCGTCGGCTCGCTCACCTTCGTGCCGCTGCTGATGGTGGCTTTTGCCCATTTGCTGTGGTCGCTCGGCCGCACCTGGCCGATCCGCAATCAGGTGCTGCTGGCGCAAACGGTCATCGGCACGCCGGGGATCACGCAGATGCCCAGCCGTCTGCTCACCTTCGCCGTGTCGCTGCTGCTGCTGGCTGCAGGCATCGTCGCATTGGCTCTCGCCGACCACGGCAGCGGCGGCTGGTGGCTGACGGTGCTGGGCGCGCTGCTTGCGATCGTCTTCATCGGACGCGGCATCCTTGGCTACACCGAGGGCTGGCGCGAGCGCTTCCCCACGGAACCGTTTGCGACGCTCGACCGCAAGAACTACTCTCCGCTCTGCTTCTGGATCGGCGCCGGGTTCGTGATCCTCGTCGTGATGAGGCTGCTATGAGCGTGAATGGTCCGCTGCGCGTCGGCATCGGCGGCCCGGTCGGGTCGGGCAAGACGACGCTCTGCGAGATGCTGCTGAAAGCCATGCGCGACCGCTACTCGATGGCGGTGGTGACCAACGACATTTACACGCGGGAAGATGCGCTGATCCTCAACCGCGCGCAGGCGATCAGCGAGGACCGCATCGTTGGCGTCGAGACCGGCGGCTGTCCGCACACGGCGATCCGCGAAGACGTGTCGCTCAATCTTGCCGCCATCGCCGATCTCAACCGCCGGCACCCCGACCTCGACATCGTGCTGATCGAGTCGGGCGGCGACAATCTCGCGGCAACCTTCTCGCCCGATCTCGCCGACATCACCATCTATGTGATCTCGGTCGCGCAGGGCGAAAAGATCCCGCGCAAGGGCGGACCCGCGATCACCAAGTCGGACCTGCTGGTCATCACCCACACCGACCTCGCGCCTTACGTGAATGCGAGCCTCGAAGTGATGGAGTCCGACACGCAGCGCGTCCGCGAGGGCCGGCCCTATGTGTTCGGCGACATGCTGCGCCGCGAAGGGCTCGACGTGGTGATTGCTTTCATCGAGCGCGAAGGCGGCCTTCGCCCGGCTGTGGCTGCCGAATAGCAGTCGGAGAGTTCTTGCCTCGCCGTCAAAAACGTCAAGCCCAGTCGCACTATCGCAGACTGGGCTTCGAGATCGTGGAACAAGCAGGCCAGGCGCCGGGGACGGGTTCACCCCGGCGCCGCGCGGCCTTAGAACGTGTAGATGCCGACCTTGCCGCCGGTGTCGGTGATCGCGATGACATGGGTCACATCGATCTTGTTGGCCGTGAACCAGGCCTTGAGGCTGGCATCAGCGTCGAGGGCGCTGCGCAGCTTGACCAGATTCACGGTTGCGGACGTGTCGGCCTGGCCAAGCAGCTTGATGTCGGCCGGGGCGTAGAGCTTGTTGGTGTCGAACACCATGACGCTGGGTGCCTTGCTCAGCGCGTCGAGCTCAGGCTTGCCCCACTTGGCGATCATGCCGTCGAGGGCAGTGATGGGAACGATGTCGGTCTTGGTGCCCAGGACGACGGTGGCGTTCACCGCGGCGAGGGCCGGAAGAGCAGACATGGCCGCGATCAGCACGGCCGCCGATACTTTCAGCATCGGGTTCATTTTAGTCTCCGTAAGTCATTTTGGTCCCGGACTAACTCCGGCGGCCACCAGCGTCTTGCGCCGGCGGGGTGGATATCGCTCCCGCATCGCGGCGCAATTCGGCTCCGATAAGGGTATGTTCCCGACATGATCGCGCCGCCTTTGCGACATTTTGAATGGCTCCAATAATGACGTTCCAGTCACTTTGGTAATGCGCCGGACATGAAGCGGGCACCTCGTCATTCTCGCGACGGCACCAGCCCCCCACCGTGTGCTTGGCAAGCCCCCACCCACCACGCTGCGCGTGGTCCCCCCTCCCCGATGGGAGGGGTACGCCAGATTGCCGTCGTCTGAGTGGAGCCCATCCCTCCCCTCCGGGGAGGGGGGACCGGCGTAGCCGGTGGGTGGGGGCTGGCCGCAAGCTCAGGGCCCTTCGAGCTAAACGCTAGTTCGCCTTGCCCGGCGGAAGTTCGTCCGGATACTGCGGTGGGGGTTCTTCGACGGGCGCGGGTGGCTGTTCGTTGGGGGTGTCCGGTGGAATAATGGGTGGTTGCTCGTCGGGGACAACAGGTTCCGGCGCGGGCGGGATTTCGAGCGGTGCGTCCTTGGGGATCTGGGCGCGGACGAGAGCCACCACCGAGCGCGCCGGCAGGAAGATGGTGTTGCC
>JBKJTB010000428.1:0-21723 GCA_046594305.1 Devosia sp. | reverse complement strand
ATGTGGGATGGTCAGGATCGGAGGAACCCGATGACCTACAGCATTCCGTTTGCCGTGCTCTGGCCGGCCTGGGCGCTATCGTGGCTGGTCGCGGCGCGGTGGGCGAGCCGGGCGGCGGCGCGGCCGCCGCTGCGGGAGCAGTGGGTGCACTGGGCGCTGGTGGTGCTTGGGTCGGTGCTGATCGGGTTCAACTTCAATACCGCGTCGCGCGGCATGGAGTGGATGCCGTTCGATACCAAGGAACAGCTGCTGTTCGTGCTGGCGCTGGCCGGGCTCGGGTTCACCTGGTGGGCGCGCATCCATCTGGGGACGCTGTGGTCTGGTACCGTGACGCGCAAGGCCAATCACCGGATCATCAAGACGGGGCCGTATGCGATCGTGCGGCACCCGATCTATACGGGGATCAGCCTCGCGCTGATCGCGACGGTGCTGTTGCGGCCCGGTTGGCTGGGGCTCGCGGGCGCCGCGCTGATCATTGCTTCGTTCGTCATCAAGTATCGGCTCGAGGAGCGGTTCCTGATGCATGAGCTGGGGCCGGAATATGCGGCGTACCGCAAGAAGGTCGCCGCGCTCGTGCCGTTCTGGACCGGTCGCGGCTAGAGGTCCGGGCCTTCGATGCGCGTCGTTTCGGCTTCGCCGCGGCGGGCGCGATATTCGCTCCAGCGGCCAGCGATGCGGGCCTGGGCGCCGTCCGAAAAGACGGTGGCAATGCCGGCTACGATGAGGATGGCGAGGCCGACATAGCCGATCGCATCCGGCGTCTCGTTGAAGAAGATGGCGCCCAGGACGACGGCCCAAAGGATCTGAACATATTGTGTCGGGCCGATCTGGCTCGCGGGCGTGCGTGCGCCGGCTCGGATGATGAGGATCTGCGCGAAGCCGCCCATCACACCGATGATCGCCAGGCGCGCGAGTTCCGCCCAGCCGAGTGGCGTGAAGCTCGGGGCCATGAGGAGGCCGCAGACGACGAGCTGGTAGACGCCGTTCATCGCAATGATGCTGATCTGCTTCTCGCGGCTGGAGACGACGCGCAGGATCGTGTTGGCCGCAGCGGCGAGGAGGGCACAAGCGATCGCGCTCAAATGGCCAATGCTGAGGTCGCGGAAGCCGGGACGCACAACAATCAACACGCCGACAAAACTGAGCGCGATGAGTAGCCAGCGGGTGGCGATGACCTGCTCCTTGAGAAACAGAACGGCGAACAGCGCGAGGAACAGCGGTGACAGGAAGGCAAGGGAATAGGTTTCGGCGAACGGGATGGTGGTCACCGCGAAAGTGAAGCAGAGGGTGGCCGCGGTGTAGAGGGCGGCGCGACTATGCATCAGCAGCGGATGGGCGAGCGTGAACGTGTCGCGCCAGCGTTCGTCCTTATCCTTGGCGAAGAGGATGGGGACGAGGGCAAACAGGTTGATGAAGAACTGCAGCTGGAAGACGCCGACATGGCCGGAGAAGCCTTTGGTCACGGCGTCGCCGACCGCATAGAGCGAGAACGAGAGCAGTCCGAGAAGGACACCGATCGGCATTTGGGGGAGGTCCGGCAGGAAGACACAGCCCTTAGCGGAGTGGCGCGGGCGTGTCGATGCGGCGTGTACGCTAGTCGCCGAGGGGCGCGAGGAGTGTGGTCGGGAGGTCTTCGATCTTGCGATAATGGGCGGCGATCAGCGCCTCGAGATCGTCGGGGAGGCGCTTGGCACCGCCGGTGATCTCGCGCTGGATGAGACCGATTTCGCCGCGTTCGAGCTGTTGCGCGAAGACGGAATCATAGCCGGGATCGAGCAGGGCTTTCTGGCCGAAATTGAAGAACTCGATGACGCTTTGCCGATCGGCCCAGTAGCAGAGGGCGAGGGTTTCGCAGGCCACCGGTCCCGGTTCGGCGCGGATGCGCTCGATGGTGCCGGCCCATAGTTGCTGGCGGGTGAGATCGGCCGCGAGGGGGGCGTAGACGCTGAGGGCGTTGGGGCTGAGCATGATGAAGCGGGCGGCCAGCAGCGTGACGGACAGGGCCAGCGCGATGGACTTGCTGCGCGTCGTCGTGGCGGTGCCGACGAGGCGCTGAAGCAGCAGGGCGCAGCCCAGCATCATGGCGATCACGAGGTCGAAGAGCGTGTTGTAGATCACGCCGCTGCCGGTCATCAGCAGGATGCCGACCGCCAGCGCGACGATGAGATAGACAGCCGCGAAACGGCCGAGCGGATCGCGGCGGGCGAGCCATGCGCCAACGGCCGCGGCGATGACGAAGGGGGCGAGCTGTGGTCCCCATTCGGCGGCCACGCGGACGATCACATCGAGCGTAAAGGTGCGGCCATTGCCGACCACCTGCGCGATGAAGTTGGGGCCGTAGAGGCCGATACAGGCGAGCAGTGCGGCGGCGCCGATGATGGTCGCGGCGATCAGCCAGCGGAGCAGGGCTTTGCGGTCTTCGAGCGCGAGCCAGAGCGTGGTGGCGATCGGCAACGCTAGAACGTTGTGCTTGACGAGACCGCCGGCGATCATCAGCGCGGCGATGACGATCAGTTCGCGCCAGCCGTGGCGGCCGCTCAGCAGGATGACCAGCCCGGTGGACTGGAAGGCATGGGCCAGCCATTGCGGGTCGTCGACGGCGACATAGTCGGTGAAATAGAGCGCGATGAAGCAGAAGAAGGCGAGCGCGGTGGCGAGAGCGATTTCGAGCGGCGCGCCGAGCCGGTGGGCGGCGAGGCCGACATTGAGCGTGGTGATGGCCAATGCAGCGAGGGTGAGGATGCGGCCCGCGACGATGTCGTCGCCGACGAGATTAGCGAGCCCGGCGACGAGGTAGAAGGAGAGCGGCGGGTAGTTGATGAAAATTGCGGGCGAGACGGGTGGATAGAGCGGGCCGCCCGTGCGCAGCCGCAGGCTGTGAAAGGCGTTCCAGCCCTCGTTGTAGCTCAGCGGGATGTGGGCGAAGAGCGCGTTGAGGGGCCACCAGAGCAGCGCGCAGGCGAGACCGGCGAGGAACAGGATCACCAGCCATGTCGTCGTGCGTGCGAACAGGAGCAAAGCGATATCCCAGGCTGCCGATGGGTATCGGCTACACCTTTGTCGCTAACATTCGGTGGATGCACTCAACTGCGCCGCACGCTCCATTCGGCGAGCACGATGCCGACGATGATGAGGCCGCCGGCGATGAAGTGGAAGGTTTCGAGCTTTTCGCCGAGGATCAGCACGGCGCCGAGGGCGCCGAAGAGCGGGATCAGGTTGATGAACAGGCTGGCGCGGTTGGGACCGATCAGTTCGACGCCGCGGACGTAAAACATCTGGCTGATGATCGAGGGCAGCACCATCGTGTAGGCGGCGATCATCCAGCCGAGCGGGGTGATCGCGGGAATTGTCGCGGCGACATGGGCGAGGCCGCCGCCGGCAGTCGCGGCAAAGACCAGTGAGGCGAGGGTCGCGCCGATGAAGGTGGCGAGGAGGAAGCTCCGCCAGTCGGTCTGCGGACGCCAGCGCAGCGCGATCGAGTAGATCGCGTAGGCGAGCGAGGCTGATATCACCAGCAGATCGCCGAAATTGATGTCGAGGGCGAGGATGCGGGAGAGGTCGCCGTGGCTCGCGGTGAGCGCCACGCCGGCGATGGTGATGGCGACGCCGACGAGTTGCAACGGGCGCACGCGGGTGCGGAACAGGACGAAGCTCAGGGCCATGACGAAGATGTTGATCGTCACCTGGTCGAGCCCGACATTGAAGCCGGTGGTGTAGTAGGCCGCGATGTAGCAAAGGGCGTTGAAGGTGGCGTAGCCGACGGCGCCGTAGAACAGATAGAGCCACCATTTGGCGCGGATGGTCGGCCAGTCGCGGCGCAGCGGTTCGATGGCGAAGGGCAGGACGAGCAGCACCGCGCCGGTCCAGCGCACCACCATCAGCGCGTAGGGATCGATATTGCCCACGGCGGCTTTGCCGGCGACGACATTGCCGCCCCAGAACAAATTGCACAGGATCAGCAGGACGTAAGGGCGGGACATCAGCGCGCTGAAGGCGCCGGTGCGGGTGGGGCTGGTCTCGGTCATCGTCTCGTGCAAACGGCGCGGACCGGGTCTCGGCCGCGCCGGTGTTATTCATGGTTTCGCGCGCCGACGCCAGATTTTGTGCGGGAGTATTTGTCATCGCGGCGCGGCTGGTTTAAGGGACAACCGCAATTGCCGGCGCCATTGGCGCCCGGCCTTTGCCCGACATCTTTGACCGGACGCCCGCGAGTGCGGGCCGCGATTTTCGAGGGGCAGTCTCCAATGGCAAATGTGATCGTCGTCGGCAGCCAGTGGGGCGACGAGGGCAAGGGCAAGATCGTCGACTGGCTTTCGGAGCGCGCCGACGTGGTGGTGCGCTACCAGGGCGGGCACAATGCCGGCCATACGCTGGTGATCGACGGGACGAGCTACAAGCTGGCGCTGCTGCCGTCGGGCGTGGTGCGCGGCAAATTCAGCGTGATCGGCAATGGCGTGGTGGTCGATCCGCACCATTTCGTCGAGGAGTTGGCCAAGCTCGCCGGCCAGGGGATCAAGATCACGCCCGAGGTGCTGATGATCGCGGACAATGCGCCGCTGATCCTGTCGCTGCATCGCGAGCTCGACGCGACGCGCGAGAATGCCAATTCGGGGCTCAAGATCGGCACGACCCGGCGCGGTATCGGGCCGGCCTATGAGGACAAGGTCGGGCGCCGGGCGATCCGGGTGTGCGATCTGGCCGAGCCCGAAACACTGATGCCCAAGATCGAGCGGCTCCTCGGCCACCACAATGCGCTCAGGCGCGGCATGGGGCTGCCGGAACTGTCGGCCGACGCGCTCTACAAGGAATTGATGGACGTCGCCGACAAGATCCTGCCGTTTGTCGGCCAAGTCTGGCGGGTGCTCGACGAAAAGCGCCGGAGTGGCGCTCGCATCCTGTTCGAGGGGGCGCAGGGGGCGCTGCTCGACAACGATCACGGGACGTACCCGTTCGTCACTTCGTCCAACACCGTCGCTGGACAGGCGGCGGCGGGGTCGGGGCTGGGGCCGACGGCGATCGGCTATGTGCTGGGGATCACCAAGGCATATACCACCCGGGTGGGCGAAGGGCCGTTCCCGTGCGAGCTCGATGACGAGGTCGGCCGGCACTTATCCACAGTCGGCCGCGAGGTTGGGGTGAACACCGGGCGGCCGCGCCGCTGCGGCTGGTTCGACGCCGTGCTGGTGCGGCAAACGGTCCGGACGTCGGGGATCACGGGCATTGCCCTGACCAAGCTCGACGTGCTGGACGGTCTCAAAGAGATCAAAGTTTGTGTCGGTTACGAGCTCGACGGACAAAAAATTGACTACTTGCCAGCCTCTATGAGGGCGCAGGCGGCTGTGAAGCCGATTTATGAGTCTCTCGAGGGGTGGCAGGAAACTACAGCAGGGGCGCGTAGCTGGTCGGAATTACCAGCGCAGGCCGTCAAGTACGTTCGGTACATCGAAGAGCTGATCGGGGCACCGGTTGCCATGCTCTCAACCAGCCCGGAAAGGCTGGATACCATCCTCGTGCAAGACCCGTTCCAAGACTGAGGTTTTTTGGCTACAACTCCCGCGCAAATTGAGCGAATGTAGCGAATGGCGGATTACAAAGAACTTCTGCGCCGTGCCGTAGAGGCATTGCCCGAGAATAACGGGGCAGCCCGGCGCGCCGTCTATGAGAAGGCACGAGCGGCCCTGGTGGGGCAGCTCCGCGCCATCAATCCGCCGCTTCCCGCTCGGGACATCACCACCCATCGCCTGCAGCTCGAAGACTGCATTCGCCAGGTGGAGCAGGAGGCGAGCGAGGCCAATATCTCAAGCCTCACCGCCGAGCCGCCAAGCCTGCCGCCGGTGTTTGCCACCGAAGCCAAGCGGCCAGCGGAATTGCCCAAGCCGGCCGCGCCGTCGCGGCAGCAGGCGGCGTCCGCGCCCAGGCAAGCTGTTTCGGCAGCCAAACAACCGCCAGTCCAAAAGCAGCTGACCAAGCCCGAACCGGCGAAGCCGGCGCCGCGGCCCGAACTCGTTGCCAAGGGCAAATCGTCCAACGGCGTTGCCTCGATCGAGGACATCATCGCTGCTGCCGAACGCGATCGTGGCCCGCAGGCCGCTCCCAAGGGACTCGAGATCAAGTCGCGCCCGCCCAAATCGCAGCCGATGCTGGTCAAGTCCGAGCCGCCACAGGACGACGAAGAAATCGAAGAGCCGGTACGTCCGGCGGCCAAGAAGCCCGAACAACGGCAGCTGCCGTCGATCGTGGCGCGGGCCGAAGCGGCCAAGGGCCGGACGAATGTGACGCCGGGCTTTGGCGTTGCCATCGAGAACGGCCGTCGTGGGCCGACGATCGAGCCGCGCCGCGACAGCGGTCGCGGGATCGCAGCCGCGGCCCGGCAGATGGAGCCGATCCAGTTCGACGTCGACGAAGACGTGCAGGCCATGGCCGCGGTGCGCGAAGTGGAGGTCGAGATGCAGCAGCAGCCGGCCGACCCGCAGGGCGCGATCGACCGCGCCATCGCGACGCTCGACCGCGAGATCGCGCGCGGCGACAACCGCCCGGCGCACTACACCGAATCCGAAGTCGAACTCGAAGACGACGAGCCGATGCAGGCGCCGCCGGCGCGCAACGGCCTGTTCAACGGCAACGGCAAGGCCAATGGCAACAGCCGCAGCACCGGCACGGACCTCGTGGTCAGCCGTGGCGACCGCGGCGCGCCATTGTTCGAGCAGGAGCGCGAGCGCGCCCCCAAGGCGCCGCGTCCAGCCAAGGAATTCGCCAATCCGCGCCGCGCCCAGGCGGCGCGTGCCTTCGACGGCGTGCCGCGGGCGCAGAGCGAGCGCGGCGGCATGGGTGCCGTCACGATCTTCCTCATCATTTTCGCGGCGCTGCTGATCGGCGCGGGCGGGGCGGGCTTCTGGGCCTGGCAGGAAGGCTTCATCAATCTCGACCAGATGTTCGGTAAGGGCACCCCGGTGGTGACCACCGCGGCGACGAACACGCCCGCAACGGACTCCAACGGTCCGGGCAATACCGAGACGCCGGCCGCCAATCCGGACCCGGCCACTGAACTCAAGGCCGACGAGCGGCTCCCGGCGACCGATACGGCCGCTGCGGCACCGGTCGAGCCGCTGGCGCTGCAATCGCCGACGGGTGACGCCAAGATCGAAGAGCGGCTGGGCAGCGAGCCGGCCGCCGCAGCCAATACGGCTGAGCAGGCCGTCGCCGCGATCGACCCCGCGAGCGTTGCCGGCAGCCAGTCGCTGCTGCTCGAAGCGTCCGACAATGGGACGACGGGCGCGGTGCCGTTCTCGGGCACCGTGGACTGGAGCAAGGGCACTGACGAGATGGGCCAGCCGACGCTGGTCGGTAAAGCCAACATCCCGGCGCGCAATCTGTCGGTCGACGTGCTGATCCGCAAGAATTCCGACCCGAGCCTGCCCGCGAGCCATCTGATGGAGATCAATTTCACGGTCTCCGACACCTTCATCGGCGGCTCGATCGCGGGGCTGCCGGGCGTGCTGCTCAAGAACGAAGAACTGGTGCAGGGCGCGCCGCTGGTGGGGGCTTCGGCCCGCGTCGTCGGCAACTCGTTCCTGTTCGCGCTCAGCGCAGCGGCCGAGGACAACACGGCCAACACGAACCTGCTGACGACGCGCAAGTGGATGGATCTGGCGTTGATCTATGCTTCCGGCAAGCGGGCGATCATCACGCTCGAAAAGGACCCTGCGGCGCAGCAGATGTTCAGCGAAGTGTTCGCGGCCTGGGGCGCATCAGCGGGCTAGTTTCCCGCCTTCCAAACGATAGACGCGGTCGGCGATGGCGCCGATGTCGTCTGCATGATGGGTCACCAGCACGGTGGCCCACTTTTGTTTGCGGGTGAGCGACTGGACGAGGCTGCGCGTGGTGGCGCGGGTCTCGTCGTCGAGAGCGGAGAAGGGTTCGTCGAGCAGCAGCACCGGCTTGTTGCGCAGCAGCGTGCGGGCGAGGGCGACGCGCTGCTTCTGGCCGCCGGAGAGGGTGGCGGCGCGCTGGCTCGCGAGATCGGAGAGGCCCAGCTCGGCGAGGGCAGCGGCGACGCGCGCGGCGTCGGGCTGCGGCAGGCCGAGGGCGACGTTGCGGGCGGCGCTCAAATGCTCGAACAGCGTTTCAGACTGGAAGAGGATCGAGACGGGGCGCTGCTCCGGGGGCAGGGCGTTCACCGTCGTGCCGTCGATACGAATGGTGCCGGAGGCGGGTTCGAGGAAGCCGGCGACGAGATCGAGCAGGGTGGATTTGCCGGAGCCGCTGGCGCCGCGGATGGCGGTCACCTCGCCGGCGACAGCTTCCATGGTGAAGTCGTAGGTCGGCGTTAGGCCGTAGCCGAAGGTGACGGCGTCAAGGGCGAGCACGGCTGAGCCTCTCGAACAGAGCGGGGAGGGCGATGAAGGCGGCGATGGTGAGAACCAGCATCAGGGCCGCGATGCTCGCGGCATCGTTGGTGCGATAGGCGCCCAGCGCCCGGACCATCAGCAGCGGCAGGGTGACGAAGCCTTGCGTGTCGAACAGCGCGATGACGCCGAGATCGCCGAGCGAAAAGCAGAAGCTGAGCGCCAGGACGAGGCCGACATCGCGGGCGAGGAGCGGCCACTCGATGTCGATGAATTGGCGGATGCCGCCGAGGCCGAGCGAGCGGATCAGCCGGCCGCGGCTGCGCGCGATGGCGTCGAAGGGCGGCGACAGCGCGGCCATCACGAAGGGCAGGGAGAGGAGGGCATTGGCGATGACGACGACCAGCGGCGCTGCGGCATCAGGCGCAACCCCGAGGTTGCGGATGAAGAGGAAGGCGCCGAGCGCGAGGGCAACGGCGGGCACAGCGAGATAGGTGTAGGCGGGGGCGCCGATGGCTATGCGGGTGATGCGCGAGGTGGTGGCGGCGCGGGCGGCGGCGATGAGCAGGCCAAGCACCAGGGCCAGCAGCGATGAGCCGGCGCCGACGGCCACGCTGGTGAGGGCGGCGCTCCAGAAGGCGGGGCGGGCGATGATGTCGCCGAGGCCGGTGATGCCGTTGAGGAGGACCGCGACCAGGGGCGCGGCGAAGCCGAAGAGGGCGAGGGCGAGCACGGCCCATTGGATAGCGCGGGCGATGCCGGCATCGCGCCAGCGCGGCGATGTGGGGCGGTCGAGGCTGGTGGAAATGGGCGCGAGGGCGGAGCTGGCGAGGATGATGGCGGAGCAAAGCGCGATCTGGATCAGCGCGAGTTTGACGGCCATCACCAGATCGAAGTCGAGGCGGACGGCGGCGTAGATCGCAACCTCGAGGGTCTGCACGGCGGGGCCGCCGCCGAGCAGCAAGACGATGGGGAAGCTGGTGAAGGCAAGAAGGAAGATGATGGCGGCGAGGCCGGGAAGCGTGCCGCGGATCGCCGGCCAGTCGATGGTGACGAAGCGCGTCGAGGGCGAGAGCGCGAGGCTCTGGCCGGTCTTGAGGCGCGCCTCGGGGATGGCATCGAGGCGGGCGAGAAGGATGCGCGCGGCGAAGGCGCCGTCGAGGATGACGTGTGCCGCGACGACACCGCCGAGGCCGAAGATCGGGACGCCCAGACCGCCGAGCCAGCCGCTGCGGCCCCACACGGCGAGGAGGCCGAAGGCGATGATGATGCCGGGGGTGACGATGGCCGAGGCGAACAGGCCGATGACGAGCGTGCGGCCGGGGAAGCGCAGCCGATTGAGCGCCCAGGCGAGGGCGATGCCGACGATGAGCGAGAAGATCGTCGAGAGGGTCGCCTGCAGCGTGGTGATGGTGATCAGGTAACCGATGTCGGCGCTGGAGGTCGCGGCGGGAAGGTCCGAGACGGCAGCGAGGATCGACCAGAACAGGATTCCAATCAGCAGCGCGATGGCAAGCGCGAGGACCGCCCCGCCGAGGAGGCGGAGCGGACGCGGTGGGATCCCGCTGTCAGCGGATCGCGGCAAGGGCTTCCTCGATCCAGGCATTGCGGTTGGCGGTGACCACGGCTTCGTCGACCGGCAAGGTCTTCGCCGGTGGCGTGCCGAACGCGTCGGGGAGGTCGGCACCGAGGTCGATGACCGGGTACATCCAGTTGGTCTGCGGGATCGCCTTCTGGCCCTCGGGCGACGCCACGTAGGCGAGGAATTTTCGGGCCAGGTCCTGATTGGGCGAGGATTTGAGGATGCCCGACACTTCGACCTGCGCGATGTGGCCTTCGCTGAAGGTCGCCGCGGCGTAGCGGGCATCGTTCTCGGCGAGGGCGTGGTAGGCGGGCGAGGTGGTGTAGCTCAGCGCCATGTCGGCCTCGCCCTTGAGGAAGAGGCCATAGCCCTCGGACCAGCCGCGCGACATGGTGAGGATGTGCGGCTTGAGGCCAGCCCAGATTTCGGCGGCGCGGTCGCCATAGACCTCCTTGATCCAGACCACGAGGCCGAGGCCGGGGGTGGAGGAGCGCGGGTCCATCACCACGATCTTGAAGCTATCGGGGAGCGCGATGAGATCCTCGAACGAGGCAGGCGGATTGGGCACCGTCTCCTTGTTGTAGACGAAGGCGAAGTAGCCGTAGTCGAAGGGCACGAAGTCCGGGTCGGTCCAGGGCAGAGTGAGGCCCTTGAGGTCGAGGCCGTGCGGGGCGAAGAGGCCCGTGGCGCGGGCGTCGCCGGCGATGAAGGTGTCGAGGCCGACGACGACATCGGCCTTGGTGGTCGTCCCCTCGAGCTGGACGCGGCGGAGGGCGGAGATGGCGTCCTCGGCGGCGACGTAAGTGACCGTGCAGGCGCAAACGGCCTCGAAGCCGGTCTTCAGCGCGGGGCCTGGACCCCATTCGGCGGCGAAGGAATCGTAGGTGTAGACGGTGAGCGTGGGCTTATCCTCCGCCGCGGCCGGGAGGCCGAGAGCGAGGAGAGCCGCAAGCGCGATGACAGCAGAACGGAACATGCCGTTACCTTCTCGGTTGCGGCCATGCGTTGAAGAGTAGCGTAAATGGTACGAGCGCCGGCCTAATGCTTAGGGCGCCCTTGCCATCTCGAACTTCCTCCGCCAGCATGACCTGGTTCAGGTTCAATGGGTGTTTCTCAGCTCCGTATCCGGAGCACCCCAGCGAGACGCCTTTGATCTAGTCCGAGAATTTCCGCCGTGCAAGAGCGCGCTGTCACTCCGCAAATCATCTCATACGAAGGTCTATTGGTGATCGTCGGCGGCGGTACGGTCGATCTCGACCTGCTGCGGGACCTGTATTTGTCGGGCGCGCATCTGGTCGGCGCCGATGGCGGAGCGGACCAGATCGTGGCGGCGGGTCTCCGGCCCGAGGCGATCATCGGTGATTTCGACTCGCTCAACAACGTCGATGAATGGCTCGGCCGGACGCGGCTGCTGCGCATCGCCGAGCAGGAGACGACGGACTTTGAAAAGGCGCTCTATTCGACGCGCGCGCCAGTGACGATTGCGCTCGGGATGACCGGCAAGCGCTTCGACCACACGCTGGCGGCGATCGACGCGGTGACCAAGTATGCCAAGGATCGCGTCATCATTCTGGTCGACGAGGCGGACATCGCGATGGGGCTGTCGGGGTCGTTCAGCTTCGAGGTGGCGCCGCATGAGCGGGTGTCGGTGCATCCGCTGCTGCCGATGCGGTTCAAGCGCAGCATCGGGCTGCGCTATCCGCTGGACGGCGTACGGCTGGCGCCCGGCGAACGGACCGGCACGTCGAACGAAGCGGTGGACGGACCGTTCCGGATCGAGCCCGAGGCCAAGGGCAGGCCGTGGCTGCTGGTGCTGGACCGGAAGTATTTGTTCGGCGTGGCCGCGGCGGCGACGGCGATGGCGGGGTGACGTGAAACTGAATGGCGCATTCAAGGCGGGCTCACCGCCGACTGGTTAGGGTTGCTGCATCGGTTCAACCAAACAGCAGGCCAGAAAATGAAGACCCTGATCCTCATCGCCACCCTGTCGAGCCTCGCACTCGGCGCCGTCGCGCCGGTCCAGGCGGCTGGGTTCAAGTTCCTGCCATTTGGTTTCAAGCTCAAGCCGGGAGCCGCAGTGAGCCTTAACCCGCAGCCGATCCCGCCCGGAAGCGAGAGCAGCATCATCATCGTCAGCGGCAAGGGCGGGTACGTCAGCCTCAACCCGCAGCCGCTGCCTCCCAAAGAACTCGATCTGGGCGGCTTTGCGTCGTTGAACCCACAGCCACTGCCGCCGGGAGGTGAGACCAGCATCATCATCGTGGGCGGTATGGGCGGGGAGGCGAGCCTCAATCCGCAGCCGCTGCCGCCCAAGGAAATTCTCAGTGGCCTTATGTTCTGACCCAACTCTCCCGTTGCCCACACAAACAAAAATCCCCGCCGAGGCGGAGATTTTTCGTTCGCAAAGTCCTCGCCGCGATCAGGCCCGCTCTCTCGCCTGATCCCGCGCCTTTTCCTTGGCGGCATGGGTCACCGCTTCCTGGACCTTTTCGAAGGCGCGGACTTCGATCTGGCGGATGCGTTCGCGGCTGACATTGTATTCCTGCGCCAGCTCTTCGAGCGTCGCCGGATTGTCCTTGAGCCGGCGGGCCTGGAAGATCGCCTTTTCGCGCTCGTTGAGATCGGCCATGGCGTTGCTCAATAGGCCCATGCGCTCGTCGTACTCTTCCGAGTTGCCGAGCGTGGTTTCCTGGTCCGGGGTGTCGTCGACCAGCCAGTCCTGCCATTCGGAGGCGCCTTCGTCGGCCCGCATCGGAGCGTTGAGGGAGGCATCGCCGGTGAGGCGCTGGTTCATCGAGACGACGTCTTGCTCCGTGACGTGGAGGACCGTCGCGATCTGCTTGATCTGGTCGGGATGCAGATTGCCGTCGTCGAGAGCGGCGATCTGACCCTTCACCTTGCGCAGATTGAAGAACAGCCGCTTTTGCGCGGCGGTCGTGCCGATTTTGACCAGCGACCACGAGCGAAGCACGTATTCCTGGATGGCGGCGCGGATCCACCACATGGCGTAGGTGGCGAGGCGAAAGCCCTTGTCGGGCTCGAAGCGCTTGACGGCATGCATAAGGCCGACATTGCCCTCCGAGATTACCTCGGAAATGGGCAGGCCGTAGCCGCGATAGCCCATGGCGATCTTGGCCACGAGGCGGAGATGGGACGTGATGAGTTTCTGCGCGGCGCGAGGATCTTCGTGTTCCTTGTAGCGCTTGGCGAGCATGAACTCCTCGTTCGGCTCCAGCATCGGAAACTTCCGGATTTCCTGGAGATAACGGGAGAGGCCACCCTCGGCAGAGAGGATCGGCAGATTGGATTGGGCCATTGAAGCACCCCCTTGAAAGATTCCCCCGCGTTGGCGCGGCGGGATTGCCCTCGGCGTCCGGTACGGCACACCGATGGACGTGAAGGATATATAGGTCGAAAGATGGCCCTGAGAAGGCCGGGGTCGTCAGCGCAATGCCCGGACAGACGGCAAAGTCCCTAGCGGGCAAAGGCCTTATTGTACGTTTCGAGCGCCTCGGCGAGTTCGGCGAGATCGGGCGGCAGCGGGGCCTCGAAGAACATTTCCTCGCCGGTTGTGGGGTGTTCGAAGCCCAGTTCCGCCGCATGCAGGGCCTGCCGGCCCAATCCGTCGACGATCGAGCGGAGGTTGTCGGGCAGGCGCCGGGACTTTGTAGCATAACCGGTGGCATAGAGAGGATCGGCCACCAGCGGATGGCCGATATGCGCCATGTGCACGCGTATCTGGTGGGTCCGCCCGGTTTCGAGCTCGCAGCGGAGCCGGGTGATGTCCCAGCCCTCGTCGCCGAAACGGGCCAAAGTTGCGTAATGGGTGATCGCCTCGCGGCCATCCTTGCGGACGGCCTGGCGCAGGCGGTTGTTCGCATCGCGGCCGACCGGAGCATCGACGGTGCCGCGGCCGGTCTGCATCGTGCCCCAGGCGAAGGCGGTGTAGGCCCGGTGGAGGGGGCCGGTACGGCCATGATCGGCGAACTGGGCGGCGAGATGGGCCATCGCCACCTCGGTCTTGGCGGCGACCATGACGCCCGACGTGTCCTTGTCGAGGCGGTGGACGATGCCGGGGCGTCTGACGCCGTTGATGCCGGGCAGGCTGCCCTTGCAGTGGAACAGCAGGGCATTGACCAGCGTGCCGTTCGACGAGCCGGGGGCGGGATGAACCACCATGCCGACGGGCTTGTTGATGACGATCAGTTCGTCGTCCTCGTAGAGAATGTCGAGCGGAATGTCTTCGGGTTCGGGATCGGCGTCTTCCGGCGGGGGGGCAGCAAGGGTCAGGGCGTCGGCCAGCTTGACCTTGGTCTTGGGCTCCGTGGCGGTTTGTCCATTGATCGTAACCGCCCCCGCCAGTATCAGGTCTTTGATGCGGTTGCGCGAGAAGGCGGGAAGCGCCTTCGCCAGCACGGCATCGAGACGGCCGCCGGCCAGTTCGGCGTCGACGGCGACCTCGAATTCCTCGTCCTCTCCAGCGGAAGTTTGCATGAGCGACACTCAGCCCACCACCGAACTCACACCCGAATCCAGGGCGATCATCGCGCGGGCGCGGAAATCCTTCCTGTTCTCGATCGGGCTGCTCATCGTGGGGTTCCTCGCGATCGGCGGGGCGCTGATCTTCAGGTCAGTGAATATGGGCACAGGTGGCGGCGGCAGCTCGACCGGGGCCGACTACGTCATCGCATCGCTGAAAATTCCCAGCGGCGCCGAGGTCGTATCGGCTGTGGCGGCGGACGGCAAGGTGACATTGACGTACCGGACCGGGCTGATGACGAGTGTTCGGATTTTCGACGGCAAGACCGGCGAAATGATCCGGGAAATTCCGGTGCTGAGCGAGTAGGCGTCAGCCACGTATCCCACAGTCGTCATCCCCGGGCTTGACCCGGGGACCCAGCGGGACGTGCAAGAGCTGCGAACGCGGCTGGGTGGCCGGGTCGAGCCCGGCCATGACGGTCGAGAGGGCGGAGATCGCGGTCGAGTTCCGTAGTCCAACAGTCGTCAGTTCCGCGACTGAATATCCCTCAGCGCCGCCAGCCGGTCCGACACGGCGCTACCCTGGCCGACGGGCTCGGGAGCGCGTTGTTCGGCGGGGCGGGCGGCGGTGAGGTCTTCGTCGGAGTATTTCTGGACGCGCTCGAGCAGGGTGTCGTCGCTGTCGGGCACTTCGCCTTCGACGGCGTAGACGAGGCGGCTGACTTCGGAGGCGATGTCGTTGAGCTTTTCGCGCAGATGCGCCTGCTCGACGCGGTCGCTGTCCCAATCGGCCATGACGGTGGCTTCGACGGTCAGCACCTTGGTGCGGAGCTTGTCGAGTTCGCCCTCGATGGCGAATTTGTCGGCGAGGAGTTGCTCGCGCTCGCCCTCGACGGTTTCAACGACTTTCGCGGTGTCGGCGAGGGCCGTATTCACCCGGCTCTCCGCCTCGGCAATGCGGGCCTCAGCTTCGATCAGGGCGCTTTGTGCCTCGGTGGCCGCGTCCTCCTTGCGGGCGAGGGCGGCGCGAAGTTCGGCTGCGGCTGATGCGGCGTCGGCGGAGCGCTTGTCGGAGTTTTCGAGCTGGCCGATGAGCGAGCGGTTCTGCGTCTCGACAAAGCCGGCGCGCTTGCGTTCGGCTTCGAGCTTTTGCAGCAGCACATCCATGTCGGTGTTGTAGTCGCCGCTCAGCGCCTTGCCGTCGACGTCGATCGAGCGCGGGGTCTTGCCGCGCAGGGCCTCGCGCGCGGTCTCGAGCTGGGTCGACCGTTCGGCAAATTCGCGGTCGCGCATCCTGAGGCGCTGCGTCAGGTCGGCGCCTTCCTTCTCGAGGTCGAGAATGCGGCGGCGGAGTTCCGCCTCGCGCTCTTCGAGTTCGCGGATCTGCGTGAGCTGGGTCTCGCGCTCATCCTTGATGGCGCCGACTTCGTTGCGCTTGCGGTTGATGTCGCGCAGCTGCTCGCTGAGGCGGCGGCGCAGGGCCTCGACGTTCATCTCGAGGCGGCGCGTCGAAAGGGCGAATTCGGCGCGGAGCTGATCCTTGTCGGCGCGGAATTCCGCCATGGTGATGGGCGTCGCCGCTTCGATGCGTTTTTTGGTCAAACGCACGGCGCGACGCCAGACGGCGGGCATGATGGCGAGCGCGACGAGGCTCGCGAGCAGCAGCCCCAACGCCAGGTACATAATGTTCTCAATGCCCATCGATAGGCCCCGACACCTGGCCCGATCATAGCAACATGGCCGCGATCGGACGATGACAAAGACGGCGACGCCGCGCCATCTTAGCCAGTGATTAACCTTAAGGGGAAGGGAGCGAGTAGCGAATGGCGAGTAGCGAATAGAGGGAGAGGCGCGGGCCTCCGTCCCTATTCGCTATTGGCTACTCGCTATTCGCTCTCCTCAGAACGGGTTCCAGGTCGGCTCGTTGGTGAACTTCAAATAGCCGACGTTGATGCCGGCGCGGAGGCCGACGCCCGAGCGGATGGGGACGATTACGACGTCCTTCGATTTCATCACCGACATCGCAACGCCGCCCACGACGTAGGCCGAGCCGTCGACGCCGGGGAAGCGGGAGAAGATGTCGTTGGTGCTGTTGAGGTTGTAGACCAGCATCATGACTTTTGAGCCGTCGCCGCCGACGTCGAAGCCGATCGACGGGCCCTGCCAGAACAGCGGATAGTCGCCCTGATTGCGGGTGTAGAGCGTGCCTTCGCCGAAGCGGCCGCCGATGAACAGGGCGCCGCTGGCTTCGTCCCCGAGGATGTAGCCATTGGGCAGGCCGAACTGGCTCACCGCACGTTCGACGACGGATGCGAGGCCCTGGCTCACCGAACCGAAGAATTCGCCGCCCTTGTCGACAATCTCATCGACCGAGAAGGTGTCGGAGACAGAACCTCCCTGCGCGTAGACGGGTGCGGCAGTGAACGCGAGGCCGAGCAGCAGGGCAAGGCTCAGGACGAGGCGTTTCAGCATGAAGGAGTCTCCGGGATCGCGGGGCCTTTACCAAGCGCTCACCATGAGGGGTTAGCCTTGGGCGTGGCCCTAGTTGGGCGTCCATAGCGGCGATCATGCGGCAAATCGGTAAACAAATCTTAACCATCGTGGCGTGGCTGCTGCTGGCGGTGGCCGCGCAGGCCCAGGATGGGGCGCCGCCGATCGTGACCGATCCGCTGAGCGGGGTTGCGATCGAGGGCTATGATCCGGTGAGCTATTTCATCGCGCCCGAGCCGCGGCAGGGTGTTCCCGACTTCGAATATGTGTGGGGCGGGGTGTCGTGGTACTTCGTCAGCGCCGCCAATCGCGACGTTTTTGCCCGAAATCCCGGCACTTACGCGCCGCAATATGGCGGCCACTGCCTGATGTCGCTGAGCCGCGGCTATCTCAGCGACGGCAAGCCGCGACTGTTCGCCATCGAGGCGCTGAAGCTCTACTTCTTCTATTCGACCGCCAATCGCGATGCCTTCCTATTGAGCAAGAGCGAGGCATTGAGCACCGCCAAGGCGAATTGGGAGTATCTTTCCAAGGGCTTGCCGGTCGAAAGGCCCGAGGCGACCTTGTCCTCCGCCGAACCGAGCGCGCCCGCCGATGCGGTGTCCGCTGCGCCGGTTGCTCCACAAAATTCAGGCGATAATGTTCCAGCACACTGATTCTCTCGGGGAAACGCGAATGGCAGATATCATCGAGCTCAAAGCGACCGACCTTGCGGCGATGCTCTGTTCGCGGGTCTGCCACGACCTCATCAATCCAGTGGGGGCAATCGGCAATGGGCTCGAAGTGCTCGCCGATCCCAACCAGACGGCGATGGCCGAGGGGGCGCAGGAGCTGATCGCCAATTCGGCCAAGCATGCGCGCGCCAAACTCGAATTCGCGCGGCTCGCCTATGGGGCGTCGTCGACCGCCGGTACCGATTTCGACACGCGCGAATGCGAGCGCGTGGCGCGCATCTTGTTCGAGATCGAGAAGGCCGACCTCGACTGGCAGGTGCCGCTGATCCTGTTGCCCAAGCACAAGGCGAAGCTGCTCATGAACATGCTGCTGATCGCAGCGATGTCGGTGCCGCGGGGCGGCATGGTGAAGGCTGAACTCACCGGCCCGGCGGGGCAGGAGATGTTCCGGTTCACCTCCACGTCCGATCCCGAGAAGCGGCAGAAGACGCTGATGCCGTCCGGCGCCGAAGGGCTGCTGTCGGGAGCGCCGGAAGACGGCGTCGACGCGCGTGGCATCCAGCCGTTCTACACGGGCATTTTGGCGCGCATGACCGACATGGAACTGAAGATCGGCATCGAGAACGACGTGTTTTCGTTCACGGCAACGCCCAAAGCCAAAGTCAGCGAGAGCGCGCCGGAAGCCGCGGCCGCCTGAACCTGCGCAAGCGTAGGATTTTGGTAACCATTGGTTCGGACTTTTGACCGATAGTGCGTACGCCCATATTGCGGGCCGGGGATCGCGTCCATGAAGTCCTGCCTTGTTGTCGATGATTCAAGCGTCGTCAGGAAGGTCGCGCGGCGAATCCTCGAGGACATCGACTATGTCGTCGACGAAGCCGAGGACGGCCAGGAAGCCTTCGACAAATGCCGGCAGGAGATGCCGGACGCCATCCTGCTCGACTGGCAGATGCCGGTGATGGGCGGGCTCGAATTTCTGAAGCTCATCCGCGCCTATATCGGCGGGCAGACGCCGCATATCGTGTTCTGCGTGACCGAGAACGATATCGGCCAGATCGCCGTGGCGATGAAGGCCGGTGCTTCGGACTACATGATGAAGCCGTTCGATCGCGACATCCTCGAAGCCAAGTTCACGCTGCCGGAACAGCAGCTGGCGGAAGCCGGCTAAGGTCCTTCACGCCGGCCGGATCGTTCCTTCGACCTCGAACACCTGACCATCGGCCAGACGGGCGCGGTTGTGTACAACGCCGTTCTGGTGATCCTGCAATTGCACGACGTAGTTGCCGCTGGATTCGGTCCAGGACACGAGGAAGACTTCCGGCCGGATGGCTGTGACGTCGACCGCCACGACCTCGTCGATGGTGTTGGGACCGATCTGCGCCTGCAACCGCATGCAGCTGGAGGCGAGGAACGTCAGGCGGGGCACGAAGGGCCCGAGATCGACATCGATGGCGCGGCCCGCAAGGGTGTTGTGTGTCATCTGTTCTCTCCTCAGCCCTGGATTGCCGCTTCGCGGTCTTTCGCCCATTCCTCCTCCACGAATTGCCGCGACGAGTTGAGCCGCGGGAACGAGATTGCCGGGATGTCACATCCTAGAAAGGCGCAGAGCGGCTTCCAGCCTTCGCTCACATCGAAGGTGAGGAGGCGTGAGGCCGGCAACGCTGCCTGGACCTGGGCGATGTGAGCGTTGAACACCGAGATGGCGTGCCGGCGATCATCCATGCGGCCATCGAAGACGCCTTCCGCGATCAACTTGTAGGCCATATCTGCAACGGCGTTCTGATGCGGATGCGGGTGCTTGCCGCGGGCAGCGAGGAACTGCAGGATCGTGGCCTCGATACTGTCGAACCACTCGTCTGGATCCCGGACAGTCAGGATCACCTTGGCGTTCGGATAGTGGGTGGCGAGCTCGCGCCAGTAGCGGGCGCCGGGCCAGTCCACCTGCGAGCGATAGCCGCGGAACGCAACATCCCAATCGATGCTCTCGCCGCGCGCCAGCGCCTCCCAGGCCGGCAATTGCGGCGGGTTGTCGCGAACCTCGAACATGTGGTGCGCGGGGCCGTAGCCCAAATGCTCGAGGGCGACCTTCAGCGAATTGGTGCCGGTTCGCCCAAAACCCGGGCCGATGATGTCCAGTGCCATTGTCGTTCTCCCTGGTCTGTGTCGGTGCCCCCAAAGCCGGTGGTCACTCGATGTGCAATTGGCATGGGAACTTCACCCCGAACGCACGCTCCGGTCCTTAAGCAAATCCAAAATCTTCCAAAACGGCGCGTCAGGTCAGGCCGACCTTGGCGAGTCCGGAGACGATGAGAGAGAAGCGCCCATCCGAGCGTTCGCCGACGATCTCGATACCGGCAAGCGTGGTGTGCGGCGCGAAGGCGAGCAGCCGCTGCAGGATCGTTCGGGCCTCGTCGAGGCGACCGAGATGGGCGTAGGCGGCGGACAAGATCCAGTACGTCGGCGGCCAATCGGAGAGGGTGGAGCGCGAGCGCTCCAGCCACTCGATCGCGGTGGCGAAGTCGCGCTTGAAGAATTTCGAGAAGCCGACGCCGGCCAGACTCTCCGAGGCTTCGGGCGCGCCGGGGCTCAATTGGTAAGCGCGCAGATAGTAGGCTTGGGCCTTGTCGGGGTCGCCGGCCAGCATGTTGCAGACGCCGGCGAGCATGAGCACGAGGATGTTGTGGGGATTGGCCTGCAGCGCTCGGTCCACGATCGCCAGCGCCTCGGTTGGCATGTTGCCGATGGCGAGCAGCGAATGGCTGCAGATTACGAGGACCACTGGATCGTCATCTCCATAGCGCAGCGCCAACTTTGCCAGCGTGATGCAGCGCTCGGCGTCGTCGGCGCTGAGCCGAGTCAGCGAGACGGTGCCGTGGCGCGCGTAGGACCACGACGCGTAGGCGAGGACGAGCGCGTAGTCCGGTTGCAGCTCGATGGCCCGGTTCAAATGACCGAGCGCGGTCATGTAGTCGGCGGGATCGCGCGAGTTGAAATGCGGCAGCGCCCGCAGGAAGTGGTCGTGGGCCTGCGGATTTTCAGGCCAGCGCCGGCGGGTGCGCTCGATTTCGGCGCGGCGGATTTGCGGCTCGACGAGGCCGACGACGGATTCGATGATGCGGTCCTGGAACTCGAAGATCTGCCCGAGTTGGCCATCAAAGCTCGAGGCCCACAGATGCGTGCCCGAGGCGGCGTCGACCAATTGTACGGTGACGCGCACGCCCTCGCCGGAGAGCCGGACGCTGCCCTCGAGCAGATAGCGGACGCCGAGTTCGCGGGCGACCTGCCGCACATCGACGGCCCGGCCCTTGTAGGCGAAGGAGGAGTACCGCGAGACGATTGAGAAGGACTTGAAGCGGCTGAGCGCGGTGATGAGGTCTTCGACGATCCCGTCGGCGAAATAGTCGCGGCTTGGGTCGCTGCTGAGATTGGCGAAGGGCAGCACGGCAAGGTTGGGTTTGCCGTGGTCCGCCGAGGTGGACGAATTTGCCTGCGGCGAGGTCGGCCTTTCGTGCGCCAGCCGGTAGCCGACACGGGGAACCGTGACGATCCATTCCCGGCCGTCGGGGGTGGCTCCCAGTTCCTTGCGAAGGGCGGCGACCTGGACGGTGATGTTGCCTTCCTCGACGGTGACGCCCGGCCAGACCCTTTCGAAGATCTCGGCCTTGGTGACGACTTCTCCGCCGGCCGCGAGCATGGTCTCCAGCAGCAAGAGGGCGCGGTGGCCGATGGGAACGACAGCACCGTCCCGCCGCAGCTCTTTGCCGGGCGACAGTACAAACGGGCCGAAGCTATGCAGATGCCCTGCCATGGGCGCGACTATACATGGAACGCGTCGCCGTTCGAGTGGGCGGCCGAACCGGGCAAAAGCAAAGCCCCGGGATTTTGGGTCCCGGGGCTTTGCTGTCCGCCGCAACTTGCGGATGTGTTCTTACGCGACGCTGGATTCCGCGAAGACTTCGACTTCGTCGGGCTCGCGCAGCACGTAGCCGCGGCCCCAAACCGTCTCGATGTAGTTCTTGCCGCCGGTGGCGACCGAGAGCTTCTTGCGCAGCTTGCAGATGAAGACGTCGATGATCTTGAGTTCGGGCTCGTCCATGCCGCCATAGAGATGATTGAGGAACATCTCCTTGGTGAGGGTGGTGCCCTTGCGGAG
>JBKJTB010000418.1:0-4551 GCA_046594305.1 Devosia sp. | reverse complement strand
CGTCATCCTCGTGGTCGGCGTCAACGGTTCCGGCAAGACCACCACCATCGGCAAGCTTGCGAGCCTCTATGGCGGCGCCGGCAAGTCGGTGATGCTGGCGGCCGGCGATACGTTCCGCGCCGCCGCCATCGAGCAGCTCCAGATCTGGGGCCAGCGCACCGGCGCGCCGGTCGTCGCCCGCCCCGCCGGCTCCGACGCCTCGGGCCTCGCCTTCGACGCCATGACCGAGGCCACGGCGGCCGGCAGCGACCTCCTCATCATCGACACGGCAGGGCGGCTGCAGAACCGCGACGAGCTGATGAGCGAGCTCGAAAAGATCATCCGCGTCATCAAGAAAGTGGACCCCAGTGCGCCGCATGCCACACTTCTGACGCTCGATGCGACGACTGGACAGAATGCGCTCAATCAGGTCGAAATCTTCGGCAAGCGCGCCGGCGTGACGGGGCTGGTGATGACCAAGCTCGACGGCACCGCGCGCGGCGGCATTCTGGTGGCGATCGCGAAAAAATTCGGCCTGCCCGTCCATTTCATCGGCGTGGGCGAGGGCGTAGACAATCTGGAGCCGTTCGCGGCGGGCGATTTCGCCCGGGCGATCGTGGGTGACGTACAATGACAAGCGAGACCAAATCCACCGAGCCGAGCTGGGACGAATTGCGGCCGCAGCTCACCAAGATGGCCCTCGAACTGGGGCCGTTGGTGGTGTTCTTCATCGTCAACGCCAAGGGCGAGGATATCCTCGCGGCGTTCCCCGCGCTCAATCAGTGGTTCTCGAGCTCGATCATCTTTGCCACCGCCGTGTTCATGGTGGCGATGCTGCTGTCGCTGGCGCTGACCTGGCTGCTGCTGCGCCGGATCGCCGTGATGCCGCTGGTGACGGGCGTCGTGGTGGTGATCTTCGGCGGGCTGACGCTTTATTTCCAGGATGCGACCTTCATCAAGATGAAGCCGACCATCACCAACACGCTGTTCGGGGTGACGCTGCTGGGCGGCCTCGTCTTCGGCCAGTCGCTGCTCAAATATGTGTTCGGCGACGTCTACAAGTTGCAGCCAGAGGGCTGGACCAAGCTGACGCTGCGCTGGGGGCTGTTCTTCATCTTCCTCGCGGTTCTCAACGAGGTCGTGTGGCGGACGCAGACCACCGATTTCTGGGTCGCCTTCAAGGTCTGGGCGACGATGCCGGTCACCATCGTCTTCGCCGCCCTGCAGTTGCCGCTGCTCACCCGCTACGCGCCCCAGCCGATCAAGCCGGTCGAGGCGATCACGCCGATCGATCCGCTGCCCTAAGCGCGGTTGGCCGATCGAACCCTCTTGGGATTGATCGGACAGAGCGGAGGGAAAGCGCTAGTTCGGGCGCTTGATCAGGGCGTCCTTGGTCACGTTGAGCTGAACGCCGTCGGCATCGAGCCGCGAAATCTGCTCGGGCAGGATGTAGCGGTCGCTCGCGAACAGCCCCTTGGTGTCGAGATGCACGTAGCCGTCGCGCAGCAACTGGCTTCGCAGCGGCTCGGGCACGTCTTCACGCCCGAACGCCCCGGCCACAGCATCGACAATCGTCGCATCCTCGCGGTCGGCAATATCAACGGTCGCCGGCTCGATGCCGGGCGCCGTCGCGTTCTCGGGATATTTCAGCCCATCGACCGTGCCGATCTCGCGGCGCTCGCTGTCGAACACCTTCATGCCGACCTGAATCTCAGCGGGTAGCCGTTCCATTGATCTCTCCTCGAATGTGAAGCTTGAAGAGGAAACGATTGGTGGGGGTGGCAGTTCCCCGCGCCGGCCCCACGCACCTCCCCAGCGAAAGCTGGGGTCCAGCTCACACCCTGCGCAAGCGGATGATTGGGTCCCAGCTTTCGCTGGGAAGGGGCTCGGTGGATGGGCAGTCTAGGGCGCCGACTTCGCCTTTGCGATCGCCGGCACAATCTCCTGCGCGATGTCCTCGATCGACAGCGGTCCCACATGCTTGAAGCGGATCACGCCTTTTGCGTCGACGATGAAGGTCTCGGGCACGCCGTAGACCCCCCAGTCGATCGAGGTGCGCCCATTCGTATCGGCGCCGATCGCGTCGTACGGATTGCCGAGCTCGATGAGGAAGGCGACGGCGTTCTCGGCGGCGTCCTTCTGGTTCATGCCGAACAGCCGCACGCCGGTCTGCTGCTTCAGCGCTTCGAGCACCGGGTGCTCGTCGCGGCAGGGGATACACCAGCTGGCGAAGACGTTGACGACCGTCACCTCGCCGCTCAGTGCTGCCGTGTCGAAGCCAGGGACGCCGGTGCCCTCGACCGCCGCCAACGAAAACTGTGGCGCCGGCTTATCGATCAGCACCGACTGGATCAGCGACGGATCGCGGTTGAGGCTCAGCGCGAAAACGCTGAGCAGGCCCGCCAGCGCCGCCAGCGGCAGCAAAGCGAGGAGAATACGGCCGGGTGTCGTCAAGTCGCCTGACCGTCCGAGCGGCGGCGAATGCCCTGTGCTTCGAGCGCGGCGAGCCGCCGCTTCACGTTGGCAGAATTCCACGCCACCCAGGCGATCACGGCGGCGGTCACGATGGCGACCCCCGCATAGGCGGCGACGATAAACACGGTATGCGGGCCGAGGTCGATCATGCCGCCCCCCGCGCCGCGGCCTGGCGGCTCAGCGAAACCACCCGGCGCTTCAGGATTTCCGTCCGCATCGAGACGAAATGCAGGGTCAGGAACAGCAGCGTGAACGCCAGCACCATGAGGATCAGCGGCAAAAAGATGCCGCCCGCCATGCGCGGCCCCGTGCCGGTGATGATGCTTGCCGGCTGGTGCAGCGTGTTCCACCAGTCGACCGAAAACTTGATGATCGGAATATCGATGCCGCCCACCAGCGTGACGATGGCGACGATCCGCGCGGCCTTGAGCTGATCCTCGAAGGCGCGCCACAGCGCGATGATGCCGAGATAGATGAACAGCAGGATGAGCGTCGAGGTCATCCGCCCGTCCCATTCCCAGAACGTGCCCCAGGTCGGCCGGCCCCAGAGCGAGCCGGTGAACAGCGCCAGCGTCGTGAATACCGCGCCGAGCGGCGCAGCGGCCTTGGCGGCGACGTCGGCCAGTGGATGGCGCCACACGAGAGTGCCGAAGGCGGCGACGAACATCAGGCCGTAAACGAACTGGCTGAGCCAGGCGTTCGGCACGTGGACATAAAGGATGGGCAGGGTCGTGCCGACATTCTCGGTCTCGAGCGGCGCGCGGAAGAAGGCGAGATAGAGCCCGGTCACGAAAACCGCCGCCGTCAGCACCGCGAGAGGCACAATGAGCGGCTTGCTCCACGCCATAAAGCTGCCCGGATGGGCGAGGCGCGAGAACCAGTTTTGTTTGGGAGCAGCCGCTTCGAAAGACATACCTAAACCCACTCCGTCATTCCCGCGAAGGCGGGAACCCAGGCGGACTCTCGGACGTCCTCGCGCTCAGTCTCGGTCCCCGCCTGCGCGGGGATGACGTCGGTGGGAGAACGCCGGGCAGTGATTTCTATTCCCCACTTACGCGAAGCGCCAGCGCCGCTGCAAACGGGCAAAACGCCACGGAGACCAGCGAAATCGCGCTGAGGAACAGGAAGGCAGCGCTGCTGCCCTGCGCCGCGCCGATGGCTGAAACCCCGAAAATCAACACCGGAATGCAGAGCGGCAGGATCAGCACCGGCGCCAGCAGCCCGCCGCGCTTCAGCGACACCGTCACCGCCGCGCCGATCGTGCCGAAGGCGGTGAGGGCAGGGGTACCGGCGAGGAGGGCGATCACGGTGCCGAGCCAGGTGGCCGGCTCCATCGCCAGCAGCACTGCGAGTATCGGGGTCGCGACGATCAGCGGCAGCGCCGTCAGCAGCCAGTGCGCGATCAATTTGGCTGCGACCACCGCTTCGAGCGGAATCGCCGCATGGCGGAACAGCAGCAGCGAGCCGTCGTCCTCGTCGGCGCGGAACAGCCGGTCGAGCCCGAGCAGCATCGACAGGAACGCCGCGATCCAGACGATCCCCGGCGCCAGTTGCGTCAGCAGCACCCGGTCCGGCCCGATCGCGAAGGGGACGACAGCGCCCACCATCACAAAGAACAGAACCAGCGTCAGCGCATCGCCGCCCAGCCGCGCGGCGAGGCGGATATCGCGGACGATGATCGCCAGCATCGCCCTCATGCCGCACCCAGCACGATGGTCTCGATCCGGGCCGGTGCACTCAAATTGAGATCCTGATGCGTCGCGACAACAGCGATGCCGCCCGCGGCGGCATGAGCGGAGATTAACCGCTCCACCATCCCGTCGCCCTCTGCATCGAGCGCCGCGGTCGGTTCGTCGAGCAGCCACACGGTCCGCGGTGCAACCAGCAGCCGGGCCAGCGCCAGCCGTCGCGTCTGCCCCGCCGACAGATACCCCGCATCCAGCCCGCCGCGTCCGCCGAGCCCGACCCGTTCGAGCGCTTCGGCAATCCCCACCGGACCGTCATCCCCGGGCTTGACCCGGGGCCCCGGCAAAGCTTCCACCCCACGTGAATTCGGTTGGGTGGCCGGGTCGAGCCCGGCCATGACGGACGATGGTG
>JBKJTB010000283.1:0-10206 GCA_046594305.1 Devosia sp. | reverse complement strand
CTCCACCCAGGTGCTGTCGCTCTATGCGTTACAAATGGCCTACAAGGACTTCAACTTCGGCTATGCGGGCGCGCTGAGCGTGGTGATGTTCGTCCTCCTGATGGGCTTTGCCTACTTCTACATCCGGCTCTCCAAAGTGAACCAGGACTAGCGCCATGGCCCAGACCCGATCCGGCTCCAAGCTCATCTGGGATATTGCGGCCTACGCGATCCTGATCCTGCTCGCCTTCATCTGCATCTTCCCACTGATCTGGACCTTCCTCACCTCGATCAAGGTGGAAGCCGACATCGTGACGCGCGACATGGTCTATATCCCGACGCGCTTCACCTTCGACTGGTATGTGCGGCTTTGGAACCAGTCGGGCTATCCGGTCCTCGTGATGAACAGCCTCGTCGTCACCAGCCTCACCGTGCTGATCTGTCTCCTCACCGGCACGATCGCGTCCTATTCATTCGCCCGCTTCACCTTTCCCGGCCGCACGCAACTGATGCTGGGCTACCTCGTGGTCCGCATGTTCCCGGCGGTGCTGATGATCATTCCGTTGTTCATCGTGATGCGCAATGTCGGCATGCTCGACAGCACCTGGGGCCTCGCCGTCGCCTACACGAGTTTCCTGCTGCCGCTGTTCGTGTGGATGCTGAAGGGCTTCTTCGATGCAGCGCCCAAGGAGCTTGAAAGCGCCGCGCGGATCGACGGTTCGACCCGCATCGGCGCGATGCTGCGCATCGTCATCCCGATCGCCCGCAACGGGCTTGTCGCGACGTGCGTCTTCGTCGCCATCGCGGCGTGGAACGAATACCTCTTCGCCCTCATGCTGACGACAAGCCAGGGCTCGCGCACCTGGCCGGTCGGTCTGCAATTGATGGTCGGCGAGTTCCAGTTGCCGTGGGGCATGCTGGCTGCGGGCGGCATGATTTCCATCCTGCCGGTCATTGTTTTGTTCGCCATCGTTCAACGCGTCATGGTCGCCGGCATCACCGCCGGCGCAGTCAAGGGTTAAGCCGATGGCCACACTTTCCATCAGGGGCGTTCGCAAGAGTTTCGGCGTCGTCGAGGTTTTGAACAACATCGACATCGACCTCGAGGATGGCGGCTTCCTCGTCCTGCTCGGGCCTTCCGGGTGCGGCAAGTCCACGCTGCTGTCGATCGTTGCGGGACTTGAGCCCAGCTCCGGCGGCGACGTCTTCATCGGCGATCGCAACGTCAACAACGTGCACCCCAAGGACCGCAACATCGCAATGGTGTTCCAATCCTATGCGCTGTACCCGACGATGTCGGTCAAGCGGAACATCGGCTTCGGCCTCGAGATGCGGAAGGTGTCGGACGCCGAACGCGAAGCGGGTGTGCGGCGGGCAGCAGAACTGCTGCAGATCGAACATCTGCTTGACCGCAAGCCGGGGCAGCTCTCGGGCGGCCAGCGGCAGCGCGTCGCGATGGGCCGCGCCATCGTGCGCGACCCCGAACTGTTCCTGTTCGACGAGCCGCTCAGCAACCTCGATGCAAAGCTGCGCGTCGAGATGCGGACGGAAATCAAGCGCCTGCACGACCGGCTGGGCACCACCACGGTCTACGTCACGCACGACCAGATCGAAGCGATGACGCTCGGCACCAAGGTGGCAGTGATGAAGAACGGCGTGATCCAGCAGCTCGCCGATCCGCAGACCATCTACGAGAAGCCCGCCAACATGTTCGTTGCCGGCTTCATCGGCACGCCGACCATGAACTTCCTTCGCGGCACCTTGGAAGATGCGGATGGCACACTGTCGCTGAAGCATGCCGCCGGCAGCCTGGCACTCAGCGGTATCGAGCAGGAGGTGCGCGGCTTTGTCGGCAAAGCCGTGGTGGCCGGCATCAGGCCCGAGACGTTTGGAGTGAGCGGGGCCGGTGGCTCGATCGGCGGTACGGTTGACGTGGTCGAGCCCACCGGACCCGACACCATGGTGATCCTCAACGTCGGCGGCCAGATGATGACCACACGCCTCGGCTCACGCGACCGGCCGAAACTGGGTGAGCCGATGACGCTCACCGTCGATACGCGCGCCGTGAACCTCTTCGACCCCGAGAGCGGCGACCGCATCTGACGCGCACCCGCGGCGCCACCCTTCAGTTCGAGGACGATATGAAAGATTTGAGCATCAAGCGGCTGACCGTCACCCAGTACAAGTGGACGCGGCAGGACCTGACCGGCGACTACAACGGCTTCAACCACGTCTATTCGAAAGGCGGCAAGGTCGACTTCACCGACTATGTTTTCACCATCGAGACCGAAGGCGGGATCACCGGCGAGTATTCGGGCGGAGTGGGAGTGTCCTACGCGCAGGTGGCGATGGTGGCGCAATATCTCATCGGCAAGAATGCCCTGCAGCGCGAGCTGATCTGGAACGATCTGAAGCGCGCCCTGCGCAAGCACGACAAGTTCGGCATGGGGCCGATCGACTGCGCGCTGTGGGACATTGCCGGCAAGGTTGCCGGCCAGCCCGTCCATCAGCTTCTCGGCGGCTGGCGGACGAAGCTGCCCGCCTATGCCTCGACCTTCCACGGCGACGACAATGGCGGCCTCGACAGCCCTGAGGCATTCGGTGAGTTCGCGGTGCAGTGCAGGGAGATGGGCTACCCCGCGTTCAAGATCCACGGCTGGGGCCATGGGCCGATCGCGCGTGAAGCCGCAGCGGTTCTCGCGACACGCAAGGCCGTCGGCGACGGCATGGATCTGATGATCGATCCGGGCTGCGAATACGAGAACTGGGGCGATGCGCTGAAGGTGGGCAAGGCCTGCGATGAGGCCGGCTATTTCTGGTACGAGGACCCCTACAAGGACGGCGGCATTTCTGCCTATGCGCACAAGCGGCTGCGGCAGTTCATCAACACGCCGATCCTGATGGGCGAACACATCCGGGGCATCGAGCCACGCGTCGACAATCTGATCGCCGAGGGCACCGATTTCGTCCGCGCCGATGTCGACTACGATGGCGGCATCACCGGCGTGATGAAGCTCGCGCATGTCGCCGAAGGGTTCGGCATGGATGTCGAAATCCACGCACCGGGCCACGCGCCGCGCCATTGCATGGCCGCGATCCGCAACACCAATTACTACGAGCTTGGACTGGTGAACCCGAAGGTGCCGGGCTGGAAATCGCAGCACCAGATCCACGCCGACGACTATTCGGACGATCTCGACGCGGTGGATAGCGACGGCTGCGTGCCGGTACCGCAGGGTGTGGGGCTCGGCGCCAATCTCAACTGGGACTTCGTGCATAAACACGAGACCGGCAAGACCATCTACGAGGCGTCATGATCGCCAAGCTCACCGCCACCACCGTCGCGCCGATCCCCCGTTGGGCGCTGCTGCAGCGGCAGATCTTTGCGACGCTGGACCAGGCGGCGATCGAGTTCGCGGACCGCTACACCCGCGATGATGGAACGCTGATCTGGCGTGATCGCTGGCCGGGTATGGATGGTTCGGACGACCCCTATGAGGGGTTCATGAACATGCCGCTGTTTTACGCGCTGGGCGGCAGCGAGGAAGTGTACCTGCGCTCGCGCACGATCTGGGACGGCATCACCTGGCAGTGGACCGAGTACGGCCAGATCCACCGCGAGTACGACGCCTACTACGACTGGATGCATCACGGGGAGAGCAATCTCTTCTTCTACTTCTTCGGCCTGTGCGACCCGGATGTACCGAAAGACCGGCAGCGGTCGCGGCGGTTCGCGGGGTTCTACAATGGCGAGGATGCCGAGGCGCTGAACTGGGATGCGGAACACCGGCTGATCCGCTCGCCCATCACCGGCAGCCGCGGACCGCGGCATCTCCAGACCGCCGAGGACTGGTCGACGCATCGCGAGATTCTCGACGACTATCTGCCGCCGTTCGAGGACCTGCCGGGCATCGATCCCTACGGCATGAAAACGCCGTGGTCGGATGATGCGACCTACAATGAGATCCTCACGCGCATCAACGAGCGGCAATCGCGCGGCGACGTGCCCCTCAACCTCGGCGCGACGTCGCTGATGACGCACGCCTTCATGTACACCGGCGAGGAGAAGTACCGCCGCTGGGTGCTCGACTATCTTGCCGCGTGGCAGGAGCGCACCGCGCGCAACGGTGGCACGATACCCGACAACATCGGGCTCTCCGGCGAAATCGGCGAGTACAATGACGGCAAATGGTGGGGCGGCTATTACGGCTGGCGCTGGCCGCATGGCGCGATGACGCTGCTCGAACCGCTGAGCGTCGCCGGCACCAATGCGGCGATGCTGACCGGCGACATGTCCCAGCTCGATCTGCTGCGCTCGCAGCTCGACATGCTGTGGGCGCTGCGGCGGGAGGAGGGCGGTCACCCACTCGTTCCCAACCGGCACTACGATGCCGGCTGGCGCGATTACCGCCATCCGCACCCGATGTTCGGCATCTATCTGTGGAACGTCTCGATGGACGAGGCGGATGCGGCGCGGGCGGAGCGCGGCTGGGCGCCAAAACTCTTCGACCAGGTCAGCCCCGCCTATTCGAGCTATGGCCATAACACGGCCGGCGGACACATGGGGTTCAATGGCAACACGGCGCAGTGGTTCCGCTTCATTCGCGGTCACTGGCCGGATTACCCCGAGCAGATCCTCGCCAGCAATCTGGAGCTGATCGCAACGCAGATCGCGACCTATCGCAGCGACGAATACGACCCGCTGACCATCGATCACTACCGCGAGTCGATGACCATCCACATGTGGCAGCAGATCACGCCGATGATCATCGAGGGCCTGACGCAACTGACGCTGGGCGGGCCGATGCACGTCTATCACGGTGGCCTGCAGCAGGCGCGGCTGCGCTACTTCGATGCCGCGCGGCAGAGGCCCGGCCTGCCGCCGGGCGTCGCCGCACTGGTGCATGGGCTGAGCGCGGACAGCGCCTCCGTCACGCTGGTCAACAGCGATGCCGCAGCGGACGCTGACGTCATCATCTCCGCCGGCGTCTTCGGCGAGCATGCATTCACGTCGGCGACGCTCGACGGTGTGACTGTCACCGTCTCCGGCCGCTGGCTCAGCGTGCGCTTGGCAGCCGGCGCGACGGCGGACCTCGAGCTTGGCATGCGCCGCTTTTCGCAGGCTCCGAACTACGACACGCCCTGGAAGACAGCCGCCGACGGCGTTGCGCCGATCATCGGGCGCAATAGCTGACACCTATCTGGATGCGCACCGTGACGCTCCGCTGGTCACGTGTGCAAATTGCCCGATTGCTTGCGCCGCGGTTCGTCTGTCGATAAGAACCAACACGGCGATCCGGCCATGCACTCGCGTGCACAGGGAGCCAGCAAATGGGTGAAATTCGCTCGCGATCATTCGTCAGTGCCCAGATGGTGGCCGATAGTGCGGGGGTTTCCCGCTCGGCCGTCTCGCGCACCTTTACCAACGGCGCCAGCGTGTCGGACGCCACGCGCCAGAAGGTCCTGAGCGCCGCCAGCGCGCTCGGCTATCACGTCAATCACCTCGCCCGCGGGCTGATCCAGGACCGCAGCAATATCGTGTGCCTCGTGGTGTCGGACCTGACGACGCCGTTCCGCTCGCGCATGGTCGAGATCCTGACGCGCCGGCTGCAGGCCATCGACAAGGTCGCGATGGTGATCAACACCGGCGGCGACAGCGACTCCGTTTCGGGCGCGCTGCAGCAGGCACTGCGCTTTCGCGCCGATGCCACCGTCGTGCTCTCGGGCACGCCCGCCGCGTCGCTGGTCGAAACCTGCGTCGCGAGCGGCCAGCGGGTCGTTCTCATCAACCGCGACGATCACCTCGAGGGCAGCGAGAACCTTGCGGTCGACAATGAAGCGGCCGCCAGCGAAGCGCTTTTCCTGCTTAAGCGGGCAGGGTGCCAGCGTCTGGCTGTCGTCTCGTCAGAGGCGGACACGCCCAGCCTCGTCGCCCGGCACAAGGCCTTCACCGCGGCCGCGCGCACCGCCGGCTTGACCCCGACGCTGGTTCGTATCGGCCCCACAAACTACAGTTCCGGCGTCGAGGCGGCGCGGCGTCTGTTCAGCCGGTCGAACGGCCCGGACGGCGTGTTCTGCGTCACCGACCTCCTGGCGCTGGGCTTCATGGATGCGGCGCGCCACGAGTTCGGCCTCGATATTCCAAAAGACCTCTGCGTCGTTGGGTTCGACGACATCGAGCAGGCGAACTGGGAATCGTACCGGCTGACGACCTTCTCGCAGCCCGCAGTCGAGATGGTCGACCACATCGCGGCTCTGCTCACCGCCGACAGTCCGGATGCATCGCAGCGCCGGGTGTTCACGGCCAGCCCCGTCTGGCGCAAGACCGTCCGGCCCAACGCCCCTTAGTTTCCAGCGGTTTCGGCCCGTTGCACACGTGCGCATCCGGACGCGCATCAACAGGACAATCCGATCGGAGGATCAAGGCTGGCAATCCCGCATTGTTAGTGCAATGCTGTGCAACACAGCTGTCACAAACCTTGGCTAAGATCAGGGATAACAGCTGCAGGAGAGGAATCGCATGCTGATCAGCAATGCTCCATGTTCATGGGGCGTCGCGTATCCGACAGGCAATGCCGTGGGCTGGCGCCAGTACCTCGATGAGGTTGCGGCTGCCGGCTACAAGGGCACCGAGCTCGGCCCCTTCGGCTATCTGCCCAAGGACGCCGCGCTGGTCGGCGACGAACTCGCTCGCCGCGGCCTCACCGTCGTCGGCGCCACGCATGTGCACACCTTCGCCGACCCCGCGGCGCTGCCGAACCTGCTCGCCGATCTCCGCGAAGAGGGCGCGATTCTCGCGAGCCTCGGCGCGCAGCATCTGGTCGTCATGGACGAGGACAATTGGTACCCCGAGGGCAGGAAGGGCGAACTCGACGCAGCCGGCTGGCGCACGCTGGTCGAGGGCGTCGAGACGGCGCGCAAACTCATCGAGGACGAGCTCGGCCTCAAGGCCTCGTTCCACCCCCATGTCGGCACCGCCGTCCAGTTCGAGCCGCAGATCGATCGCCTGCTCGACGAAACCGGCATCGACCTCTGCTTCGATACCGGCCACCACGCCTTCTGGGGCCAGGACGCGCTCGCCTATTTCGGCAAGGTGCGCGACCGCGTTGCCTATGTGCATCTGAAGAACGTCGACCCGGCGGTGCGCCAGCGCGTGCTCGACGGTGAGTTGAGCATCGGCCGGAGCTACGCCGAGGGCGTCATGTGCCCACTCCCCGATGGCGTCGTCGATATTCCGCAAATCGTCGTCTTCATGCAGGAAACCGACTTCGGCGGTCCGGTGGTGGTCGAGCAGGATCTCGCCGACAACAGCCCGGAAACGCCGCTCGAACTCGCCCGCCGCAACCTCAGCTTCCTCAAGAGGGCGGCATGACCCGACTGCCGCGTCATCGAAGTGTCACCGGCGCGTTCTATGCTGCCCACCGGCAGGAGGGCAGCGACTCGCATCACGCCAACAGAACGCCGCTCCACTTTTTCAGATTCAGCTTAGCCAAGACTTCAAACCAGGGAGACAGAGTATGAAACGTCGTGACTTTATCGTCGCGGGAACCGCGGCGACCGCGCTCGCGCTCACCGTGCGCACCGCTTTTGCCGAGGCCGGCCGTATCGACTGGTACACGACCTCGGACCAGAACATCCTCGACTTCTGGACCAATGTCGTTAAGCCGAAATTCGAGGCCGCCAACCCCGGCGTCACCATCAATCTCGTCGATGCCGGCGACAACGCGGGCGGCCAGGCGATCGCCGAGCGCGCCCTCGCGGCTCTGGGCAGCAATGCCGATCCGCAGGTCGATATGATCGAAGGCTTTGACGCCCGCCAGCCGGTCGGCGCGATCGACAAGGGCCTGTGGGAAGACTTCAAGGCCGCCGGCCTGTCGAACTATTCCAAGATCAACCCGCTGGCGCTCCAACTCGACGGCCTGCCGCAGAACCTGCCCTACCGTGGCTCGCAGGTGCTGCTCGCCTACGACACCACCAAACTGGCGACTGCCGATGTGCCCAAGACCTTCGCGGATTTGATCACCTGGATCAAAGCCAATCCCGGTCAGTTCATCTACAACCGTCCCAATAAGGGTGGTTCGGGTGGCAACTTCGTGCGCCGTGCCATCTACGAGGCCAACGGCAAAGACCCGTCGGTGTTCAAGGTCGACAACTTTACGGCCGACGCCGGCGCCAAGGCGCTCGATCCCGCCTGGGCGCTGCTCCAGGACCTCGCTCCGTCGCTGATGGATCAGGGCGCCTACACGTCGGGCAACACCCAGTCGATCCAGCTCCTCGACCAGGGCGCCGTAACCATGATCCCGGCCTGGTCGGACCAGACGCTGGCCGCCATCGCCCAGGGCGCGCTGCCCGAGACCACCGGTCTCGTCCAGCTCACCGACCTCGGCTTCCCCGGCGGCTTCTCGCGCTTCACCGTGCCGACCAACGGCGTCAACAAGGCAGCCGCGCTCAAGCTGGCTGACTTCGTGCTCAGCGAAGAGATCCAGTCGGCGGTGCTCACCGAACTCGGCGGCTTCCCCGGCGTCTCGTGGGACTACATCTCGGCCGAGCTGCGTGAGAAGTTCAAGGACGTGATCCCCGTCTCGATCCCGGTCTTCCCGGGCGGCGACTGGGAGAAGGCGATCAACGAGGGCTGGTATCGCGCCGTGGCCCCCAACGTCGATCCCAATTCGTGACGGACGCGCCCGCGGGGAACATCGCTGCTGCGAGTTCGCCCGCGGGCGACATCGTCGGCACGAGGAACAGGTGGTATCTCGGCCTGCTCCTCGTGGCGGCACCCGTGCTGCTGGTCTGCTGGCTGATCATCTACCCGATCCTGTCGGCCGTGGTGCAGACCGTCTGGCTCCCCGATGGCGCGGGCGGCAATCGCCTCAGCCTCGAAACCTACGGCTTCTTCTTTTCCGACAATTACAGCCTCAACAACCTCTACATCACGCTGTGGACGACGTTCGTCTGCGCCGTGCTGCTGCTCCTCGTCTGCCTGCCGATCGCGCTCTATCTGCGCTTCTCGGAGGGCCGGCTGCCGGCCTATGTGCAGGCCCTTGCGATTTTCCCCATGTTCGTGCCCTCGATCATTCTGAGCTACGCCTTCATTCGCGTGCTCGGGCCGAACGGCATGGTGGACATCCTGCTCAACGCGGTACATCTGCCGAAAATCCGCTCGCCCTATCTCACCCCGTGGGGGCCGGTGATCGGCCTCGTCTGGGACCACATTCCACTCACCGTGCTGATCCTGCTCTCGGGGCTGGGGAACGTCTCCAATCAGTCGATCGAAGCGGCCCGTGACGTGGGCGCCCGGCCGCTCACCGTGCTCTGGCACATCATCCTGCCGCGCATCGGCAATTCCGTCCTGGTCGCCGCATCGTTTGCGGTGCTCGGTATCTTCTCGGCCTTCACCATTCCCTATGTGCTCGGCCCGGCAGCGCCCGAAATGATGGGCCCGTTCATGCAGCGCACCTTCCGCGAGCTCTACGATCCCACCATGGCCATCACGCAAGCAATGGTGTCGTTCGGCTTCTGCATCGTCTTCGGCCTGTTCTACGTGCGCTCCGTCGCCAAGAACCAGAGGGTGTGATGAGCGTCCTGGTCGACAAGCGCCGGATCGACTGGACCGGCATCGGCTTTGCGGTGGTCCTCACCCTCGTCATTATCTTCCCACTGATCGTGGTTGGCACCTGGGCCTTCGCCAATGTGTGGCGCTATCCCGCCGTGATCCCGCAGGAGTTCGGCCTGCGCTATTGGGGCACGACGCTGGCGCGGCAGGATGTGTGGAGCTCGATCACCACCAGCCTCAGCCTGTCGGTGATGGTGACATTCCTCAGCTGCGTCATCTGCCTGCCCGCCGCCTACGCCTTCGCGCGGATGAGCTTTCCGGCGCGGAACCTCTTGTTCTTCTCGTTCCTCGCCGGCCAGGCCTTCCCCAAATTCGGGCTCCTCGTCGCCATCGCCGGCATCTTCCTCCACCTCAATCTCATCGGCAATTTCTGGGGCGTGGTGATGATCCAGCTGGTGGGCACGCTCCTCTACATGATCTGGATCCCCGTCGCCGCCTTCCAGTCCGTCGACCGGCGCATGGAGGAGGCGGCGCGCGACGTCGGTGCTTCGCCGTTCCGCGTCTTCTGGTCGATCACCCTGCCGCAGGCCGGCCCGACCATCGCCGCCGCGGTGCTGCTAAGCTTCGTCGGCACCTTCTACGAAACCGAGGGCGCCTGGCTGATCGGCGCCCCC
>JBKJTB010000271.1:0-6469 GCA_046594305.1 Devosia sp. | reverse complement strand
GGTAATGGTCTCGCCGCCGCACGGCGCCGGCGCCGCCGGTTCCAATGACGGAGCGGCCTCGCCGGTATTGGGCGGGGGCAGCGTGATCACCGAATCCTGCGCCGGGGCGAGGCCGGCACCCAGCACCCAAATCACCGCCGCACTGATCAAAATCTGCCGCATGGGCGCGGACCCTAGGGGATTCGAGCTGGCGTCGCCAGCTTTGACCATTCGATCAAATCGGGATGACTCACGCTCACGATTTGTGCAATATCCGCGCCAGCGGAGGGCTTTACTGGCGCTCCCACATCATATTGCCCGCCTCGAAGATGCCCATGAAGGGTGCCCGGGGACGGGCAATTTCGCAGAGGGACATCATGAATAAATCCACGAAAATTCTTGGCCTCTCGGCCGCGGTCGCGCTGCTGCTCGCAGCGCCCGCCATGGCCCAGGACGTCAAGATCGGCTTCCTCGCCGACCTGACCGGACCGATCGCCGGCTTCGCGCCCGGCATGGTCGACACCGGCAACATCGCGCTCAAGAACATCAACGATCAGGGCGGCATCCTCGCCGGCCAGAACCTCGTCTCCGTCATTGCCGACACCGGCTGCGACGGCGGTGCGGGCGGCCCGGCCGGCGACCGTGTGGTCAACACCGAGAACGTCACGGCGATCTTCGGCGCCTATTGCTCGGGCCCGACTATTTCGTCGGCGACGACTGCCGGCATTCCCGGCAATGTCCTCCAGATCACCCCGGCGGGCACTGCTCCGGCGATCTCCGATCTCGACGACAATGACCTCGTCTACCGCAACGTCGTCCCGGACTCGGTCCAGGGCGTCAAGCTCGCCGAACTGCTGCTCGGAAAGGGCATCAAGACCCTCGGCATCACCTATGTGAACGGTGATTACGGCAAGGGTCTTTCCGACGCGTTCAGCGCTGCCTACACCGCCGGTGGCGGTACCGTTGCGGCCAGCGTCGCGCATGAAGACGGCAAGTCCGACTACCGTCCGGAAATCGGCCAGATCGAAGCCGCCGGCACCGACACGCTGGTAATCTTCGGCTACGAGAACGCCGGTGGCGGCACGATCCTCAACCAGGCCGTCGAAACCGGCAGCTTCAAGCAGTTCGTGGGCGGCGACGGCATGGCCGGCGAAGCGCTGATCGCATCGCGCGACGCAGCGGCCCTCGAAGGCATGATCCTGACCCGTGCGGCTCCGGCTGCGGGCCCGGCCTACGACGCGCTGACGGCACTGCTCGCGGGCACCAATGTCGCCCCCGATGGCGTCTATGTGACCAACTCGTACGACTCCGTGTTCCTCTTGGCGCTCGCCATCGAAAAGAGCGGCCAGACCGGTCGTGACGGCCTCGCCGCCGCGCTCCGTGAAGTCGCCAACGCTCCGGGCGAAGTTATCCTCCCGGGCGAGTGGAAGAAGGCCAAGGAACTGATCGCGGCCGGTACCGACATCAACTACCAGGGCGCTTCGGGCGAGATCGAATTCGACGCCAAGGGCGACGTCGCCGGTGCGATCGAGAATTTTGCCATCGAAGGCGGCAAGATCGTCAACAAGGGCCTGATCCAGTAAGATCTGCCTCATCCAATAGCGAAAGGCCCGGGTTCGCCCGGGCCTTTTTTGTTTCGGACTCCCTTGACAGCAGACCAACGGTCTCTTAATTGCAGACCATTGTTCTCTTATGAGGAGCCGCGAAATGGCTTTCACCGTCCAAGACATCCCCAATCAGTCCGGCAAGCTCGCCGTGATCACCGGCGCGACCGGCGGTCTTGGTTATGAAACGGCGCTGGCCCTCGCCGGTGCCGGAGCGACGGTCGTGCTGACCGGCCGCAACGATAAGAAGGGTGCCGACGCCCTTGCCCGCATTCGCGCTGCCCACCCCAAGGCGGCGGTCAGCTACGAAACACTCGATCTGGGCAGCCTCGCTTCGGTCGAGGCCTTTGCCGATAAATTCGTTGCCAGCGGCCGCGCCCTCGACATTCTCGTCAACAATGCCGGCGTCATGGCGCCTCCGACCCGGCAGCAAACTGCCGACGGTTTCGAGCTGCAGTTCCAGACCAACTATCTCAGCCATTTCGCGCTCACTGAGCGCCTCCTGCCCGCCCTTCGCAAGGCAGCGGCGCCACGCGTCGTGCCGCTCGCCAGCATCGCCGCCCGCACCGGCAAGATCGACTTCGCCGATTTGCAGTCCAAAACCGGCTACAGCGCGATGGTCGCCTACAGCCAGACCAAGCTCGCCTGCCTGATGTTCGCGCGCGAACTGCAGCGCCGCAGCGACGCCAATGGCTGGGGCATCACCAGCATCGCCGCCCATCCCGGCGTTGCCGCGTCCGCGCTGATCGAAAACGGCATGGGCGCCAACAGCATGGGTGCGCTCGCCAAGCGCTTCATCCCGTACTTCTTCCAGCCGGTGCCGCAGGGCGCGCTGCCGACGCTGCTTGCGGCGACGTCGCCTGCGGCCAAGAAAGGCGGCTACTACGGCCCGAACGGTTTTATGGAAGTCCGCGGCCTGCCGACAGACGCCAAGCCGCCACGGCAGGCACTCGACGCCGATGTTGCCCGCCGCCTGTGGGACGTGTCCGAAACCCTCACCGGGTTGCGCTTCCCCACCCGTGCCCTTGCGGCGTAAGATGGCCGCATGAACGAGGTTCTACCGTTCCAGCGGGCCCGCAAGCCCGAAGAGCAGCAGCTGCGCCGCGAGGCCATCCTCGCGGCGGCGGCGGAGCTGTTCGACGCCCAGGGTCCGCAGGGCGCCGGCCTCAACGCGATTGCCGCCAAGGCCGGCTTCACCAAGTCCAACGTCTATCGCTATTTCGAGAGCCGCGAGGAGGTGCTGATGAGCCTCTTTATCGCCGAGCTCGAAGCCTTCGTCGACGCGTTCGAGGCGCATGTGCTCGCCTGCGCCCCGGGAGACATCGAGGCGCTTGCCGGTTGCGCGGCGGTGTTCGTGTCGCGGCCCCGCTTCTGCGCCCTGCTCGCGATCATCCCCAGCGTGCTCGAGCACAATGTCTCGGTCGACAAGATCATCGAGCTGAAGCGCGGTGTCGCAAGGCTCAACACCCGCATCGCAACGACGATGCAGTCGCGCCTGCCCGGCGCCAGCTTCGACGACTGCGCCTGGGTCGCGGGAACGGCGGCGATGCTGGTGGCCGGCATCTGGCCGCACACGACGCCCTCGGCCGCTGCCGCGCAGGTGCTCGCCATGCCTGAATACGCTTTCCTCAAGCCCGCCCCCGAACGCGACCTCAGCCGCGCCATCCGGGCGCTGCTCCAGTCGATCGCCTAGCGGTCGCGGCGGATCACTTCGGGCAACAGGCCTTTTGGCGCAAATCGGAGCGTCAGCCAGATCACGAGGCCCAGCACGAACACGCGCATCTGCAGCGATCGCGTGTCGATCTCGGGAATGGCGCCCCAGCCGAGATTCTGTGACAGATTGCTGAGGTTGAGCAGCAGGAACTGCGCCACCGGGTCGGACACGATGAACACCGTGTAGAGCAGCAGCGTGCCGATCATCACGCCCCAATTGTTACCCGCGCCGCCGAGGATCACCATCACCCAGATCAGGAAGGTGTGGTTGATCGGCTGATAGCCCGAGGGGTCGAGGATCTGGTTGAAGCTGGTCAGCATCGCGCCGCCGATGCCGATCAGCACCGACCCCAGCACCAGAATTTCGATCTGGCGGGATTTGACGTTCTTGCCCATCGATTCGGCGGCGATGAAATTGTCGCGGATGGCCCGCATCATGCGGCCCCACGGCCCGCGATAGGCGCGCTGGATGAGGAAGAACGCGACGACCAGGATCGTGGCGGTGAGCGCGAGGAACAGCAGCCGCCCGACGATGAAGCTGTCGGTGATCGAATAGCCCCATTCCTGCAATTGCTGCGGCAGCGGCGTCGGCCACGGCACCGGCGACACGCTCTGCGTGCCGCGCGTCAGCCAGTCCATGTTCTTGATCAGGGCGCGGATGATCTCGGCGATGCCGATGGTGGCGATGGCGAGATAGTCGCTGCGCAGCCCGAGCGCGATCTTGCCCACGATGTATGCGACGATGCCCCCGAGGAGGCCGCCGAAGGCCCAGCCCAGCACCGGATGGAAGCCGAGGCCGCCCATCCAGCCGGTGGTCTTTTCGATATAGGCGGCGGCCGGATCGATCTGCGTGCGATAGGCGACATAGGCCACGCACCAGGCGAGGACGATGAGCACATTGCGCAGCGTGCCCTTGATCGGCAGCTTGCGCACGCCCCAGACGAGCAGCGCCCCGGCGATGAACACCGCCAGCGCCCGCATCAGCATCGCTGGCCCGTCCGACGCCCAGAACGCTTCATTGCGCGGGAACGAGACGAAGACCGACGAGAAGCCGCCCAGCATCACGAAACCCATGACGCCGAAATTGAACAGCCCGCCATAGCCGAACTGCACATTGAGGCCGAGCGCGATCAGCCCATAGGCCGTCGCCTCGACCAAGAGGCGCACCGTGAACGGCGTCCCCATGGCGTAGTTGACGAGGAGGATCAGCGCCACCACGCCCACGAACAGGATCAGCCCGCGACGCCGCGTCGGCACGGGCTTCGTGACGGCAGCACTCATGTCGAGGCCCCCTTGAAGATACCGGTCGGCCGGATCAGCAGCGTCACCACGAGGATCACGAACGCCACGGTGAGCTTATACTCGGTCGGCACCACGGCGATGTTGGCTGGCAGATCGAACGGCAGCAGCGGCTGCAGCGGCCGTAGAACGGAAGTCCAGTTGAACACCGCCAGCGCTTCGGTAAAGCCGATCAGCATGCCGCCAACGATAGCGCCATAGGAACTGCCGAGGCCGCCCACCACGGCCGCCGCCACGATCGGCAGGATGATGTTGAAGGCGAGGTCGGGCCTGAGGTTCACATCGAGCGACAGCATGGTGCCCGCCATCGAGGCGAGCGCCCCGCCGATCAGCCAGGTGAAGGTGATCACCATCTTGGTGTTGATGCCCGAGACCTGCGCCAGGTCTGGATTGTCGGCCATGGCGCGCATCGCCTTGCCGAAGCGCGACCGGGTGAGGAAAGAATGCACCGCATAGATCGCCACGGCCGTCAGGATGAACATCAGCACCTGCGGCTCGGTGACCACGATCGGCCGCGTGCCGCCGAACGGAATGCGGAAGATTTCCTTGACCTCGGTGCCGTCGAAGAAGTCGCGCGTTCCGGACCCGAAGATCAGCCGGATCAGGCCCTGGATCATCAGCGTCACGCCGATCGAGGCGATCAGCATGGTGACGGGTTTTGCCCCGCGGTCACGCAGCGGCGCATAGAAGGTGCGTTCGATGCTGAGCGCAATCACCGCCGTCAGCGCCATCGACACCGGCATCACCACGATGCCGAGCGGGATCGGCAGCACGATGCCCATCGCCGACAACGAGGCGGCGAGGAGGAAGCTGAAGAACGCGCCCATCGTCATCATGTCGCCATGGGCGAAATGGGCGAAGCGCATGGTGCCGAAGATCAGCGTCACGCCGATGCCGCCCAGCGCGTAGATGCAGCCGGTGACGAGGCCGGAGACGACGACCTTGTTGATGAAGAAAATCAGCTCATCCATCGGTCAGCCCCACAGCGGCGCGTAGCGCGCAACGATCAGGAGAGGCGCGTAGCGCGCAACAATCAGGAGGGGGGCGTTCGCTGGCCTCTGCATGTTCGTCTGCATCGTCAGCCCCCCAAAAAGCTCTTGGCGACTTCGGGATCGGCGATCAGCTCGGCCCCGGTCCCGGTGAAGCGGTTCCCGCCGGACGCGAGCACAAAGCCCTTCGAGGCGAACGCCAGCGCCTGCCGCGCATTCTGCTCGACCATCAGGATGCCAACGCCGGCCTTGTTGACGGTGACGATGTGCTCGAAAATCTCGAGCACATATTTGGGGCTGAGCCCCGCCGACGGCTCGTCGAGCATCAGCAGCTTCGGCTTGCTCATCAGCGCGCGGCCCATCGCCACCATCTGGCGCTGCCCGCCCGACAGCTCGCCCGCTGGCTGCTTCCGCTTTTCCTTGAGCACCGGGAACATCGCGAAGATTTCTTCAAGCGTCCCGGTGAGATCGTCGCGGCGGATGAAGCCGCCCATCTCGAGATTTTCCTGGACCGTCATCGTCGTGAAGACGTTCTTTTCCTGCGGCACAAAGCTCAGCCCCTTGGGCACCAGCTTGTCCGGCAGCGAATTGGTGATCTCCTCGCCCTCGAACGACACGCTGCCGCCGGTGACTTTGAGGAGTCCGAAGATGGCCTTGAGCGTCGTCGACTTGCCCGCCCCATTCGGCCCGACGATGACGCCGATATCGGACTGCTCAAAGTCACCGGCGGCAGCGTGTCGTTCGAGGGCGAAGAGATCACCAATTCGCTGCCCGACCGGCTGGTGCCCAAGGGGCTGAGCTTTGTGCCGCAGGAAAAGAACGTCTTCACGACGATGACGGTCCAGGAAAATCTCGAGATGGGCGGCTTCATCCGCCGCGACGATC
>JBKJTB010000122.1:0-15159 GCA_046594305.1 Devosia sp. | reverse complement strand
CATCTGGTAGAGATCGATCCGCTCCACCCCGAGCCGTTTCAGCGACCCATCGAGCGCGACGCCCAGATGCCGGCGGCTGAGCCCGATATCGTTCGGTCCATTGCCCGTCGGAAACCGCCCCTTGGTGGCCACAACCACCTGCTTCGCCTCTTCGGTCCGCGCCTTCAGCCAGCGCCCGACGATCGTTTCGCTCACGCCGTTCGAATACACATCCGCCGTGTCGAAGAAATTGCCGCCCGCTTTCACATAAGCGTCCATGATGGCAAACGATGTCGCCTCGTCCGCTTCGCTACCGAACGTCATCGTCCCGAGGCACCACGCAGCGACGATCGCGCCGCTGTTGCCCAACCGCCTGAGTTCCATGATTAGACCGTCGCTCCAATGTGCCAGGGCACGAATTCATTGTCGCCATAACCCAGCGTTTCGGACTTGGTCTGCTCGCCAGACGCAACGCGCAGAATCATGTCGAAGATCTCCTGCCCCTTCTCCTCGAGCGTGCCGCCCTCGACCACCTCGCCGCCATTGATGTCCATGTCGTCGATCATGTGACGATAGATCTCGGAGTTCGTCGCGATCTTGATCGATGGCGTCGGCTTGCAGCCATAGGCCGAGCCGCGCCCCGTCGTGAACGCCAGCACATTGGCGCCGCCCGCCACCTGCCCCGTCGCCGACACCGGGTCATAGCCCGGCGTATCCATGAACACGAAACCCTTCTCGGTCACCGGGTCGGCGTAGTGATAGACCGCGTTGAGCGGCGTGGAGCCACCCTTCGCCGCCGCGCCCAGCGATTTTTCGAGGATCGTCGTCAATCCGCCGAGCTTGTTGCCCGGCGATGGATTGTTGTTCATCTCCATATTGTTGCGCTTGGTGTAGTCCTCCCACCAATGGATGATGTCGACGAGCTTTTCGCCGACCTCCTTGCTCCGCGCCCGCCGAGTCAGCAAATGCTCCGCGCCATAAATCTCCGGCGTCTCGCTGAGGATCGCGGTCCCCCCGTGCCGCACCAGAATATCCGCCGCGTAGCCGAGCGCCGGGTTCGCCGTGATCCCCGAATACCCGTCCGACCCGCCGCACTGCAGCGCCAGCATCAACTCGCTCGCCGGCGCCGTCTCGCGCGTCGCCTTGTTGACCACCGGCAGCATCGCCTTGACCGCCTCGACCCCGGCCTCAACCGTCTTCTTCGTCCCGCCGACCTCCTGGATGGTCATCGTGCGGAACGTCTCGTTCTCAGTGACGCCGTAGGCTTCCTTGAGTTTTGGGATCTGGAACCCCTCGCAGCCGAGACCCACCATCACCACGCCGCCCATGTTCGGGTTGGTCGCATAGCCCCAGGTGGTCTTCTTCAGCGTATCGAAGATCACCCCGCGATAATCGATGATGCAGCCGTTCGCCTGCTTGAGCGCGATGATCCCGTCGATGTTGGGATAATCGTCGAGAATGCCCGACCGCTCGACCTCCTTGACGATGAAGCCCGCCACCGTCGCCGAGCAGTTCACCGAGGTCATCACGCCGATATAGTTGCGCGTCCCTACCTGCCCGCTCGCCCGCTTGAAGCCCTGGAACGTCGCCTGCTGTGCCTGCGGCACGAAATCCACCGGCACCACGCCCTCGCCATAGGCATAATCGCGCTCGAACGCCCCGTGCTCCTCGCCGATCCCGCAATTGTGCTCATGCACCCACTCGCCCGCCGGGATCGCGACCTTGGCAAAGCCGATGATCTGCCCGAACTTGACCACCGCCTCGCCCGCCCCAATCGGCTTGACCGAAAATTTGTGCCCGCGCGGCACCCGCTTGCTCGTCACCACGCCCTGCGGCGTCGCCATCCCCACATCGAGATTGCTGAGCGCCACCGCGACATTGTCGGCCGCATTCAGCAGCAGCGTTTTGGCGGCAGGGTGGGACATGACTTCGGACATGATAATGATCTCGGGGTAAGGCCTTGGCGGCGGTTGCTCAACCGTCCGCTACCAACTAACATGTTAGCATGTCCACGACGGAAATCCCGTACAAATTTCTGGTCAAGACCGCCCCGCCGGAGCGCGGAAACGTGACGGCATCGGTCACCGCCGAACTCCGCCGCGCCATCGTCACGCTCGAATTGAAGCCCGGCGAAATCCTCGACAAGGGCGCTATCTGTGAGCGGCTTGGCGTCTCACGCTTCCCCATTTCCGAGGCGCTGGCCCGCCTGCAAGCCGAGGGTCTGGTCGAGATCATGCCGCAGCGCGGCTCGATGGTCTCGCGCGTACGCATCGGCGACGTGGTCGAATTCATGCTCATCCGCAAGGCGCTCGAGGGAGAGGCGATCCGCGTCCTGATGGCCCACCGGCCCGAGGGGGTGATCGAAGAACTTCAATCCGTCCTCGCCGACCAGGCTCGCGCGGCAAAGAAGGCCGATCATGAGCTGTTCCATTACCTCGATGTGCGCTTTCACGAGGTGCTGTTCGAGGCCATGCACTTCTCGCGCATTCACGCCATCATCGACAGCGCGCGGGCCAATTTGACCCGTGCGCGACTGTTGATCCTCGACCGTCGCCGTCTCCAGGTTACCCAGGCCGAACACAAGGAGATCGTCGATTTCATCGCCGCTGGCGACACCAATGGAGCGGTGAACGCCATGCGCCGGCACATCGACAACGTCACCGGCGAATTCATCGACTTCGCCCGCACCAGCCCGCATCTGTTTGCCGATCCCGAGCGGCTCAACGACGACATCGACATTTTTGACTGAGGAACCATGCTCAAAAACATCCCCCCCATCCTGAACCCCGACCTGCTGCACGCGCTGCGCGCCATGGGCCATGGCGACGAAATCGCCATCGTCGACGCCAACTATCCCGCCGAAAATGCCGGCCCGCCGGTGATCCGGCTCGATGGCCTGCTCGCCACCGATGTCGCCGACGCGGTGCTCACCCTCATGCCGCTCGATACTTTCGTCGACGAGCAGGCCTTTGCCATGGAAGTCGTCGGCAATCCCAAAAAGCGCGAACAGACGCACAAGGACTTCGACAGGCTCGTCAAAAAGCACGAGCCGGAAATGAAGCTGTCGCTGCTCGAGCGCTTCGCCTTCTACGAGCGCGTCAAGGACGCCTTCGCCATCGTCCAGACCGGTGAACGCCGGCTCTACGGCAATATCCTGCTCAAAAAGGGCATTATCCGGCCGGAATAACTTCGCGTCGCGCGCAAAAGCATGTCCCCGCGAAGGCGGGGATGGACGCCGGTTTTGCGTCCAGCGACGCGGCAAAATGGACCAATCAATCCAAAGTCGCCCTCGATTTCCGGGCAGCGAGCCGCTAGAGCGGCGCTACATTTCGATAGGAGTCTCCCATGAAACTGCTGCGCGTCGGCGCCCCGGGCCTCGAAAAGCCCGCCATCCTTCACACCGACGGAACCTATCGCGATTTGAGCGCCATTGTTCCCGAACTGCGCGGCCTCGTGCTGACGCCCGAAGGGCTCAGCCGCATCCGCGCTGTCGACCCCGCGTCGTTGCCGATCCTCGATCGCAACCAGCGCATCGGCCCCTGCGTCGATAAAGTAGGAAAATTCATCTGCATCGGCCTCAACTACGCCGACCACGCCGCCGAAACCGGCGCGGCGATCCCGGCCGAGCCAATCATCTTCATGAAGGCCACCAGCGCCATCATCGGCCCCAACGACGACGTCATCATCCCCAAGAACGCCATCAAGCCCGACTGGGAAGTGGAACTGGGCATCGTCATCGGCCGCGAAGCCCGCTACGTCGACGAGAAGGACGCAATGAGCCACGTCGCCGGCTATTGCGTCGTCAACGATGTCAGCGAACGCCACTTCCAGACCGAGCGCGGCGGCCAGTGGGACAAGGGCAAGGGCTGCGACACGTTCGGCCCCATCGGCCCCTGGCTCGTCACCCCCGACGAAATCCCCGACCCGCAGAACCTCAAGATGTGGCTCGAAGTGGACGGCCACCGCTACCAGAACGGCTCGACTAAAACGATGATCTTCAACGTCATCCAGATCGTCTCCTACGTCAGCCAGTTCATGTCGCTGCAGCCCGGCGACGTCATCTCCACCGGCACGCCCCCCGGCGTCGGCATGGGCATCAAGCCCGAGCCCGTCTGGCTCAAGCCCGGCAACGTCATGCACCTCGGCATCGACGGCCTCGGCGAACAGCGCCAGAACGTCAAAGCCTACGCGGCCTAAGCAGTCCAGGGCGCACCCGAAGCGCGCAGTCGGCGATCCTCCCCCGTTCACGGGGGAGGGGGACCACGCGCAGCGTGGTGGAGGGGGGGCCCCATCCCCGATGTCATCCCTCCCCCGCGTGGGGAGGGCGGCGCGCTCGACTTTCGCGACCAGCGAAAGTCCCAGCAAGCCGGGGTGGGGGGACTCCCAACCCGGCACGGATGTGGCGACTCCCCCCACCCGGCTGCGCCAACTCGCTCCGCTCACAAGCTCTGTGCCGCGCCGCCCGCCCTTGACTATGACACCCCTCCCTCACACGGAGGAACTCTCATGCGCCGCCTCGCCGAAACCTTCCTCGTCTTCCTGTCCCTCGGCCTCACCAGCTTCGGCGGACCGGTCGCCCATCTGGGCTATTTCCACGAAACCTTCGTCGGCCGCCGCAAATGGCTGAGCGAGGCTGACTACGCCGACCTCGTCGCCCTCTGCCAGGCCATTCCCGGCCCTGCCTCGAGCCAGGTCGGCATCGCCATCGGCTACCGCCGCGCCGGCCTCATGGGCGCCATCGCCGCCTTCGTCGGCTTTACCCTGCCCTCCGTGCTGATCCTCTATGCCGTGTCGCTGGGCGCCGGCCTCTGGAACGACCCTCTAGCACAGGGCGTGCTGCATGGCCTGAAGCTCGCCGCGCTCGCCGTCGTCGCGCTCGCCGTCTGGCAGATGGCGACCAAGCTCACCCCCGACTGGCCGCGCCGCCTCATCGCAATCGTCGCCACGACGCTGATCCTGCTCATTCCGCTGAACACCATGCCGGTCATCACCATCGCCATCGCGGCGATCATCGGCGCGCTTCTCCCTGCTCAGAACTCGGGGACCAGCCACGCGGCGTCCACAGCTCCCGCGCCCCACCCTGCGGCCCTCGCAGCCCTCATCGCCTTCGCGCTTCTGCTGGTCCTCCTGCCGATCCTCGGCACCGCCACCGGCAATCCCACGGTCGACATCTTCGACCGCCTCTACCGCACCGGCGCCCTGGTCTTCGGCGGTGGCCACGTCGTGCTGCCCCTGCTCGAAACCGAACTCGTCGCCCCCGGCCTCATCGATCGCGACCTGTTCCTTGCCGGCTATGGCGCGGCGCAGGCCGTCCCCGGTCCGCTGTTCTCCTTCGCCTTCTACGCCGGCGCGCTCCTCAACACTCCGCCCAACGGCATCGCCGGCGGCCTGCTCGCGCTCGGCGCCATCTACCTCCCCTCGTTCCTTCTGGTCCTCGGCGCCCTCCCCTATTGGGACCGCCTCCGCACCATCCCCCGCCTCCGCGCCGCCCTCGATGTCGTCAACGCCGCCGTCGTCGGCCTCCTCCTTGCCGCGTTGCTCAACCCGGTGCTCGTGAGCAGCGTCACGAATGTGTTGGACCTCGCCATCGCCCTCATCGCGCTAACCGCGCTGTTCCTGCGCACCCCACCCTGGCTCGTGGTTTTGGGCTGTGGCACCATCGGCGCCGGCATCACGCTTTTCTGACCCGAACAGCCGCCACTCCAGCGACCGCACACCGAGCGAGGGGCCGGCCCGCCCCACCGCCTAACGGCGGTCCCCAGCGCTGCGCGCCGAGGAGGGATACGCCAGATTAGTCCGCTTTGAGTGGAGCCCATCCCTCCCATCGGCGGCGCGTAGCGCGCAAACTAAGGAGCGGGGAGGGGGGACCGGCGAAGCCGGTAGGTGTGGGCTAGCCACAGGCACTGAAGTTTAGAGCGCCCCCGCTCACCCACCCACCCTTGCCCGACCGGCGCTCGCAGTCGGCGTTCCTCTCCCGCCTGCGGGAGAGGTGGACCAAGCGCAGCTTGGTGGAGAGGGGTGCCGCTTGCACCACCGTGAGGATACTCCCCCCTCCACCACGCTTCGCGTGGTCCCCCTCCCCCGTAAACGGGAGAAGAATCCCGACTGTAAACATCGCGTTCAGGAACCAAAAGTTTCGCCCGGAGACGCCTGAGAACACAGGCCTCTCCAGCGTTATTTCTCCGACTTATCCACGGTACTTCCGGCCTGTGCTAATATCCTCTCAGTTCCATCGCGTGGACGGGGTCGACGCGAACGATGCGGTGGAATAAGCGGCTGGGGGACGGTTCGCGCCTCCCCTGGGCCGTGCGGTGGCGCACTGGGTGAATGCCCAGCCCGATCGCGCACGTGATCCTGAAATCCCGCGCCCCGAGGCGAGTGCGTCTCTATTACAATTAAACATCGAGGCGTACGCGCCTCGGGGCTCCGTCCTCAAACTCAGCCAGGCGATCGCCGCGCTGCTCCGGGTCACCGGACGCCTCCGCTCGCCCAAAAAGACCAATTGAGGAGGCTCACAATGTCACGGCCGCTTGGCCACCAGGTCAATCTCGACCAGCGCACCGACCGCCAGCGCCGTGACGCCGATCGTGGTGCGGGCCGGCAGCTTGCCGGTCTCCCAATAGCTTGGCCAGATCGCATTCAGCCCCGCATAGTCGCGCTCGAAATGCGTGAGATAGATGCGCGCCATCGTCACGTGCTCGAGCCCGAGCCCGATCCCGCCCAGCACGATCTTCAGATTCTCGAGCACCCGGCGTGTCTGCGCCTCGATCCCCGGCGGCAGCGGGGCGTCGGGCGCGGCGGGATCGGTCGGCATCTGGCCGGTCACGAACACCAAACCGTCCGCCTCGACGGCGTGCGAAAAGGGCGCCACCGGGCGCGGGCCGGAGGCGATCACGTGGTGAACGGGCAGCGCCATTTCGAGAAGTCCCCAAAAACCCGCCCCTTGCGGTCCAGGAGGGCGTTACCCACACTTAACGGAGTGCTGCGACACTTCACAAGATTGCCGCACGGGCCATTTCCAATAGGGATGGTCGGGAAACGACGACAGATCGGCAGACTGCGGCAGCGTGCCTGGTCCGCTACGGCCCCGGGGAGACCGCAGAGTGGACATTTTTCACGCCATTACCGAATGGATGAGCGCCGTTATGCTGGGCGTTTCCAGCAATTATTGGCTGTTCGTTTTCCTGGTTTTCCTGGTCTGCGTCGGCGAAGCGGTCTTCATCCTCGGCCTGCTGGTCCCCTCCTTGCCCATCCTGCTGCTGGTCGGCGGCCTGATCACCACGCAGGATCTGCCGTTCTGGCCGATTTTCCTTGCGGCGACGCTGGGCGGCATCGTCGGCGACGCCATCTCCTACTGGATCGGCTTCTGGCTCAAGGATCGGGTCAAGACCACCTGGCCGTTCAAGAACCATTTGGGGTTGATCGCCCGCGGCGAAGTGTTCTTCCAGCGCCACGGCGGCAAGGCCATCTTCATCGGCCGCTTCATCACCGGCCTCAAGGCCGTTGTGCCGGGCATCGCCGGCATGCTGGGGATGAACTGGGGCTACTTCACCCTCATCAACACCGTCTCGGCCTTCGTCTGGGCCGCCTCGCACATCCTGCCCGGCATGTTCCTGACACAGTGGCTCGAATCGATCGGCCTCAGCCTCGAACTCGTGATCATCTTCGGCACGGTCATCCTCGCGGCGGTGTTCGTGCTCATCCACTACTGGAAGCGCATCCTTCTGTTCTTCGCGCCCTGGATGGGCGCGTTCGGCAAGTCGCTGCAGCAGCGCTGGGCCAAGCCCGAGGGCGAATCCGGCCACTGATCGCGAAGTCTCTACTGGACTTGATCTCGGGGCGGCGCGACACTCCCGCCATGCGCAAACTGATCAGAGCGATCCGTGCGTTACTGGTGCTGCCGCTGCTGGCCGCTCCCCTCCCGGCCATTGCCGATCCCTATGTCGACAACGCCGCCGTAGACGAACTCTTCCACGAGCTGCGCCTCGCCGACGACGCGATGGAGGCCGACCAGATCAGCCGGCAGATCTGGACCTATTGGTTCACGCCCTCAGATTCGAAACTGGCGACGCGCATGTCGGTCGCCAGCAATTTCCTGGGCGAGGGCAATCTTCCGGGCAGCCTCGCCGAGCTCGACGGCATCGTCGCTGAATATCCCGACTATGCCGAGGGCTGGAACCAGCGCGCCACCGTCCACTACATGCTCAACGAACTCGATGCCTCGCTCGCCGATATCGACAAGGTGCTCGCCATCGAGCCGCGCCACTACGGCGCCCTGTCCGGCCGCGTGCTCATCTACCTGAAGCAGGGCAAGCATGCCGAGGCGCTCAGGAACATGATTGCAGCGCTCGCCATCCATCCCTATCTGAGCGAGCGGCGGCTCTTCCCCGAGCTCGCTCAGGACGTCACTCACGTATAGAGGCAAGCCCCATGGCTGAAGAGTTTACCGTCGAGCATGAGGACGGCGCCGGGCACGGCCGCTATTTCATCAGCCTGCCGGACGGCCTCGAGGCCGAGATGACCTACCGCAAGATCGGCACCGGCATCATCGCCATCGACCACACCTACACGCCCCCCGAATTCCGCGGCAACAACATCGCCTTCCGCATGATCGATCGCGCCATTGCCGACGCGCGCGCTAGCGGCATCAAGATCAAGCCCGAATGCAGCTACGCCGTAGTGCAGTTCCAGCGCCACAAGGACTGGGCCGACCTCCTCGCTCAGTAGAAGGCGATGGTCTCGGCACCATCGAGGTGACGGCATCGAGCTCACCCCAGGGGATGGTGACCGTCGGCGCGCCCAAGGCATAAGCGGTCACCTCATAGATGTTGAACTGGACGATCAGACCTTCCTCCGAAAAATCCCAGCGCAACGGATCGATGGCGATCTTCATCACGTCCTCGTCGGAACTGGCGAAATAGTCCTCGCCGAGCTTGGCCTTGATCGCCTCGAGAGCGAGCTTGCCAAGCTGGCCTTGCCAATCGTCACCCTCAAAGATATCGGATGCGTCAAGCAGGCGTTTCTCGCTGACGAGGAAGTGGCGGTTGGTGATGAAATAGTTCCCATGCGCCGCCCCATGCCTATACCAATACTCGTTGCTCTGCAGGCTGATCCGCTGGCTCGTCACGTTGGTGACTTTTGTGGTGATGTCGTAGTCCGACGTCGGATCGTCCGTCGCGATCGTCGTGGTGCCGGGATCGAAGAACGCACCCTGCCCCGCGATCAGCGTATCGACCGCCGCGTTGAACGCATCCGCGACCGATGCTACCTGCATTCCGCAAAGGGCAAAATGGCGATCAGCCGGTAAGGCTGCCCGCATGGCTGCGCGATTTGGTGGGATCGTAGACCACAACGCGGTCGCGCCCGTCTTCCTTGGCCATGTAGAGCGCCGCATCGGCCATATCGGCGACCTGCTCGACCGTCTCGCCGGGCTCTGCGAGGCAGGCGCCGATGCTGACCGTGACTACAACGCTTCGTCCGTCCTTGAGCGGCACGGGATTGGACAACCCCCGCCGCATGGCATCCGCGATGATCTTGAGCGGCCGTGTCCCCAGGTCGGAGAACAGCACGATAAATTCGTCACCGCCCCACCGCCCGCAGATGTCGGACGGGCGGAGCACCGTCGAGATTCTGCGGGCGATCTCGACAGCGACCTCGTCACCCGCCTGATGGCCGAAACTGTCGTTGATTTCCTTGAACCGGTCGATGTCGATCAGCAGCATGGCGAGCCGCGCATCGGCAGAGGCGGCCGCCTGCACGGTCACGAACGCGTCGGAAAATCCGCGGCGATTGGCGATACCCGTCAGCTGATCGCGATAGGCCAGCGAGTGCAACTCCGCCGTTCGCTCCTCGACCAGCCGCTCGAGCGTGCGCATATTGTCCTGCACGGTCTCCGCCATGGTCGAGAGCGTGCGCGACAGCCGTCCGATTTCATCGTTGCGTTTGTCGGGTTCGACCGGCTCGCCCTGCGGCACAGCCGCAACACCTACTTCCACCTGACGCAGGCGGTCGAGCACGAGCATCTTGAACATGAAGGCGATCAGCAGCGCGACGCCGATCATCAGGGCGGCGATCAACAGACCGATCGGCAGGAACAGGCTGCGATCGATGATTTGGTCGACGTCCATGAAGGTGACGTTGTACCAGCCCAGCCGGTCGAGATAGCCCACACCAACCAGCACCTGGTGCCCGTCGATCTGCATGAACCGCGAGCGGACCTCGATATCGCCCGTGGTCACCTCGGCGATCATTGCTTTGAGCGCCTCCTGATCGGCCGGCAGATCGACGAGACTGTAGATGGTCTTCTTGTTCTCGATCGCTTTGGTCAGCGAGTGGAAGTCGATGAAGCGCGGATCGCGGTGTGCCTGGAGAGCGCCGGCGCCATCGACGAACATCGACTGCACGCCGGTCTGCGGGAAATCGACGACCTGGCGGATGAACGAGGTGAGATCGATGCCGGTACCGAGCACACCCAACACCTTATCGCCGTCGCGGATCACGCAGTTGATCCACACATTGGTGACGCCCAGCGCATCGTCGTGATCGACGTTGAGGTGACAGCCCTGACCCAGCGCGGCGGTGGTGTAGTACCAGCCGTCGCGCGGATTATCGCGGCTCAAAGTGTGGTTGAGCTGCTTGCCGGCGTGGGAGTTGGTGGCGTCGTTGTAGTAGTAATTGCCGGAGCCGCCGACGACGAAGAAGTAGGAGTGGTTCGAGAACGAGTCTCGATACAACTCCAGCTCGGCGATGGCGCGCTCGCGCTTTCCCGGATCGTCCTCGTCGAGCGCCCAGTCGCGGATGACGGGTGAGCGGGTCAGCGTTTCCGCCAGCGTAACTTCCTGCATCAATGCGCCGAGGCCGCGGTAGCGATCGAACAGAATCTGCTTTTCGGCGAACAGAGTGCCCAGTTGCACGATGGTCGAGTTGACCAGCGTGTTGAACCCCCACCAGGCCGGCACGGCGATGATCGCGAAGCCGACGAGGGTGATGACCAGAATCGAAGAGCGGAGGCTGGTGAGCAGCGGAAGGCGCGCCGATTTTGCTGCCATTGACCGCCTGCCGGCCACGCTTGGCCGTACCCTTCCCACTCGCATGCTCGCGCGCGAACTATGGGGGAGCGATCGTCAACGAAATCCTAATCTTGACCAGTTGGTAACGCGTCTCTCCGCAGAAATTGCTCCGCCGCAGCGCGTTCGCTTAGGCGGATCTCGTGGCCTCCGTCGTGCCAGACGATCGGTGCCTCGGCACCCTGCGCGACAAAGTATCCGGCGAGCCTTTCGGTGAGCGCGGCGGGCGAGATCGGATCGCGGCGGCCGGCCGTGATGAGCACCTGCCGGCCGGCGAGCCCCGGTTGAGGGGCGGGCTCGAACGGGATCAGCGGACGCATCAGCACGGCACGATCGATCCGTCCGGGCGCGTCGAACAGCACCGACGCCAGGATGTTGGCGCCATTGGAGTAGCCGAGCGCCGCCACCGAAGACGGCTCGAGTCTGTCGACTTGCCCGACGATGAACTGCGTCATCTTTCCGGTCGCCCGGGCGAAGTCGGCCATGTCGTAGACGCCTTCGCCGGTGCGGCGGAAGAAGCGCAACGCGCCACCTTCGCTGACATCGCCGCGGGGCGCGATCAGGTGCGCCCCAGGCATGAGCCGACTGCCGAGATCGATGAGATCGTCCGCGCTGCCGCCGGTGCCGTGGAACAGGAGGAGCAGCGGCGACCCGGGGGCCGCCGCGACTTCTGCGAAACGATAGGTTTCAACGGTGCTCATGCGAGCGGCTCCAGCGTCTTTTCGAGCCGCGCCCGCAGATGTTCGTGCTGCGCGGGGAGCTTCAGCACTTCGCCCAAATGCGCGGTGTCTTCGTCGCGGTTGAATCCCGGCTCGTTGGTGGCGATTTCAAACAGGACGCCGCCGGGGGTGCGGAAATAGACCGAGAAGAAATAGTCGCGGTCGATCACCGGCGTGAGTTGGTAGCCCGTATCCATCAGCGCCTTGCGCACTTCGAGCTGCGTCGCCCGGTTGTCGACGGCGAAGGCGATGTGGTGGACGGAGCCCGCGCCGAGATCGCCGCGCGGCACGCCCGCAAGCGTCTCGATATCGACGAAGTCCGCACCATTGCCGCCGGGGCGCACCAGCCGCTTGATCCCTTCGTGGGTGTCGGCATCCTCGTAACCCATGAACTTCAGCAACTCTTCGGTGCCGCCGGCATCGCGCAGGCGCAGCGAGGCGGAGTGGAAACCGCGGATGGCGTGATCGGCCGCGATGCCATCGCCGGTCCACGGCGCACGGCTGTCGTGCTTGTCCTCGACGAGGGCAAGACCGTCGCCGTCCGGACCGGCGAAAACCAGCCGCTTCTGACCAAAACTCTCGTCGCCCTTGAGGTCCGCCACACCCTGCGCCGCGAGATGTTGCTGCCAGAAACCGAGCGAGCCTTCGGGTACCGAGAACACGGTGGTGCCGACTTCGCCGGTGCCGGGACGGCCGCGGGCCATATGGGGGAACGGGAAGTAGGTCATCACCGAGCCGGGGGTGCCGCCTTCGTCGCCGTAATACAGGTGATAGACGCTGGGGTCGTCGAAATTGACGGTCTGCTTCACCCGGCGGAGGCCGAGGGTTTTGGTCCAGAACGCGTTGTTTTCGGGCGCGCTCCTCGCCATCGCGGTGACGTGGTGAAGGCCTTTGATCTGATCGAGCATTTTCAACTCCTTGGGCCGTGGCCCTGTCTCGCCGCTGAATATGGCGCGGCGGGGATTGGTCGAGAATGCCGAAGGACGACACAGGACTGTTGTCGTTCCTCGAACGATCAGCGCGTGAAGCTGAGACTGTCCTCCGTCGATCCGGTTGGCTTGTATTCGAGGCCGACAAAGCCGGAATAGCCATGGTCGGCGAGCCAATCGAGGCGCGCCCGCCAGTCCATGTTGCCGCTGCCCGGCTCGCCGCGGCCCTGCGTGTCGGCAAGATGGACGTGGACGACGCGATCGAGACGCCCGTCGAGGACATCCTCGGTATGCTCGCCCATCATCGCCGAGTGGTAGATGTCGTAGAGCAGCCTCACCTCGGGCCGGTCGACTTCGTCGATGATATCGAGACCTTCGACAGTGGAGGTCAGATAGTAGCCGGGGTGATCGACGCGATCGTTGAGCGGCTCGAGCGCGAGGACGACACCCGATCCCTTGAGGATGTCGGCGGCGTCTTTCAGCACCTTCACCAGTGCGGCGTGCTGCACTTCGCGCGACACACCCGGCCGGTCGTCGCCGGCCGTCACGATCATCACCGGCGCACCCAGCTTCAATGCGGCGTCCAGCGAGGCCCGCATGCCATCAAGGAACGATGGATGGGTCTCGGGATCGGTGAGCCTGGACATCGGCTCGCACAGAATCCCGGCGATCGGCAGGCCCGTTTCGTCGAGCGCGGATTTGACCGCATCCAAATCCTTGCTCGACAGTCCCCAGAACTCGATTCCAGAAAGACCGGCGGCCTTGGCAGCGCGAACGCGGTCGGCAAACACCGGCGCTTCGTTCGCGAACAGCCATTCGATGCAGGCGGAGTATTTCGTCAAACCACCACCTCTTGGGCGACGCGGCCCTTGTCGCCGAAAATGCGGAGGTAGCGGGCGATCTCCTGCGGATCGCCGGTGGCCTTCTCGGGATTGTCCGAGAGCTTTACCGCGGGCCGCCCGTTGGCCGATGTCACCTTCACCACCAGCGAAATCGGATCGAGCCGGTGATTGGGGAATGGCGAGCAGTCGGCGAAATCGTTGGTGAGGTTGGTGCCCCAGCCGAACGCCATGCGAACCTTGCCGTCGAAGTGATTGTAGGCGCCCTCGATCGCGTCGACGTCGAGGCCGTCCGAGAAGATCAGCATCTTCTCGCGCGGATCGCGGCCGCGTTCTTTCCACCACGCGATGATGCGTTCGCCGCCTTCGATCTCTGGCGCGGAATCGGGACGGAAGCCGGTCCAGTCGGCGACCCAGTCCGGCGCGTCGCGCAGGAATGCGTCGGTGCCGAAGGCATCGGGCAGCACGATCTTCAAATTGCCACCGTAGTAGCTCTCCCAGTCCTGCAGCACCTGGTAGGGCGCGGCCTTCAGCGCCTCCTCGTTGGGCGCGAGGGCAGCGAGCACCATCGGCAATTCGTGCGCATTGGTGCCGAGCGCTTCGAGGTCGTTGTCCATGGCGAGCAGCACGTTGGACGTGCCGGTGAAATTGTCGCCCAGCCCTTCCTTCAGCGCCTCGACGCACCAGCGCTGCCACAAGAAGGAATGACGCCGCCGCGTCCCAAAATCGGAGATGCGGAGGTCAGTGAGTTTTTTGAGCCGCTCGACCTTCTCCCACATCTTGGCCTTGGCGCGCGCATAGGTGACATCGAGCGTGAACGGGCCGTAGTCGCGCAGCGCGCCGCGCGAGCGTAGTTCGTTGATGATGGCGAGCGCCGGAATTTCCCACATCGAGGTTTCGGCCCAGCGGCCCGGAAAACTCAGCTCATATTGGCCGCCGCGCTTTTCGAGCTGGTAGTCGGGGAGCTGGAAGTCCTGCAGCCAGCGCAGGAATTCGGGCGAGAAAATCTGCCGCGAACCGTAAAAGCTGTTACCCGCCAGCCAGATCATCTCCTTCTTGCCGAAGCGCAGCGTGCGGGCATGATCGAGCTGGGCGCGCAATTCGCCCTCGTCGATCTCCTCGGTCAGGTGCACGGCGTGCTTGCGGTTGATCAGCGAGAACGTCGCCTCGACTTTCGGGTAAAGCCCCCAGATCATCTGCAGCATCAAGAGCTTGTAGAAATCCGTGTCGAGCAGCGACCGCACGATCGGATCGAGCTTCCAGGTATGATTGTAAACGCGCCGCGCAATGTCGGTTTTAGGCATCAGGCATAGGCTCCAACTCGCGGCGCCCTTGTAAAGCATCGGGCGGGATGTGCGAACCGATTTTGCGCATTGGCGATTTCGCTTTCTTGTTACTCTGGCCAAACGGGCGAGCGGAAGGGGCCGACAGCCTGGCGGCCCCGGTTTCAACCTTGGTGGGACAAAGAGGCGCCCACGGACGGAGAGCGCAGGACGCCTCCGAGAATTGTTTGCAGAGCGAGACGCCCTGCGCTCTGCCGCGACGGGTGTGTCGGGCACCAGCGGTGAGCGCCGTGGTCATTTCTGTCACGGCAGTCTCGCGAGGAACCCCAGGCCGCGCGACCGCA
>JBKJTB010000403.1:0-26271 GCA_046594305.1 Devosia sp. | reverse complement strand
TGGTCCCCCCCTCCCCGATGGGAGGGATACGCCAGATTACTCCGCCTGAGTGGAGCCCATCCCTCCCATCGGGGAGGGGGGACCGGCGAAGCCGGTGAGTAGGGGCTGCCGCTTGCGCCAGCCTACCGCTCCAGCGCGATCCCCGCCGCCCTCAGCATCTCATCCACATTCACTTTCGTCCCCGTGGCGATCGCCTTGTTCGCGGCGATCCCCGTCAATATCGACCACGCGCCGTCCTGCTGCGTCGATCCACGATTGTACTTGTCCGGCGGCGAGGCCGGATCGAAAATGTACCCCAGCATGACCGGATCGGCGCCACCATGTGCGCCCGTGCCGAACTCCACCTCGATCTTCTGCGGCAGGCCACCGGCCAGATGCAGTACTGTCGAAAATGACTCCGCGCTTTCGCCCTTCTCGCGGTGCTGCCCGCTGAACACGCCGTGCACTTCGATGTGCTTGTGGGTCAGATCGCCCTTCGTCCCCTGGAAGGTGATATCGAGGCCCTCCCACGGCGAGTAGGCGCACAGCGTATAGTTGAGGAACACGCCGTTGGCGTACTCCGCCTCCACCTGCATCATGTCCTCGATGGTGATGTCGGCATCGAACACGCAGCGGTCGCGGAAATAGCCGTCATCGTCCTCGGCCTCGAGATACATTTCTCGTAAGGACTGATCTGCTTCGAGGTCGAGCCGGTAGTCGCATTTGTCGAACACCGGACAGCCGTGGCAACGCGGACCGTGCGCCTCGAGCCCGAGCTTCACCGCCATCTCCGGTGTGTAGAACACCCGCTTGCCGTTCGCGGCCACCGTCACCGGCGTCGAATCCACCCACCAGTTCATCAGGTCGAAATGGTGGGTCGATTTATGCACCAGCAGCCCGCCCGAGCGATCCTTGTAGCGGTGCCAGCGGCGGAAATAGTCGGCGCCGTGCACGCGGTCGAGATACCAGCGAAAATCCACCGCCTGGATCTCGCCGATCACCCCCGACATCAGGATGTCCTTGAGCTGCGTGCGCGCGGGCGAATAGCGGTAGTTGAACGTCACGGTGACGCTCCTGCCGGTCTCGCGCTGCGCGTCGAGCACGCGCTTGAGCCGGGCCAGATCGATCGTCATCGGCTTTTCGGTGATAACGTTGCAGCCCGCTTTGAGCGCCCGCACGATGTATTCATCATGGAGATAATCCGGCACCGTGACGATCACCGTGTCCGGCTTCTGCTCGGCGATCATTTTGTCGAACTCGGCCGCGACATAGGTCGCGATGCCGTTGCCCGGTTGCGGCGGCGCTTCGCGCACCGAGAGCGCCAGCCGCTTCTCGTTGACGTCGCACAACGCGACCAGTTCGTTGCTGTCTTTATGGGTTTCGGTGACCGCTTCGCGGAACATCTGATGGCGCCCGCCGGCACCGACAATCGCGTACTTCACTGGGCAGAATCCTCGGCGGCCCCAGCTCCCTCAGCCAGCGCCACCGGTATGGTAGCCCGTCGGTTTTGAACCGACCAGTTACAAATTCATTCCGCCGCCACCGCCACATGATGCCGGCCCAGCGGCACCACCATCGGCGTGTCCGACACCGGATCGTTGACGATCCGCGCCGTCAGCCCGAACACCCGCTGCACCAGGTCGGGCGTCACGATCTCGCGCGGCGCGCCTTCGGCGACGATCCGGCCGTCCTTCATGGCGACGAGGTTGTCGGCGTAGCGGCAGGCGAGGTTGAGGTCGTGCAGCACCGCGACGATCGTCCGCCCCTCATGCCGGGTGAGGTCGGTCAACAGGTCCAGCACCTCCACCTGGTGCGCGATATCGAGAAACGTTGTCGGCTCGTCGAGCAGCAGCAGTCCTGTCTCCTGCGCCAGCGCCATGGCGATCCACACCCGCTGCCGCTGGCCGCCCGACAGTTCGTCGAGGGCCCGGCCACCGAGGTCGGCGACACCGGTCAGCGTCAGCGCCTCGCCGACGATCCGGTCGTCGTCGCGCGTCCAGCGGCGGAACCAGCCCTGATGCGGGTAGCGGCCGCGGCCGACGAGATCGGCGACGAGGATCGATTGCGGCGCCACCGGCGTCTGCGGCAACAGCCCCATCTTCTGCGCCACGTCGCGCGTCGGTATCTGGTGGATCGACTTCCCGTCGAGCAGCACGGTGCCCTCGCTCGGTGCGAGCAGGCGCGCCATGCCCCGCAGCAGCGTGGACTTGCCGCAGGCATTGGCCCCGACGATGACAGTCAACTGATGCGGCGGGATGGTGACGCTCAGATCATGGACGATCTTGCGGTCGCCATAAGCCAGATGCAGCTTGTCGGCGCTGAGCTGCGGCGGACTGGCTTTGCTGCGATCGAAGGCGAGGATGGTCATGAGGTTCTCCCGGTCCGGTTGGCCGTGATGAGCATGGCGATGAGGAACAGCGCGCCGATACCGCCGGTGACCACACCGACCGGCAGTTGCACGCCAAACAGCAGATGTTGCGCGACGAGGTCGGCGCCCAGCGTCACCGCGGCACCAATGAGTGCCGCGGGCACAATCGTGCCACCGGCCGGCCCGAGCAGCAGCCGCGCGATTGGCCCCGCCATCAGCGACACGAAAGCGATCGGGCCGGTCACCGCGGTGGCCAGCGCGCAGAGCGCCACGCCGACGCCCAGCAGCAGGAAGCGCGAGCTCTCGACCCGGCTCCCCAGCGCCCGCGCCGTATCGTCGCCGAGCTCCAGCGCTGCGGCGGCGCGGCTCAGCGGCAGGAGCAGCAGGGCGAGCACCGCGACCTCCGCGGCAAGTAGCGTCGCATCTTTCATCTGCACGCCGTTGAGGCTGCCGGTCAGCCACGTCACCGCCTGCTGCACTTCGACCAGCCGGGCGCGGGTGAAGAGATAGGACATGATGGCGGTCATCACCGCGCCCACGCCGATACCCACCAGCACCACGCGATAGGGGCTGACGCCGTGCTGCCAGGCAATGAGGTAAATCAGCCCCGCGGTCGCGAGCCCGCCCACCAGCGCGGCCCCGGCCAGCCAGCCGCCGCCCCAGTGGAACACGATGATCGCGGCGACCGCGGCAGTCGCCGCACCCATGGTGATGCCGATAATGTCGGGGCTCGCCAGCGGGTTGCGCAGCACCCCCTGGAACAGCGTTCCGGATACGCCGAACGCAGCGCCGGCCAGCAACGCCACCAGCGCGCGGGGCAGGCGCACGCCCAGCACGATGAAGTCGATGCCCTTTTGCGTGACCCCGGTGAACGGCGAGAGCAGCGAAGCAACGATCTGCTCCGGCGTCACCGGATAGTCGCCGAGGATCATCGCCGCGATGAAGCCGGCAGCCACCACGACGGCCAGCCCGCCGATCACCAGCCAGCGCCGGCGTGCCAACGCTTCACGGATGCCCGCGACGTCGGCGCCGATGTCGATGAACTCGTCGGGCTTGGGCAGGGCGTTCACAGTTCTGCCAGCCTCCGGCGGCGGACGAGGAGGATGAACAGCGGCGCGCCGATCGCGGCGGTCACGATTCCCACCTGGAGTTCGCCCGGCGGGGCCAGCACGCGGCCCAGGATGTCGGCGGCGAGCAGCAGGATCGGCGCCATCACGGCAGAATAGGGCAGGATCCAGCGGTACGATGGTCCGGTGATCGCCCGCGCCGCGTGCGGCACCGTGAGCCCCACGAACGCAATCGGCCCGGCCGCGGCGGTGGCGCCACCCGCCAGCACGATCCAGGTCAGCGCCGCGATACCGCGCGACAGCAGCACGCGCTGGCCGAGGCCGCGCGCGATATCGTCGCCGAGCGCCATTGCGTCGAGCAGCCGGCCGGTGATCAGTGCCAGCGCGATACCCGCCACGAGGAACGGCGCGACACCGATGAGGATGTCGTTGCCGCGCCCCGCGAGCGAACCCACCTGCCAGAAGCGGAACGCGTCGAGCGTCGTCGCGTCGAGCATCAGCACGCCGGTGGTGATCGAGCCGAACGCCGCGGTGATCGCCGCACCCGCCAGCGCCAGCTTGATCGGCGTCGCGCCTTCACGGCCGAGCGAGGCCACCGCATAGACCAGCACCGTCGCCACCGCCGCGCCGGCAAAGCCGAGCCAAACATAAGCGGTGAGGGTCACCAGCCCGAAAATCGAAATCCCCAGCACCACGAACATGGCGGCACCGGCATTGATGCCGAGCAGCCCCGGATCGGCCAGCGGATTGCGCGTTACGCCCTGCATGATGGCGCCCGACAGCCCGATCGCCGCGCCGATCAGCAGCGCCAGAAGCGTGCGCGGCAGGCGCAGATCGCGAAGGATGGTGGCGTTGGTCCCCGTCGCCGCCGGATCGAGCAGCGCGTTGATCACTTCGCCCAGCGGAATCGCCCGCGCGCCGACGGCGAGGCTCAGCAGCGACATCGCAACGAGCAGCGCCACCAGAAGCGCCAGGCCGGCCGCGAGGTTTCGCGACCGGCCGGTATGGGCGAGAGCTTCTGCCATCAGTCGCCGATTGTCGCGTCGGTGGCGTTGATGGTGGCCGTCAGCTTGTCGAGCTCTGCGGCGTAGACCTTGTAGTTGCGCATCCAGAACGCCGGCCAGTCGCCGACCTGACCCTTGGCCGCGGCGCGGATGGTCTTCCATGTCGGCTGGTCGAGGGCGGTCTGCATGGTGGTGGCGGAGCGGTCGTCGACGAGGACGAGGGCAGGCTGGTACTTGTCGGCGTGCTCCCAACTGAGCGTCTCCCAATAGGCAAACTCATCGGGCTTTTCGGGCGTGATGAGGTTGAGGCCCCACGCGGCGAAATCGGAAAGCTCGGCGGAGCCCGGAACAGACGCAATATAGAGCGCATCGGTGCCGGCCCAGACGGCCAAGGCGGTGAGCCCCGGCTTTGCCGTCACTGCCGCCTGGAACGCCGCTTTAGCGGTCTCGAATTTCGTCTTGTCGGCCGCAATCGCGGGGTCGCTGAGATCGGCGCCGAGCAGTGTCGCCAGCTTCTCGTAATCCGCAATCAGCCCCACCGTCGAATTGCCCTGCGCCGGTCCGGCCACCGGCGCGATCTGTTCGATCAGCGTGCCGTCGGCCGCCCCCGACTCCATGCCGGAATAGGCTTTCTCGAGCGGCCAGTATTCGGCGATGATGAGGTCGGGCTGCACGGCAGCGAGCTTTTCGATATCGATCTCGCCCCAGGCTTCGCCGAGAATCTCGATGCCTGTCAGGTCGAGGCCGCGCAGCGACGGATCGTCCTTCACCGGCCCGTCGACATAGATGCCCACCGGCCGGATACCGAGGGGAATGAGCCCTGCCGCCACATTGGCATGCGCCACGATGCGCAAGGGCACATCCGGCAGCGTGACGGTCTTGCCGCCCCCGTCGACATAGGTCCATTCGGCCAGCGCCGGCACAGAGAATGCGAGCACCGCGACAGCGGCCGTAAGTAGCGGCTTCAACATCGGTATTTCCCCAAAAGCACGATTTGTCGCGCTAGCATTCCGACTGAAACATGATAAGTCAACTCATGTTTGAGTTTTGGGACAAATGGACGCGAGCCTGACTTCCGGCGGCCTGCAGCAAATCATCGACCAGATCCGTTCGCACAGCGAGGATCTGCCGTCGGCGCTCGCCGGCCTCCGCGAGGACATGGTGACCCCCGCCGCCTTCGCCGCCGACATCCCGCGGATCGAATCCTGGCTTCAGACGCAGTGCATCGCGGCGGAGGGCATGGATCGTAAGGTGGCCGCGGCTTACATGGTCGGCGGCATGGCCTGGTCGGTCTGCATCTGGATGGCCGCGTTCGAACTCACCGACAACCTGCCGATCCGCCGCGTCGCCATCGGGCAGGAGCGCTACTGGTGGGGCACCCCCGAGGATGGCCACGAATATGTGCGCTATCCCATCAGCATCGAAGTCGGCGACGGTCCAGCCGACACCCGCGACACCATCGAGCAGATCTTCGAGCCCATCGTCGCCTCGACCATGCTTGCCTCCGGCCTCAGCGCCGGCGCACTGTGGCGGCTCGTCGCCGACAACGTCGCGTCGGGTTTCCTGTGGGCCGGCAAGCCGCTCGGTCAGGTCGAGCGCGCCATGGACATCGCCACCGGCATCCTCGCCGAGGGCCGCCTTAACAACGGCAAGACCGGCTTCCTCAAGGTCACGGCCGGGGACGCCTGCGACTGGTTCCTCGTCCGCGGCGGCTGCTGCCGTTATTTTACCACCAAGGGCGTCACCCGCGACGACTACTGTACCTCCTGCGTGATGCGGCAGCGCGACGACCAGATCGCGCGCTACACCGACTACCTGGCGTCGATGCAAACGTTGGAATGATAACGATTGGAGTGTAGGGTCAAGGGATGTCCGCATCCGATCCTGCCCGCCGCCCCGCCACCATCAAGACCATCGCGAAAGCGCTGTCGCTTTCCGCGTCAACGGTCTCCCGTGCCCTCCAGGGCGATGCGTCGGTCACCGAAAAGACCCGGCGGAAGATCATGGAAACGGCCGAGCAGCTCGGCTATCGCCGCGATTTCCGGGGCGTGTCGATGCGCACCGGCAAGACCTTCGTCCTCTGCTCGGTGCTGGGCACCCCGCCCAGCCAGGAGTTCGGCGATCCGGCCGCCATGCATCTCATTCAGGGGATGATCGCGGGCGTCGAAGGCACCGACTTCAAGATGGTGATGCGCCCAGTCGAAACCTCAGAACAGCGTTTCGAGGCGGTCAAGGAGGCGGTGGCCAACGGCCGCTTCGACGGCCTCGTCCTCGACCACTCAGAGCCGCAGGATCCTGCGGTGCTTTACCTGCTCGAGAAGAAGGTCAAGTTCATCACCTTCGGTCGCACCGAGCTGTTCTCCGAGCACCCCTATTTCGACATCGACAACGAACACGCCGCCTATGAAGCGACGCGCCATCTGGTGCAGTACGGCCACACACGCATCGCGCTGGTCGATCCGCCGCCGCGCTATCTGTTCAGCCGGCAGCGTCTGCGCGGCTACCAGCGCGCGCTGGCCGAAGGCGGCATCGCGTTCGATCCCGCGCTCGTCAACGAGAACAACATCGGCGCGCGCCGCGTACGCGAACGCGTCACGCAGTTCCTTGCGATGAAGGACCGGCCGACCGGCTTCGTCACCTCCAACGAAGTCGCCACCATGGGCGCCGTCAGCGCCGCGCGCGCGCTGCCCGCCAAGGAGTTCAAACAGCTCCAGTTCGTCTCCCGTGACGGCACCAACATCTTCGACTATTTCGAACCCGCGGTCTCAAGCTGCTACTACCCGCTGCTGGATGCTGGCGAGCTGTTGGCACGATCATTGGTGCAAGCCGTCGAAGGCGCCGGCATCGAAACGCTGCAAACCGTCGAGCGCACGACCTTCATCGAACGCCCGCACCGCACAATCGGTGAGACGATGTAGGATTGTGAGCTCGAGGTCCTCCCTCGGAGATCACCCCACGCGCTGACTTCCCAGCGAAAGCTGGGACCCAACTCTCACCTTGCGCCAGCGGACAATTGGATCCCAGCTTTCACTGGGAAGTCACGCCGAGAGATCCGTTATCGCCACAGCCACCGGCCATCCTCCCTCCCCATTCTCCAAAAAATGCAAACGATTGCATTGACACACCATGCACCCCGAAAATATGGTCTCCACAGTGCCTTGGGAGAGGCACCCCAGACCAACTGGACCCCTTGGGAGGACCCATCATGAATCGTCTTTTGACGGCGGGCGTCAGCCTCGCCGTGCTGAGCGCGGCTGTGCCTGCTCTCGCCCAGAATCTGCCGGATCCCGCCTCTGTCAGCGGCAAGATCGTCTATTACACGCACTGGACGAATTACATCGACAATGGCGACTTCGATAAGTGGGAAGCCGCCTTCAAGGCGAAGTATCCCAACGTCGAAGACGTCGAAGTGCTTGGCATCGCAACGTATGCGGAAACCATGAGCACGCGCCTCGCCACGGGCGACTATGGCGACGTTCTCGACACTCCGGCGTCCGTCTCCAACGCCGAACTTCCCGACTTCTTCCTGCCCATCACCGACCTCGATCTCGCCAAGGATTTCTACTTCGGCGATCGCTGGGCGGTTGACGGCGAGGTCTACGGTCTCACCTTCGGCGTCAACGTCGAAGGCGTCGTCTACAACAAGGAAGCGTTCAAGAAGGCCGGCGTCGATGCCGTGCCGACCAAATATTCCGAGCTCAAGGCCGCCTACGAAAGGATCAAGGCCTCGGGCGCCTATCCGATCGTCACCAACATGCCGGACGGCTGGCCGCTGTCGATCTGGGACGGCGCCGCCGTCGCCATCTCGGGCGATGCCGACTACTTCAACACGCTGGTCACCGACGATGCGCCCTTCAGTGCCGACAAGCCCTATGGCAAGTCGCTCGGCATCCTCAAGGATCTGGTCAGTTCCGGCCTCGCCGAAGAGGATCTGACCACCGGCCATTGGCAGGATTCCAAGAGCTGGATGGCGAGCGGCAAGGCCGCCACCTGGTTCCTCGGCAACTGGTCGATCAACCAGATCGCCATCGAGGGTGCGCAGCTCGCCAACCTCGCCAACTACGACGCCAACAACCTCGGCTACTTCCCGTTCCCCTATGACGAGAGCGGCGGGCCCTACAACGTGAATTCGGGCCCGGACTATGGCGTGTCGGTGGCTGCCAACACGCAGAACCCGGAGCTCGCCAAGGCCTGGCTGGCGTTCCTCCTCACCGAGACCACGATCAGCCAGCAGGCCGGTTTCATCCCCGGCTACAAGAAGCTCGAGCCCACCCTGCCGCAGCTCGCCGAACTCGCCTCGTTCAACCCGGTGATCATCGAGCAGAAGAACCCGAGCACCGCCTATACCAACATCAACAACGCCACCGGCTTCACCGGCGGCAGCGGCACCCGCGATCTAATGAACGCAGCGGACTACGACGCGGCGATCACCGAGCTTAACGCCAAGTGGGCGGCAGCCGCCGCACGCGAGCGGTAGCAGTCAGCGCCTATCCTCTCCCGTAGCGAAGCGTACGGGGGAGGGGGACCATGCGAAGCATGGTGGAGGGGGCGGCCGCGAACTCAGTGTCTGCGGCCGCCCCCTCCACCGCCTTACAGCGGTCCCCCTCCCCCGCAAGCGGGAGAGGAATGCCGACTGTGACATCCGTGAACTGCCGGGGGACGGCCGAGTGACCTTCGATGCCAAATTCCAGCGCCGGCTGACGATCTTTGTCTTCCTCGTCGTGCCCGTGCTGTTCCTCATCGTGCTCAACATCTATCCGCTCATCCAGCTGTTCTGGATCAGCTTTACCGACTTCAATTCCATCAACTGGGCGCGCGCCAAATTCGTCGGCTGGCGCAACTACGTCGATCTGTTCGGCTTCGACAAAGACAAGATGCTGACCATGGTCAACGGCCTCTACTATCTGGCCGGCAGCCTCGTGCAACTCGCCTTCGCCACCTGGTTCGCGGTGATCCTCAACCAGAAGCTGCCGGGCTCGCGCGTGTTCCGCACGATCCTCTTCATCCCGTTCGTGCTCAATGCCGTCGCGGCCGGTCTCATCTTCCGCAATTTCCTCGAGCTCAACGGCGCACTCAACAATATCTTCCAGCTGTTTTTCGGACCCGACTTCAAGTTCGCCTGGCTCGACAGCAAGGAAGGCTATTCCAACTTCTCGCTCGCCGCCGCGAGCGTCTGGCGCTACCTCGGCTTCAATCTCGTGGTTACCTTCGGCGCCCTCCAGGCGATCCCGCAGGACCAGTACGACGCCGCGAAACTCGAGGGCGCCAACAACTGGCAGATGTTCTGGCGCATCACCTTCCCAACCATCAAGCTGGTGCTGCTCCTCCAGTTCATGCTCTCGGTGGTGGGCTCGCTTGAAGTGTTCGAGATCCCGCTGCTGATCACGCGGGGCGCCGGCGAAACCTCGACCTTTGCCATCGAGATGGTGCGGGCCGGCTTCGAGCAGAAGCGCGCCGGCACCGCCGCGGCGATGGCCGTCGTGATGCTCTGCATCGTCGTTGTCGTCTTCCTCGCGACGCGCCTCATCTCCCGCGGCCGCAATCGCGAACAGACCGGAGGGCTGGTATGAGCCGCCGTCGCCGCCGGCTCGGTCCGGGTCAGCTCGTCTCGCAGATCTTCCAGTACACGACGCTCGTCGTGATGTCGGTGATCGTGCTGCTGCCGCTGTGGAGCCTCATCGTCTCCTCGCTCAAGGCGCCGCAGGAATATCTCACCACCAACCGGATCGTGCCGCCGCAGAACTGGTTCAACCTGTCGAACTACATCGAGGCCATCTGGCCCGAGCAGAACAACGGCATCACCATCGGCGGCGCCTTCCTCAACACCGGCATCATCCTCGCCTGCTCGCTGGTGTTGCTGATCCTGTTCGGCTCGATGGCGGCCTTCGCCATCAACCGCTTCAAGTTCCCGGGCCGGATCCTGATCCTCGTCGCTTATGGTGCGCTGGTCGCCGTGCCCGGTATCCTGACGCCGGTGTCGACCTTCCAGGTGCTCAAATTCCTCCACCTCACCAACTCCAAATGGGCGCTGGTGGTGCTCTATTCGGGCGTCGATATCGTCTCGATCCTGATCTTCATCCAGTTCCTGCGCGGCATCTCGACCGAGATCGACGACAGCGCGCGCATCGAAGGCGCCAACTACTTCCAGATCTTCTTTCGCCTGATCCTGCCGATGCTCACCCCCGCCATTGCGACCGTGGTGATCCTTCGCACCGTCGGCATCTACAACGACTTCGTGCTGCCCTTCATCTACGTGCCGCAGCCGCAGGAGGCGACCGTGTCAATGATGCTGTGGAACATGGCGGGCTACCAGTCGGGCACCACGCAGGCAGTGCTGCTCGCCGCGATCGTCCTGGTCATTCTCCCCACGGTGGTCGGCTTCTTCCTCCTCCAGAGATACATCTACGCCGGGATCACCAACGGCGCCGTCAAGGGATAGTTGGAATGTCGTTCCTGAAACTCGATAACGTCAGCAAGTCCTTTGGCAGCTTCAAAGCGCTCGACAACATCAATTTTGAAGCCGACGCCGGCGCATTCGTGGTGCTGCTCGGGCCGTCGGGCTGCGGCAAGTCCACGCTGCTCCGCCTCATCACTGGGCTCACCGAAGACCATGAGGGCGAGATTTACATCAACGAGCGCAAGGTCACCGACCTCGACCCCAAGGACCGCAAGGTCGCAATGGTCTTCCAGTCCTACGCGCTCTACCCGCACCTCAGCGTGCGCAAGAACATCTCGTTCGGCATGGAGATCAACCGGTTTCCGCGTCCCGAGCGCGAGCGGCGTGTCGCCGAAGCCGCGCGGGCGCTGCAGCTCGAAACCCTGCTCGACCGGTTGCCGTCGCAGCTCTCGGGCGGCCAGCGCCAACGCGTTGCCATCGGCCGCTGCCTCGTGCGCGAGCCCGACCTGTTCCTGTTCGACGAACCGCTCAGCAATCTCGACGCCAAACTGCGCCACGATACCCGCGTCGAGCTCAAGCACCTGCACCAGCGGCTCAAGGCCACCACCGTCTACGTCACCCACGACCAACACGAGGCCATGACGCTCGCCACGCAGGTCGTCTTGATGAAGGACGGCAAGATCGTCCAGATGGCCCCGCCGACCAAACTCTATGCCCGCCCGGTCAACCGCTTCGCCGCCACCTTCATCGGCTCTCCCGCGATCAATTTGATCAAGGGCGAACTCACCGCCGACGGCCGCTTCACCGGCGGCGGCCTGTCGGTCGCGCTCCCGGCTGGCGTCCTCGACGGTGCAGCTTCCGCCCGCCCAGTCGAATTGGGCCTCCGTTCAGAGAACGCCCGCATCGCGCCCCCAAGCAACGCCCACCACACCATCGACGTCGACTACATCGAACCCACCGGCGCCGACCTCTACGTCAACGGCAAATCCGAGGGCCAGGAGATCGTCGTCCGCGTCGAACGCACCGAACGCATCAAGCCCGGCGACAAACTCCCCATCCGCTGGCAGCTCGAGCAGGGCATCGTGCTCGATGCCCAGACCGGCGACCGGCTCTAGAATGGCAGCAGTGGCTCAAGCCTTCCCATGAAGAGGATGGCGCCGTCGCTGCTGAGGTGATGGTCGTCGCGGAAGAGGAGCCGGGTGCCGTCGAAGAACTGGCATGTCCCATTTGGGCACTGAACATCGTTGGGCGACACGAAGTTCGCCACCAGCGCCTTCATGCCGTCATTATAGGCTAGCTCCCGTGTGGCGGCTCGATCGTTGCCCGCGCAGCGCGCCCTGATCCACGCATCGCTGACTACCAGTGCCGGAGCGGCCGTGCAGTCGACGAGGTTCACGCTCGGTCGCATGAAGTCGCCCAGCACGACCACGTTGTTGCCCGTGTCGCGGAGCTGCTGGACGATCGGATTGGTGAGCTCCGCCATCAGTTCCGGTGTCTCTCGTTTGGCGCTGGTGATGATGATATTTCGCGGCGGACCGTCGAGGAAAAACCGCAAGGCCCGTTCGTTGCGGGAGACGCAACCGCGCGTCTCTGCGGCCGTGGATCGGTTGCGGACATATCCCCCGAAGCCGGACTGCGGGGTGCAAGCGCTGCGATAGAGGATGTAGATGTTGTAGTCCTCGAAGGCGTTCCAGAGCCCGGGAGCGAGGTGGAGGGCGTGGCTGTCGCCCCAGACAAATAGATCCTTGTCCTTGCCCCGGAAGTTCTGGCAGGTGACCAGCCGTCGATCGAGGTCTGGATTGCGTCGTTTGCATGACCGCATGTCGATCGGACTGGTGACCTTCGTGATCCGATCTCCCGGAACGCGCCACGTCCATCCGTTCCCCAAGGCTGTGGCAGATGTCCCCGATACGACCACAGCGATTGTGGCAAGAGCCAGAATGACACGTCGGTTCTGTCCCGGCATCGGTCGGCGGAACCGTTGCTCGATCAGCGCATATTGCAGCCAGGCCAGCAGCACCGCCATGCCACCCAGCACCACGGCGTCGATGCCCTCGATGGGCCGGTAGAAATAGGCCCCCCACAGCACGATCAGCGGCCAGTGGACGAGATAGAGCGAGTAGCTGATGCGACCAACCCAGGCGACCGGCGCGAGACGGAACGGCGCGGCCGCCTCCGACTTCGCACCGGCAATAAAGAGCGCGGCTCCGAGGCAGGGGATGAGCGCCGCAAGGCCGGGGAAGGGCGTCTCCTCGGTATAGAGAACCATCGGCACGAGCATCGCGACGACGCCGGCCACGGCCGCCGCATTGAGCAGCCATCTGTTGCGAAGCGCGGGTAGAAACACCAGCAGCGCTCCGAGCCCGAGTTCGATCGCGCGCGCCGGCAGCATGTAGAACGCCGCGGTGCGGTCGGCCGTCAGCCAGTACTGCGCCAGCGCCAGACTGGCCACGCAGATCAGGGCCAGCGCCACAATCGCGCCGCGCCGCCCGAAGAAGCGGTGAGCCAGCAGCAGCGTCAGCGGCCAGATCAGGTAGAATTGTTCTTCGACACTGAGCGACCAGGTGTGAAGCAGCGGCTTGGTCGTCGAGAGCGCGTCGAAGTAGTCGGCTTGCGAGTAGAACAGGATGTTGGAGTAGCTCAGCAGCGCCGCGATGGCCGACTGCGCAAAGTTCGCCATCTGCCCCGGCGAGAGCAGCAGGAACGACCCGATCCACGTCGCCAGCACCGTGGTCAGCAGCGCCGGATAGAGGCGACGAATCCGGCGCACGTAGAAATTGCCGAAGCGGAAGCGCCCGGTTTCCTCGATTTCGCCGGCGATTAGCCGGGTGATCAGAAAGCCGCTCAGCACGAAGAAGATGTCGACGCCGATAAAACCGCCCGGAAGCCAGCTGACTTCGAGGTGGCAGAGCAGCACGCCTATCACCGCCAGCGCCCGAAGGCCGTCCAACTCGGCCTGATAAGTGTGTTGTGCAGCCATATTGCCCAATTTTCCTGTCGCCACTAACCCGGCGGGCGGGCGGATTTCCAGTCAAATCGGGGGCAACCAGCCTCGCGGTTATCCTCTCGCTAACCATGCAGAATCGCCGCAGCTGATGCGCGCGCCGTGCAGTTGACCTCCTAAGCGCACTTATTATATGCACGCTTATCATAAGCGCATTTAGGAACTGCCATGTCGCAGGACCCGGTCAAAGAAAATTCCATCGGCTTTCTCATTCACGAAGTGGCGCGCCTGATGCGCCGCCGCTTCGAGGGAGAGGCGAGTTCGCACGGCTTCACGCTGCCGCAATGGCGGGCGCTGGCCGAGATCTTCCGCAATGAGGGGATCGCCCAGGTCAACCTCGCCGCCGCTCTCGACCTCGACCAGATGACGGTCAGCGGCATCGTCAGCCGGCTCGAAAAGCGCGGGCTGATCGAGCGCTACCCCGATCCCAATGACAGCCGCGCCAAGCTCGCCAAGCTCACGCCTGCCGGCGTCGAGCTGGTGACGCGGGCCAAGAATGTCGGCCGCGCGCTCTACGAAAATGCCCTCGACGGGATCAGCCCCGACGAGCGGGCCGCGATGACCGCCAACCTGCGGCTGATGCGCGACAACCTCAATTCAATGACTGCCCTAGAGAAGGAATCTGCGTGATGTCCGCGCGTAATGAAAAGACCGGCGATGCCGAGATCGTCAAAATGCCGCTGAGCGACAAGGTCGCCCCGCCGGCTGCCGAGACGGCTCCCGTCCCCAAGAAGCGCAACACGCGCCACTATGTCATCATGGCTTCCGTGCCGGTGATCCTCGCGGCCGTGGGCGGCTATTTCTACTTCACCGGCGGGCGCTACCAGGAAACCGACAACGCCTATGTCGAGCAGGCCAAGGTGTCGCTCTCGTCGGATGTCGCCGGCCGCATCGTCAGCGTCGCCGTGCACGAGAACCAGGTCGTGAAGTCCGGCGACGTGCTGTTTGCCGTCGATCCCGAACCCTACCGCATCGCCCTCGCGCAGGCCGACGCTGCGCTCGCCACCGCGCGGGTCAATGTCGAGCAGCTCAAGGTCGCCTACGGCACCGCCAACATGCAGCTCAGCGCCGCGCAATCGACCCTCGTGCTCCGGCAGGCTGCGTTCGACCGCAAGAACGCGCTGGTCGAAGGCGGCAACGCCTCCGACGCCACGCTTGATGACGTCAAGCTGGCGCTCGAGACGGCCCGCAACGCCGTCTCTGCCGCCGAACAGCAGGTGGCCTCCGCCACCGCCGCCCTCACCGGCAATCCGGCGATCGCGACCGACGATCATCCGGCCGTCCGCGCTGCGCTCGCCGCTCGCGATACCGCCGCGCGCAATCTCGACAAGACCACCGTGGTCGCCCCGGCCGACGGCGTCGTCAGCCAGGTGGCCTCGCTCAATCCCGGCCAGTTCATCGCCACCGGCACCACTATCGCCAGTCTGATCGAAACCGGCGCCACCTGGATTTCGGCCAACTTCAAGGAAACGCAACTGGCGTCCATCCATGAGGGCATGCCGGTCGAGATCAAGATCGACGCCTACCCCGGCATCGCCTTTACGGGCGAACTCGAATCGATCGCCGCCGCCACCGGCTCCGAGTTCGCACTGGTCCCGGCGCAGAACGCCACCGGCAACTGGGTCAAGGTCACCCAGCGCATCCCCGTCCGGATCGCCGTCACCCCCATCGACGGCAAGATTCTCCGCGCCGGCATGAGCGCTGTGGTCGCGGTGGATACGAAGCCGGCGGGCTGACAGGACATCTGCGAAGGCAGCCCCTGGGTTCCCGCCTTCGCGGGAGTGACGTTGTGAATGAGCCGGGCTCCGGCTGTGAAGGATATCTAAGATGGCCAATGTGGTCGCCGCCATTTCGCAACCGGCTCTGATCGTCAAGAACAGGACTCTATTGATCGCCGCGATCATGCTCGCCATGATCATGCAGGTGCTCGACACAACCATCGCCAACGTCGCCTTGCCGCATATGCGCGCCTCGCTCTCAGCGTCGCAGGACGAGGTGAGCTGGGTGCTCACCTCCTATATCGTCGCCGCCGCGATCATGACCCCGATGTCGGGCTGGCTTGCCGACCGGCTCGGCCGGCGCAATCTGCTGCTGATCGGCGTCGCCGGCTTCACCGCCGCCTCGCTGCTCTGCGGCATCTCGACAAGCCTGCCCGAAATGGTGCTGTTCCGCGTCCTGCAGGGCGTGTTCGGCGCCACCCTCGCGCCGCTGGCGCAGGCGATCATGCTCGACGTCACGCCGCGCGAGAAGATGGGCCAGTCGATGGCGATCTTCGGGCTTGGCATCATGGTCGCGCCGATTGTCGGGCCGACGCTGGGCGGCATCCTCACCGAAAATCTCGACTGGCGCTGGGTGTTCCTGGTCAATCTGCCGGTCGGCATTCTCGCCTTCGCCGCGCTCTTTATCTACATGCCCAAGGAAGCCATCAAGATCCGGAAGTTCGACTTCTTCGGTTTCGCCATGCTCGCCATGGCCGTCGCCGCCACGCAGATGGTGTTCGACCGCGGCTCCAGCGTGGGCTGGTTCGAAAGCCCCGAAATCTGGCTCTATCTGGGGCTCGCCATCTCCGGCATCTGGGCCTTCGTCGTCCATTGCTGGACCGCCGAGAATCCCTTCGTCGATCTCAGAATGTTCGCCGACCGCAACTTCACCTCGGGCCTGTTCTTCATCTTCATGATCGGCATCACGACGTTCTCGGGTCTGGCGCTGCTGCCGCCGCTGCTGCAGGGGCTGATGGGCTATTCGGTGATCGACACCGGTGTGCTGATGGCGCCGCGCGGCGTCGGCACCATGCTCTCGATGCTCATCGTCGGCCGCCTGATCGGCAAGGTCGATCCCCGCATCCTGGTGATGTCCGGCATCGCCATTTCGGCGTGGTCGCTCTGGTACATGACCGGCTTCGACCTGCAGATGGACAGCTCGCCCATCATGATCTCGGGCTTCTTCCAGGGCATCGGTCTCGGCCTTGTGTTTGTTCCGCTCAACACACTTGCATTCGCCACCATCGTGCCGCGCCTCCGCGTCGATGCAACGGCGTTCTTCAGCCTTGTGCGCAATGTCGGGCAGGGTGTCGGCATCTCGCTGGTCACCACCGTGCTCGCTCACATGATGCAGGTGAATTCGTCCGAGCTCGCGACCCGCGTTACGCTCGACTCCCCGGTCGTGCGCGATTTCCCCGGCATGCTGCAGGGTGCCGCGAGCGCCATACAAAGCCTTGGCGGTCTCGTCATGCAGCAGGCTGCGATGATCGGCTATCTCGACGATTTCTGGCTGATGGCGCTCGTCACGGTGGCCTCGGCCCCGCTGGTCTTGCTGCTGCGCGTTCCCAAGGGGCCGGTGGCCAAGCCCGATCTGGCGCACGCCGCGGGCGAGTAAGGGCAATCCAGATGGGCCCCGGCCGTGTGCGCTACCGGAGCCATCTCCGCCGAGCCCCCATGGCCCCTTGGATGGGTATCTGGAAAACGCCGGCCCGGATGACGCGTCGGGGCCGGCTTAAGTCATGCAAGGAGTTAACTTGCGCGGCGATTACCGCCTGCGACGCGTTAACGCCAAGCTAACAGCGTTCGAAACGTGAACGAATTGGCGCTGGTCAGTAGAGCACGCCGGTCAGCATCAGGACCGGTGCGGTGAGCGCAATCGCAATCAGCAGCCACCACCACGCCTTATGCCAAACAGTCGTCAACGCTCTACCTCGCTTGCGGAAAGCGGGGAATGTGAACGGATATGGTGAACGAGCGGTAAATCCGGACTAGTGGACCAGGCGTTCGATCTGCCACGGCTCCACCCGCTCGAGCAGGTGCGGTTCCCCGTCGCGCCACAGCACGATCTCGACGCTGTCGCCGCCGCCGGCGAGAAAACGGGCCACCGCATCGACGTCGGCCATCGCATCGCCAAGATCGGACCAGGGCGGACCGACGGCACCGCCCATCGCGATGCTCCAGCCGCCGCCTTGCGGGATGATGTCGTATCGGATGTGCGTCATGGCGGTCCTCGCTGTCACGACGCTAAAGAGGCAATGGCTCGGCGCGAAAAAGTTTCCCCCACTTCACGAATAGTTTTTCGGCAGACATGTCATTTGTAAACGACGCGCCGTCAGCCCGATGGCAGGTTTCACTCGAAGACCGGATCAAGCCGCTGTCCTGCGGGCAGTTCAAGCAGAAGTTGTGATCCGGGCGCCAACCACGCAAGTCCATCATCGATTGAAGGAGCCTGCGTTATGGCCAGCCTCTCACATTTGCCCACAATGCTCGTCGTCGAAGACGAAGCGATCATCGCGCTCGATATCGAATCGACGCTCTACGACGCCGGCGTCGCGCAGGTCCTGTCCACCGGCCGCGTCGCCGAAGCGATCCAGCTTATCGCGCAACACCCCATCGACGCGGCGGTCCTCGATCTGCATCTGGGGCCAAACCAGTGGACCTACGACATCGCGCGGGCCCTCGAGGCCAAGGGCGTGCCCTTCATCTTTTCGTCGGGCACGGTCGATGTTGCCGAGGGCTTCGAGCACCTGCCGCTGGTGAGCAAACCGTTCTCCACCGACCAGCTCATGGCCGCACTGCTGCAGGTCACGGCGCGCCAGTCGGCGACCGCCTAGAACAGGCGTTGCACTTTTGCACTTGCCAAGCCGGGCGAATGATCCCACTTTGGCTTAACTTCAACAGCGAGAGGAGGTGATCCAATGCATCATCAGAAATCGACGGTTTCGAGAGACTTTGGGTCCTTGCGCTTCCTTATGGAGCAGCCTCTGTAGTCGTCGCAGCACCCCGGCTTAAGTGCCGGAGAGCTGATCGAGACCGCGAAATCGGGAAGGGCCGCCTAACTGGCGGCCCTTTTCGTTTGTCCTCTCCAAATCTCTCAGTTCGTCATCCCCGGGCTTGACCCGGGGACCCAGCCAGAGTGTCCAGGAACCGAAAAGCCCGCTGGGTGGCCGGGTCAAGCCCGGCCATGACGGTCGAGAGTCCGGGGACCCGCCGCTTGCACCCCACCCGCCGGAAGCGCTAGACCCCCGCCATGAACGCCCTCACCCAGACCACCGCCGCGACCAAGCTGATGCCGTACCAGTCGCGCCGGACCTTTGCGATCATTTCGCATCCGGACGCCGGCAAGACCACGCTGACGGAAAAGCTGCTCGCCGCCTCGGGCGCCATCAACCAGGCCGGCGCGGTGCGCGGCCGGGCCAATACGCGCGCCACGCGCTCGGACTGGATGGAGATCGAGCAGCAGCGCGGCATCTCGATTTCGTCCTCGGTGATGACCTTCGAGCACGACGGGCTGACCTTCAATCTGCTCGATACCCCGGGCCACTCCGATTTCTCGGAGGACACCTATCGCACCCTCACCGCCGTCGACGCCGCGGTCATGGTGATCGACGTCGCCAAGGGCATCGAGGCGCAGACGCTCAAGCTCTTCGAAGTCTGCCGGCTGCGCGATATCCCGCTCATCACCTTCGCGAACAAGGTCGACCGCGAGGGCAAGGACCCCATCGCCATTCTCGACGAGATCGCCGACACGCTGGCGATCGACGTGACGCCTGTGGTGTGGCCGCTGGGGCAGGGCGTCGATTTCAAGGGCATCGTCGATCTCATCGGCGGCCGCATCCTGTCGCCGCAGGGCGTGGTGCTGAAGGAATTCACCGACCCCGACGAACTGCTCAACGACGCCACACTCACCGACGATCCGGTGATCAAGGCGTCGCTGGAGTCGCTCGAACTGGCCCGCATCGGCTACCCCGAGTTCGATCTCGAGATCTATCGCGCCGGCCACCTCACACCGGTGATCTTCGGCTCGGCGCTGAAGACCGTCTCGGTGCCCCAACTGCTGCGCTCGCTCGGCCAATGGGCGCCCGAGCCGCGGCCGCAGCCGGCCGAGCCCACGCCGATCTATCCGAACGAACCCAAAGTCACCGGCTTCGTGTTCAAGGTGCAGGCCAACATGGACGCCAACCACCGCGACCGCGTGGCGTTCCTGCGGCTCAGCTCCGGCACCTTCAAGCGCGGCATGAAGCTCAGGAATGTGCGCACCGGCAAGGACCTCGCCGTCGCCAACCCGATGTTCTTTCTCGGCCACGACCGCGAGCTGGCGGAAGAAGCGGTGGCCGGCGACATCGTCGGCATCCCCAATCACGGGACGCTCAGTGTCGGCGACACGCTGACCGAGGGTGCCACCATCAAGGTCACGGGCATCCCCAATTTCGCGCCCGAAATCATCCGCCGGGTCCGTCTCACCGACCCGATCAAGGGCAAGCAGCTCGCCAAGGCGCTCAGCGATCTCGCCGAGGAGGGCGTCGCGCAGGTGTTCCGCCGCATGATCGGCGGCGACTACATCGTGGGCGTCGTCGGCCAGCTGCAGCTCGAAGTGCTGCAGGCGCGCGTCCAAAAGGAATACAATGTCCCGATCTCGTTCGAGGACATCAATTTCGAGATGGCGCGCTGGGTCCGCTGCGACGACAAGAAGGCGCTCGATGCATTCATTACGGCGCAAAAGCTCGAATTCGCCGAGGACAAGGACGGCGACCCCGTCTACCTGGCGCAATCGTCCTGGTGGCTTGGCCGCGCGCAGCGCGACAACCCCAAGGTCGAGTTCCTCGCCACGAAGGAACGCCACTAGCATCTGCACCTGAGGGAGGAATGCAATGCCTGAAACCATCGGTTTCCTCGGTCTTGGCCTCATGGGCCACGGCATGGCCAAGAACATCGTCGAGAAGGGCTTTCCGCTGACGATCACGGCGCATCGCAACCGCGCGCCGATCGAAGATCTTGTCGGCCGCGGCGCAGTTGAAGTCGGCAGCGTGCGCGAAGTGGCAGAACGCGGTTCCATCGTCTTTCTCTGCGTCACCGGCTCGCGCGAAGTCGAAGCCCTGATCCGCGGCAAGGACGGGCTCGCGGCACACCTCAAACCCGGCTCGGTGATCGTCGACACCTCGACCGCCGACCCAACCTCGACCGTGGCGCTCGCCGAAGAGCTGGCCGCATCAGGCATCGCGCTCGCCGATGCGCCGCTCGGCGGCACGCCCGTCCAGGCCGCGTCCGGCCAGCTCAGCGCCATGGTCGGCGCCACCGAGGAAACCTTCGCCCGTATCAAACCGGTGCTCGAGACCTGGGCCGGTGCCAAGATCACCCACATCGGCGGCGTCGGCGACGGCCACAAGATGAAGCTCCTCAACAACTTCCTGTCGCTGGGTTACGCGGCGATCTACGCCGAAGCGCTGACGCTCGCCACCAAGGTCGGCATCTCGCCCGAGCGCTTCGACAGCGTCATCCGCGGCGGCCGCATGGACAACGGCTTCTACCAAACCTTCATGGGCTACACGATCGAAGGCAACCGCGAAGCGCACAAATTCACGCTGAGCAATGCGTTCAAAGACCTCATCTATCTCGAGTCGATGGCCGATGCGGCGAAGCTCGTGAACCCCATCGGCAACGCCGTCAAAAACAGTTTTGGCGCCGCCGTCGGTTCCGGCGGCAATGGGCCCGAGGACTACGTGCCGCATCTGCCCGAATATGTCGGCCGCGCCAATGGCGTCGACATGACGCCGTCCAAACTCAAGGCAAGCAAATGAACTCCCGCACCCTCGGCAAGACCGGCTACCTCGTGTCCGAGATCGGGCTCGGCTGCTGGCAGCTCGGCGGCGATTTCGGCCCCGTTGCCGACGACACCGCGACCGAAATCCTCAAGACCGCTCGCTCGCTCGACGTCAATTTCTGGGATACCGCCGACGTTTATGGCGGCGGCCAGTCGGAGCAGCGTATCGGCGCGTTCAAGGACAAGAAGAGCGTTCTGGTCGCCACCAAGCTCGGCCGCGGGCACCAGTTCCAGGGCATGACCCGCTACAGCCGCGCCAAGGTCAAGGACAGCCTCGCCGGTTCGCTCGAGCGGCTCGGCGTCGAAGTCCTCGACCTCGCCCAGCTGCACTGCATCCCGATCGAGGTGCTGTCCGACGGCGAGATCTTCACCTGGCTCGACGACATGCGCGACGCTGGCATGATCCGCCATTGGGGTGCCAGCGTGCAAACGGTGGAGGAAGGGATGCTGGCGCTCCGCTCGCCCACCTGCACCACGATCCAGACCATCTTCAATCTGTTCCGCCAGGACGCCGTCGACACGCTGCTGCCGGCGGCGCAGAAGGCCAATGTCGGCATCATCGTCCGCCTGCCGCTCGCCTCGGGCCTGCTTTCGGGCAAGATGAGCAAGACCACCACCTTCACCGAAGGCGATCACCGCACTTACAATCGCGACGGCCAGGCCTTCTATGTGGGCGAAACCTTCTCGGGCCTGCCCTTCGACAAGGGTGTCGCCTTCGCCGACGAGATCAAGCACTGGCTCCCCACCGGGATGAGCCTTGCCGATGTCGCGCTGCGCTGGATTCTCGACCAGCCGGCGGTCTCGACCGTCATCGCCGGGGTCACCAAACCCGCGCAGATCAAGGCCAATGCCGCCACGAGCCGCATGGACCCGCTCGAGCCCGCACTGGTGGAACAGCTCAAAGACTTCTATATCGAGAAAATCCGCCCGGAAGTCCGCGGCGGCATCTGACGGCCCTCCGGCCGTTCCCACCGAAAGGCCTGCCGATGTTGATCCGTCCCGCTACCAGCGCGGACCTCGATGCGATTTGGGCACTGATCGGCCCGGTTTTCCGCGACGGCGAAACCTACACCGTCGAGCGCAACATCAGCCGCGCCGACGCGCTGACCTATTGGGCCGGCCCCGACCGCGAAGCCTTTGTCGCCGAGGACGAGGGCCAGGTCGTCGGCACCTACAACATCCGGGCCAATCAGACCGGCGGCGGCGGGCATGTCTGCAATTGCGCCTACGTGACGGCCCGGCGTCGAGCGGCAAGGGCGTCGCCCGGCAGATGCACCAACATTCGCTGGAGCGGGCCCGCGAACTGGGGTTTCGCGCCATGCAGTTCAATTTCGTCGTCGCCAGCAACCGCCGCGCCGTCCGGCTCTGGCAGTCGCTGGGCTTTTCGACCGTCGGCCGCATTCCCGAGGCCTTCAACCACCCCACGCAGGGCTATGTCGACGCCCTCGTCATGTACCGGCTGCTCTGAGCCCGCTCACAGCGGCTTTACCGCCCTTCCAAACCCTTCGCCGGGCACCTAAATTGGTGCCACACCCATTGAGTGAGCCCACATGTCCGTGCATGCCGCCTTCGACCTCGTCCGCGACGAGACGATCCCCGAAATCGCCTCCAACGTCCGCCTCTACCGCCACAAGAAGACCGGCGCCGAGGTGATGAGTTACATCAACGACGACGAGAACAAGGTTTTCGGCATCACCTTCAAGACCCCGCCCGAGGATTCGACCGGCGTCGCCCACATCCTCGAGCACTCGGTGCTCTGCGGTTCACGCAAATATCCGGTGAAGAAGCCCTTCGTCGAACTCATCAAGAGCTCGATGAATACCTTCCTCAACGCCATGACGTTCCCGGACAAGACCGCCTATCCGGTCGCCAGCCAGAACCTCCAGGACTTCTACAACCTCGTCGACGTCTATCTGGACGCCGTGTTCTTCCCGCTCATTTCCGAGGACACCTTCCGCCAGGAGGGCTGGCACTACGAGGCCGACGGCACGCAGATGCCGCTGAGCTACAAGGGTGTCGTGTTCAACGAAATGAAGGGCGCCTATTCCTCCCCCGCGGCGCTCCTCGGCAAGGTCAGCCAGCTGGCGCTCTATCCGGACAATGCCTATGGCGTGAATTCGGGCGGCGATCCCAAAGCCATCCCCGACCTCACCTACGAGTATTTCAAGAACTTCCACCGGAAATTCTATCACCCGTCCAACGCTAAAATTGTGTTCTATGGCGACGATCCGGATGGCCGCCGCCTTGAAATGCTGGACGAGTATCTGAGCCAGTTCGACGCCGCGCCGGTCGACGCGACGGTGAAGCTGCAGCCGCGCTTCCACGAGCCGCGCCACATCGAATCCACCTATTCGGCCAATGAGGCTGAGCCCGGCAAGAAGACCGGCATGGTCACCATCAATTGGATGCTCGACGAGATCGTCGATCCGGAGGCGGTGCTCTCGCTCAACGTGCTCGAGCACGTCCTCCTCGGCACCCCGGCCTCGCCGCTGCGCAAGACACTCACCGATTCCGGGCTGGGCGAAGGCCTCACCGGTTCGGGCATCGCCGACGATCTGCGCCAGCCCTATTTCACCGTCGGGCTCAAAGGCATCGACGAGGCTGATGGCGGCAAGGTCGAGACGCTGGTCCTCGATACGCTGCGCAAGCTCGCCGCCGACGGGCTCGATCCGCTTACCGTCGAAGCCGCGATGAACTCGTTCGAGTTCGCCCTGCGGGAGAACAACACCGGCTCGTTCCCGCGCGGCATGGCGCTGATGTTCCGCACCATGAAGAACTGGCTGCATGGCGGCGACCCCTTCGAGTCGCTGACCTACGAGGCGCCGCTCACATCGCTCAAGGACAAGATCGCCGCCGGCGAGCCCGTGTTCGAGGCGCTGATCGACAAGCACCTCAACGGCAACATGCATCGCGTCACGGTCCTGCTCAAGGCCGACATCAATCAGGCCGAGCGCGAACTCGCCGAGGAGCGCGCGCAGCTCGACGCCGTCGCTGCCTCGCTCGATGAGGCGCAGCGCGAGGACGTCGTCGAAATCACCGCAAAACTGAAGGCCTTGCAGGAAGCCGTCGATCCGCCCGAAGCGCTGGCCAAGATCCCGACGCTCGGCCTCAAGGATCTCGACCGCACCAACAAGCCCATCCCGATCGAGCGCGACACGCTCGGCGGCGCGCGGCTCTACACCCATGCACTGCCGACCAATGGCGTGATCTATCTCGACATGGCGTTCGATCTCCGCCGCGTACCGCCGGAGCTGCTGCCCTATTTGTCGCTGTTCTCCCGCGCCCTGTTCCAGACCGGTACCGCCAAGGAAGATTTCGTTTCCCTGATGCAGCGCATCGGCCGGTCCACCGGCGGCGTCGGCGCCAGCCGCTCGATCTCGATGATGCGCGACACCAATTCGGTCGCGGCGTGGCTGTTCGTGCGCGGCAAGGTCGTGCCCGACAAGGCCGACGAATTGCTGTCGATCATCACCGATGTGCTGACCACCGCGCGCCTCGACAACCGCGAGCGTTTGAAGCAGATGGCGCTCGAGGAAAAGGCGGGCTTCGAGTCCGGCATCGCCGGCCGCGGCAATGGCATCGCTGCGGGTCGCCTCGGCGCTTCGCTCAATCCGGCCTCATGGGCCAACGAGCAGTCGAGCGGCGTCAGCTATCTGTTCTTCCTCCGCGAGCTGCTCAAGGACATCGATCACGAAAGCGGCTGGCTCAGGATCAAGGCCGCGCTCTACGCGCTGCGCGATCTCCTCATCGACCGCAATTCGATGGTGCTCAACGTCACCGCCGACCTCGGCATCTGGAACGCCTTCCGCCCTAAGCTCGAAAGCTTCGTTGCCGGGCTGCCCAAGTCCGACGTCGCGCCGCGCAACTGGTCCGTTTCGACCCCGGTCAACGAGGGCCTCACCTTCCCCGGTCAGGTCAACTACGTCGCCAAGGGCGCGGATCTCTACAAACTGGGTTACGTCCACACCGGCGCGACCTCGGTCGCGATGCGCCACCTCAACACGACGTATCTGTGGGACAAGGTCCGCGTCCAGGGCGGCGCCTATGGCGGCTCGTCGGGTTTCGATCCGTTCTCGGGCGGCTTTGTGTTCACCTCCTACCGCGACCCCAATCTGCTCGAAACCCTCGACGCCTATGACGGCGCCGCCGCCTGGCTCCGCGAGGGGGTTGGCGAGCAGGACATCGTCCGCTCGATCATCGGCGCCATCGGCTCGATCGACACCTACCGCCTCCCCGACGCCAAGGGCTTTACCTCCCTGATGTGGGAGCTGACCGGCAACACCGACGACAACCGCCAGCAGCGCCGCGAGGAAATCCTCGGCGCCACCAACGCCGACATCACCCGCTTCGCCGACGTCCTCGCCGAAGTGGGGAAGGCGGGCCAGATCGTCGTCCTCGGTTCGGAAGCCGCCATCAAAGCCGCCAACGAAGAGCGCGGCAACTTCCTGAGCGTCACCAAGATTCTCTAGGCCGCAGTCGGCGCTCCTCCCCTGCGAAGCGGGGGAGGGGGACCAGCCGAAGGCTGGTGGAGGGGGCGGCCACACAACACCGAGCGAATGGCCCACCCCACCCGCCAACGCTCGCAGTCGGCGTCCTCTCCCGCCTGCGGGAGAGGGGGACCAGCCGAAGGCTGGTGGAGAGGGGAGCATCCCCACGATCGCGCAAGTGGCTCCCCCCTCCACCACGCTTCGCGTGGTCCCCCCCCGTAAACGGGAGAGGATTCCGACTGCGAGCATCGCGTTCAGGAACCAAAAGTTTCGCCCGGAGGCCCCTGCAAAACACTGGCCTCTCCGAGCTTATTTCTCCGACTTATCCACGTCCCCTGCAGCCGTGTTATTATCCCCTCGTCGTCACCAACGACCGCGCGTACT
>JBKJTB010000380.1:0-11792 GCA_046594305.1 Devosia sp. | reverse complement strand
ATCACCTTGAGTGGAGCCCATCCCTCCCATCGGGGAGGGGGGACCGGCGAAGCCGGTGGGTGGGGGCTGGCCACGAGCACTTGCCGGGCGACTCGCAATACCAGACCGTTCACGGCGACCTCCGCTGCGGTCCAGTGCTTTGAGCGCCGCTACTCCGCTGCCTTGTTCTCGTCCTTGCCCCGCGCTTCCGCTTCATCGCGGTCGGCCTGCATGACCTTGTCCAGCATCTCGGTCGATTTGCGGACGAAGCCGATGTAGGCGTCGCGGTCGTCGCGCAGGTCGTAGGATTCGTTGAGCAGGCGCTCGTCGTGTTCCTCGAACGTGTGGGCCATGCGGCGGGCCTCGTCGGGGGCGTGGCCGAGGGCGACGAGGGCTTTTTCCCCCAGGGTGATGGCAGCGCGAAAAGTTTCGCGCTCGAAGGTGGTGACGCCCAGCGCCATCAGTTCGTGCGCATGGCTGCGGTCGACGGCGCGCGCGGCGATCTTCACGTTGGGGAAGTGGCGGCGGATCATTTCGGCGATGGCGAGGATGCGGTCGCCGCCGGCCACGGCGATAACGATCATCTCCGCCTCGGCAGCGCCGGCAGCGCGTAAGATGTCGAGCCGGCCGCCGTCGCCGTAGAACACCTTTACACCGAAGCGCTTGACCAGCTCGATCTGGGCCGGGTCGTCATCGATGAGGGTCATTGAATAGCCCTGCGAGCGCAGCAGCCGCGTGACGATCTGGCCGAAGCGGCCATAGCCGAGGACGATCACGTCGTGGTCGCCCGACATGTCGGGCGGGACATCGGGCAGGGGCACGCTTGTGTTGATGCGCGGAACCATGACGCGGTCGAACAGCAGGATCAGGAACGGCGTCAGCGCCATCGAGAGGGCGACGACGACGCTCCAGAGCTGGGTTTCCGGCTCGGTGAGGAGGCGGGCGGAGTGGGCGAACTCGAAGACGACGAAGGCGAACTCGCCAGCCTGCGAGAGGAGGATCGCGAGCAGCAGCCGGTCGGTGACGTGCATGCGGAAGAAGGTCGCGAGCACGTAGAGCACGATGATCTTGATGGTGACGATGAGGACGACGAGGCTCAGCACTTTCAGCGGCTCGGCGAGCAGCACCGAGAAAGCGATGCCCATGCCGACCGAGATGAAGAACAGACCCAGCAGCAGACCCTTGAGCGGCTGGAGATTGCTGTCGATTTCATGGCGATATTCGCTGTCGGCGAGCAGGACGCCGGCGAGGAAGGCGCCGAAGGCGGGCGACATCCCGATCGAGGAAGTGCCGAAGGCGGCGCCGATAACGAGCAGCAGGCTCAGCGCGGTGAAGCCTTCGGGGATCTTTGAGTTGGCCACCCAGCGCATGACGAACGGCATGAGGTAGCGCGAGGCGAGCGTGACGGCGATGAAGCCGCCGATGATGACGAGCGCGATCCACCAGCTGTAGGGGTTGGTGACCACCTCGGCGGCGTTTTCGAGATCGGCGCCGAGATTCTGGTCGACGCGGCGGGTGGCGGCGAGCACCGGGATCAGCGCCAGGATGGCGATGACCGCCATGTCCTGGACGAGGAGCGTCACGAGCGTGGCGCGGCCGGTATCGGTCATGGTCAGCGAGCGCTGTTCGACCGACTGCATGGCGATGGCGGTGGAACTCATGGCGAGGGCGAGGCCGACGATGACCGCCGCGGCCCAGCCGGTGCCGAGCAGCAGGAGGGCCACGCCGATGATGAGGGCGGTGCCCAGCATCTGCGTGACGCCGAGGCCGAGGATTTTGTGGCGCAGGCGCCAGAGCTCGAGCGGATGCACCTCGAGGCCGATGAGGAACAGCATGACGACGACGCCGAACTCGGAGACCGAGCGGATCGCTTCGGTGTCGGAGATGAGGCGGAAGCCGTAGGGGCCCACGGCGATGCCGGCGGCGAGGTAGCCGAGCACGGTGCCCAGGCCCAGCCATTTGAAGATGGGAACCAGGGCAACGGCGACGACAAGCAGGACGAGGACGGCGAGAAGGGGATTGTCAGCCAATGAAACCCCCTTCTGTGGAGCTGCGATCAGTCGCGGTCGGCAGAATCGTTCTTGAGCGACTTGAGCTTGGCGAAGACGGAATCGGCGTCAAGCTCTTCGTCCTGCTCGGGACGGCGGGATTCGTCGGGGCCCGGCAGATCGGTGGCACCGGTGCGGCCGCCGGCGGTCGCCATGGCTTCCTCGGCGGTGAGCAGCATGGTGCCGGTATCGGCTTCATCCTGCGTGGGGAGACCGGACTTGGCGGCGGCGCGCTTGACCTCGAGGTCGAGGTCGATCTGGCTGCAGAGGCCGAGGGTCACGGGATCCATCGGCTGGATGTTGGTCGAGTTCCAGTGGGTGTTTTCGCGCACCGAATCGATGGTCGATTTGGTGGTGCCCACGAGGCGCATGATCTGCGCGTCCTTGAGCTCGGGGTGGTTGCGCAGCAGCCAGCGGATGGCGTTGGGACGCTCGTTGCGGCGCGAGATCGGGGTGTAACGCGGCCCCTTGCGCTTGGTCGACGCCGCGACGCGGACTTTCGGCTCCGACACCTTCATGCGGTAGCTCGGGTCGGCCTCGGCCTTCTCGATCTCTTCGCGGGTCAGCTGGCCGTTCTGGATGGGATTGACGCCCATGATGCCGCCGGCCACGTCGCCGTCGGCCACGCCCTGCACCTCAAGGGGGTGGAGGCCGCAGAAGGCGGCGATCTGCTCGAAGCTGAGCGAGGTGCTGTCGACCAGCCAGACGGCGGTCGCCTTGGGCATCAGCAGGGTAGTGGCCATGATACAGCTCTCTTTCCGGTGCGCCCCGGATTTCACCGGCGCGCCCCGCCTTTTGGCGGAAGTTAAAAGGGGGATGGCGACAATATACGGGGTCGGCCGCCGATTTTCAACGGAATCCGGAGGGTTCTACCCGCGTCCGATTGTGAGGACGATCTTTCCGTAGTTGGCGCGGTCTTCCATGGCGCGGTGCGCGGACGCGGCGTCGGCGAGTGGAAAATGGCGGATACGGGGGCGGGGGAGGGCCGGATCGGCAAGGGCGTCCCAGAGGTTTTCGCGCAGGTATGCGGCGATGGCGGCCTTGGTCGGCGTCGACTGGTGGCGGAGGGTCGAGCCCGAAAGGGTCAGTTGTTTGGCGACGATTTTGTTGAGCGGCACATTGGCGTTGCGGTCGGCGAGGGTCGCCACCTGGACGATGTGGCCGAACAAGGCAGCCGCGTCGATGTGGCGAGCCGTGGCGTCGCCGCCCAGCATGTCGAGGACGCGGTCGGCGCCGCGGCCGCCGGTCAACTCGCGGGCGCGGGCGACGACGTCCTCGAGGTCGTGGCGAATGATGGCGGTGGCGCCGAGAGAGCGGACGTAGTCGGCTTTGCCGGCGGAGCCGACGAGCGCGATGGGCACAGCGCCGAGGAGGAGCGCGATCTGGATGGCGGCGCCACCGAGGCCGCCGGCGGCGCCCGTGATCAGCACGCTCATGCCGGCGGTGAGGCCGGCGCGCAGCACGAGGGTCTGCGTGATGGTGAACCAGCCTTCGGGCAGGGCGGCGGCATCCACCAGCGGCCAGCCGGCGGGTGCGGGGAGCACCTGGCCGGCGGGGACCGCGACATATTCGGCATAACCGCCGCCATTGGTGAGGGCGACGACCTTGTCGCCCTCCGCCCAGCGGCCGGTGGGAACGGCGATCTCGCCGGAAACTTCGAGGCCGAGGATGGGCGAATGGCCGTCGGGCTGCGGGTAGTCGCCACGGCGCTGGGCGATGTCGGGGGAATTCACGCCGGCCGCGGCGACCCGGATCAGCACCTCGCCGGGGTTGGGGATAGGGACGGGGACCGTCGCGGGGCGGAGGACTTCGGGGCCGCCGGGGGAGGCGGCGAGGATGGCGGTCATGGTGCGGGGCAGGGTCATCGGCAAAACTTGAACGGGATTGGCCTTGTTCGGCAAGCCACCGGCGCTAGAATCGGCAGTCCCAGCAAGAGGAGCGCCGCGATGTTCGAGGACGAAGAGGTGAAAAAGCCCAAGGGACATCAGGTCGGCATGCTGCTCGACGCGATGTCGGTGGAGGAATTGGGTGACCGCATCGCGATGCTCGAGGGCGAGATCGCGCGTTTGAAGGCAGCCATCGTGAGCAAGCAGAAGAGCAAGTCGGCGGCCGACTCGTTCTTCAAGCTTTAGTCAAACACCGGCAGTGCCTGCGACAGCGTTCCACCGATGCGGACGGGGCTGACTTTGGTGGCGAGGCCGGTTTTCGCGTCGGTCTCGATGGCGACGCCGCAGAGCGTCGCTTCGCCTTCGGCGGGGGTGAAGCGGCCGTTCGGGATGCCGGTGAGGAAGCGGTTGAGCGGCTCGTCCACTTCGACGCCGATGATCGAGTCGAAATCGCCGCACATGCCGGCGTCGGCCATCAGCGCGGTGCCGCCCTTGAGGATGCGCTGATCGGAGGTGGGGATATGGGTGTGGGTGCCCACCACCAACGAGGCGCGGCCATCGAGGAAGAAGCCCATCGCCTGGATCTCGGAGGTTGCCTCGGTGTGGAAGTCGACGATCACAGCGTCGGCCTGTTCGCCGAGCGGGCAGGCGGCGATGGCGGCCTCAACGGCGCGGAACGGGTCGTCGTTCGGCGGCAGGAAGACGCGGCCGAGCGCGTTGATCACCAGCACGCGGTGACCGTTGCGGCCCTCGACGAGATTGGCGCCGCGACCGGGCGCGCCGGGGGCAAAATTGATCGGGCGGAGCAACTGTGGCTCGCGGGCGATGAAGCCCAGCGTGTCGCGCTGGTCCCAGGTGTGATCGCCGAGGGTGACGACATCGGCCCCGGCGGCTCGCAATTCGCCATAGTGGCCTTCGGTCAGGCCCTTGCCGTGGCTGGCATTCTCGCCGTTGACGACGACGAAATCGAATTTGTAGTCGGCGATGAGGCCGGGAAGGCGCTCGCTGACGGCATCACGGCCGGCGCGTCCAACGACGTCGCCCAGGAACAATAATCTCATGCGGGGGCGTGCTCGAAATGGCGGGCACCGCGCTCGGTGACGATGGTGTCGAGCGGCACGTCGTGGGCCTCGCGCGGGATGTCTTCGAGCTCCTGCGTGGCGAAAGCGATGCCGACGAGGCGCGGCTTCTTGGAAAGGCGTTCCAGCGTGCGGTCGTAGTAGCCGCCGCCATAGCCGAGGCGGGTGCCGCGCTTGTCGAAACCAAGGAGCGGCATGACGATGATATCGGGCTCGACCTGCGGCGAGAGCTCGGAGGGTGCGAGGGTGCCGAAGCCGGCTTCGTAGAGCGGCGCACCCTGTTCCCACAGGCGCAGTTCGAGCGGCTGTTCGTCGCCGAGAACGACGGGCAGGCAGACGGGCTGGAGACTGTCCATCAGGCGGATGAGGATGGGCTGGCAGTCCATCTCATCCTTGATCCGCCAATAGCCCGCGACGATATCGCCGGGGGCAAGGGTGACGGATTTGAAGAAATGCTCGGCGACGGCCCTGGCCGCATCCGAACGGGTGGAATTGAGGATCGCAGCACGGGCGGAGTGCGCCTTAAGCCGCAGTGCGGCCTTTGCTTCTTCGATTCTCGGGTCCGCCATCAGCAGCGACGTTTCGAGTAGCTCGAAACGCCCCTTCTGCTGGTCTTCTCTTTCGCGCCGCGTACTCGCAAAACCGGTATCCACTTTTGCGCGCGGCTGCGTGCCGCTCCGTGAAATCAGGTGCCGCCCTGGCCGTGGGATATACGATCCCGGGAACCTACTGACGTAGGTGGGCGCCGTGTGTCCAAACCCACGGGTCTGGTCAGGGACAGCTCCCTTAAGGATCGATAAGGCCCCGGGGAAATGATGATCCGCACGCACCGGGCAGCGGGGGGAATATAGGCGCGATGGGGGAGAAGGGCAAACGGGCTAAAGTTCGTCTTGCCAATTTACGCTGTGATAGAGGATTCTCTGGACGATGACCTCGTCCGCCGTGACGTCGTAGAAGACATTGTGCGCTTGGTGGACAAGCAATCTGATTGGAGGTCGAACCTCCCGACGCTCAGTACTAATGAACGGGTGATCGGCGAGGAGGTTTAGTTTTTCCGTTAGCTTGGCGATGTACCGAACCGTGGGGCGATCACCATAGTGCTTCTCGCCGTGCTCATAAATGTCATCGATCTCGCGTCTGGCTCGCTCCGCGATCCTAAGCCGCCGCATCGCGGGCCTTTATGGCTGCAAGCGCCTTCCTGCGCGCGTCAGCGACAATTTCCTCCAAGCTTAGGTCGCTAACACCACTGTTGCGACCTTCGTCGACAAGGGCCTGCAGTTGGGCAACTGCGATCTGATCCCGTCGGATGAAATCTCGAATGGCGTCGCTCGCATTTGCGTAGCGGCCATTGGCGACTTGCTGATCCACCCAGTCTTTCATTTGGTCGGGAAGTGAGATGTTCATCGTGGCCATGGAAGCGCTCCTTTGGTCAAAACGTAGCAAGTATTGGCAAAGTTTGCCATGCCTTCCGGCCGGCGGCCAATAGCCTATATCCTGAAGTCATCTAGCCGGAGTCGCCCTTGGTCTCGCAAATTCTCATCGTGATGATCGCCGCCATTGCAGTGACCATCTTTGCCGAGCGGCGGAATATTCAGGCGCCGTTGCTGCTGGCGGCGGTGGGGCTGGCGGCGTCGTTCATTCCGGGGCTGGGGCGGCTGGAGCTTGAGCCGGAGATCATTTTGACGGTGGTTTTGCCGCCGCTGCTGTTTTCGGCGGCGCGTGAGTTTTCCTTTGTCAGCTTCATCCAGCGGCTGGGCTCGATCCTCAACCTTGGCGTGCTGCTTGTCGCGGTGACGACGGGCATTGTCGGGGCGGTGGCCGCGTCGGTGGTGCCGGGCATGACGCTGGCAGTGGCGCTGGTGCTGGGGGCGGTGGTGTCGCCGCCCGATGCCGTGACTGCGGTGGCGATCGGGCGCAAGCTCAATTTGCCGGGGCCGATGATGACGGTGCTCAAGGGCGAGAGCCTGATCAACGATGCCGCGGCGCTCACCTTCTTCACCTTCGCGGTGGCGAGCGTCGCGGGCACGCACCTCTTTATCTCCAATATTGTCCTCTACCTGCTCTATGCGTCGGTCGCGGGCTTCGTGATCGGGCTGGTGCTCGGGGCGATCGTCCACCTGTTGCGCATGCGCATCGCCAACGCTTCGCTCGCGACCGTCCTCACTGTGCTGGTGCCGTTCACGGCCTACCTTCTGGCCGAGGAACTGGGGGCGTCGGGCGTCCTCGCAGTGGTCGCGGCAGGGCTCTCGCTGGGCCACACCGCGAGCGATACGCATTTCGACACGCGCATCCAGGAGCGACAATTCTGGAGCACGACGGACGCGCTGCTCGAGGCCTTCGTATTCGCCTATATCGGCCTGCAGTTCCGCTGGGTGATCGCCGAGGCGGGCGAGAAGGGGTTCAACGTCCCCGAACTCTTCCTGCTGTCGCTGGTGGTGCTCGCGGCGGTGATCGCGGTGCGTATCGGCTGGGTGTACCTCACCTCGATCTTCTCGCGGTGGCGCGCCCGGGTGGTCGCCAAGCAAGTGGCGACGATGGACGCGATGCTGGCGATGTCGCCCGCCGAGCGCGCCGCCAAGTATGATCGCATGCAGCGCCCGGAGCGGACTCGCGGCCCGGAGCGGACCAACCGGGGGCGCGACCGCTGGCGCTTTGCCGAGCGCATGGAGCAGGCCCGGGAGGCCCGTCGGCAGGGCGGGTTCGATCTGATGCCGGCGTTCACCTGGAAAGAGAACGCGGTGATTTCGTGGACCGGCATGCGCGGCGTCGTGACGCTTGCCGCCGCCGCCGGTATTCCACTGGTGACGGCCACGGGCGAGGCTTTCCCCGGGCGCGATGTGATCCAGGTGGTGGCGTTCACGGTGACGATCGGCACGCTGCTGTTGCAGGGGCTGACGCTGCCGTGGCTGATCGCCCGGCTCGGCATCGCCGACCCCAGGGAGGTCGAAGCGCGCGAGCGGCAGCACAAGATCGCCGAGGAATTGTCGCAGGCGGCGGCGGTGCGGGCGATCGAGGCATTCCGCGATCGCCAGACCGAGGAGAAGCCGCGGCTGTTGGCCGACAGGATGCTCAAGCGGTTCAGCATGACGACGCAGCAGGTGCAGGAGTGGAATGGCGGCGACGGGGCCCTCGCAACAATGGCCACCGAAATGCTTGCGGCGCGCCGGAAGGCGGTGGTCGAGGCTCGCGATCAGCGAAAACTCGACGACGAGGTGATGCGCGAAGTGCTCGAGGCGATGGACTTCGAGCAGGCCTCGATGGAGAACCGAGCAGCGGGACGCTAAGCCGTCGGCGCGCCGGTTTCGTCGATCGCTTGCGCGATGGCTTCGACCTTGCGGGCGGCGTCCGAGAGGCGGCGGGCGAAGCGTTGTTCGAGCTCTTCGGCTTCGGTGGTGAGTTCATGGCCCGCGGCGGTCAAATCGGCGATGTCCTGTTTGAGGGAGGCGATCCGGTCTTCGGCCTCGGCCAGTTCGTCGAGCACCGCGATCCCGGCCATCACCACCAGGCGGTTGTCGCCGATTTCGCCGAAACTGCCCTTGAGGCCAATCACGGTACGGTTGAAGCGCTCGGCAAGCTCCATCAGATGGGCTTCCTGACCTTCTTCGCAGGCCATCCGAAACTTCTTGCCGTCGATCTCGACATTGACTTCAGGCATCGCGCAGCACCTCGTTGACCGTCTCCATGGCGACGACGAGGCGGCGGGCTACGTCGGCCGCCGTGTCGTCGAGGCGCTTGGCCTTGGCCGAGACCTTGTCGAGATCGCTGGCGAATCGGGCCCGCTCGGCGATCAGCTTCTGCGTGTCGGCCTCGATGCGGGCATGGGTACGCACGCGGCCATTGAGGCTGCGCACGCTCGCTTCGAGCCGCGCCAAAGCGCGGTCCAGCCGTTCGCCGGCCAACTCGTAAGTGATCTCGTTCTCGCTCATCCGCTCTCTTATCTCGCTCTGTCCAAACGATCCCAAGAGGGCTCGTTCGGCCAACCGCTAAGCCGACTCTCTACGACTCCGTCCGGCACTATAGACCGGCTGTCATTGACAGGAAAACCGAACCTGTTAATCCAGTCCCCGCTTCTGAATCCCAAGAAAAACCTCAGGAAACGAGCGGATTTCATGACCAATTCCAAGACCGCCGACGAGATGGCCAATGCCATTCGTTCTCTTTCCATGGACGCGGTCGAAAAGGCCAATTCGGGCCATCCGGGACTGCCGATGGGCTGCGCGGACGTGGCGACGGTGCTGTTCACCAAGATCATGAAGTTCGATCCGGCGCACCCGGAATGGCCCGACCGCGACCGCTTCGTGCTGTCGGCCGGCCACGGCTCGATGCTGCTCTACTCGTCGCTGTATCTGCTCGGCTACGAGGATGCGACGATCGACGAGATCAAGAATTTCCGCCAGCTTGGGAGCAAGACCGCCGGGCATCCGGAATATCACTTCCTCAGGGGCATCGAGACGACCACCGGGCCGCTCGGGCAGGGCGTTGCCAATGCCGTGGGCATGGCGATCGCGGAGACGAAACTGGCCGCCGAGTTCGGCAAGGATGTCGTCGACCACCACACGTGGTGTCTCTGCGGCGACGGCTGCCTGATGGAGGGCATCAGCCAGGAGGCGATCTCGCTGGCGGGGCACCTCAACCTCAACAAGCTGACGCTGATCTGGGACAATAACGGCATCACCATCGACGGGAAGGTGAGCAACGCCGACTCGACCGACCAGATCAAGCGGTTCGAGGCAAGTGGCTGGAACACGGTTTCGATCGACGGGCACGACCAGGCGGCGGTCGAAAAGGCGCTCAGCGACGCGAAGAAATCGACGCGGCCGCTGCTGATTGCCGCCAAGACCACCATTGGTTTCGGGGCGCCACACAAGCAGGGCACCGAGAAGGTGCACGGCTCGCCGCTCGGGGCGGAAGAGCTGGCAGCGGCGAAGGTGGCGCTCGGCATCACTTATCCGGCGTTCGAGATTCCGGCGGCGACGCTCAACGAATGGCGTGCTGCGGGGACGCGCTCGGCCAACGCATTCGGCGACTGGCAGGGGCGGTTCCTGGCGCTCGAGGCCGGCAAGCGCGACGAGTTTGCGCGCCGCATCAAGGGCGATCTGCCCGGCGGCCTGAGCGCGACGCTCGATGCCTACAAGCAGAAGCTGGCGGCAGACAAGCCGAAGGTTGCGACCCGCAAATCGAGCCAGATGGCGCTCGATGTGATCAACGCCGCAGTGCCCGAGACGGTGGGCGGTTCGGCCGACCTTACGGGCTCCAACCTCACCAACACCAAGGAGACGCTGCCCTTCACCGACACCGACCGGCTCGGCCGCTACATGCGCTATGGCATCCGCGAGCACGGCATGGCGGCGATCATGAACGGCATCGCGCTGCACAAGGGCTTCATCCCCTATGGCGGCACGTTCCTGGTGTTCACCGACTATGCGCGCCCGGCGATCCGGCTGAGCTCGATCATGGAGCAGCGCGTTATCTATGTGATGACGCATGACTCGATTGGCCTCGGCGAAGACGGCCCGACGCACCAGCCGGTGGAGCACCTCGCGGCGCTGCGGGCGATCCCGGGGCTGCTGGTGCTGCGTCCGGCCGATGCGGTCGAGACGCTCGAATGCTGGCAGATCGCGCTCGAGAACCACAAGCCGTCGATCCTCGCGCTCAGCCGCCAGAATCTGCCGGCGCTGCGCACCACGCATGTGGCCGAGAATTTGTCGGCCAAGGGCGCCTACCAGATCGCGGGCGACGACAAGGCCGATGCGGTGATCTTCGCGACGGGCTCGGAAGTCGCCATCGCCGTCGATGCGCTGCCGCTGCTCAAGGCGAAGGGCATTTCGGCAAAGGTGGTTTCGGTGCCGTCGGTCGAACTCTTCGCGGGTCAGACCGATGCCTACAAGGCCAGCGTCATCGGTTCGCCCAAGGCGCGGGTCGCGATCGAGGCCGGCATCGAACTGAGCTGGACGAAGCTCTTGGGCGAAAAGGGCCGGTTCGTCGGCATGCATTCGTTCGGCGCGTCGGGCCCGGCCGAGAAACTCTACGAGCACTTCGGCATCACCGCCAACGGTGTAGTTGAAGCCGTCACAGCGCAGTTGTAAGACGCGCGCTTAACCCCCCGAATACCCAAGGTGTCATCATGGTACGCGTCGCAATCAATGGTTTTGGCCGCATCGGGCGCAACATCCTTCGCTCGATCGTCGAAGAGGGGCACAAGGACGTCGAAGTGGTCGCCGTCAACGACCTCGGCCCGGTCGAGACCAACGCGCATCTGCTGCGCTACGACAGCGTTCATGGCAAATTCCCGTTCGAGGTGACGGTCGACGGCGATCGCGTGACCACCGGCGGCCAGTCGTTCAAGGTGACGGCGGTCAAGAACCCGGCGGAACTGCCGCACAAGGAACTGGGCGTCGATATCGTGCTCGAATGCACGGGCATCTTCACGTCGAGGGAGAAGGCATCGGCGCATCTGACCGCCGGCGCCAAGAAGGTCATCGTCTCGGCTCCGGCCGACGGCGCCGACTTCACCGTGGTCTACGGCATCAACCACGACAAGCTGACCAAGGACCACATCGTCATCTCCAACGCGTCCTGCACCACCAACTGCCTCGCGCCGCTGGCGGCCGTGCTGCATGAGACCGTCGGCATCGAGAAGGGGATGATGACGACGATCCACTCCTACACCGGCGACCAGCCGACGCTCGACACGATGCACAAGGACCTTTATCGCGGCCGCGCCGCCGCGCTGTCGCAGATCCCGACCTCGACGGGGGCTGCCAAGGCGATCGGCCTCGTGTTGCCGGAACTCAAGGGCA
>JBKJTB010000299.1:0-2975 GCA_046594305.1 Devosia sp. | reverse complement strand
GTTGATAGTGCCGGCGATCAAGCGCGCGCCGGTCTCTTTTGTGACAGGCATGGACTCGCCGGTCACCATGGATTCATCAACAGCAGAACGGCCTTCGATTACGGTGCCGTCCACGGGCACCTTCTCTCCCATGCGAACGCGCAGGCGGTCGCCAACTCCGATGAGGTCGACCTGGACTTCCTCGTCTGTCCCGTCCTTTCGGATACGCCGAGCGATCTTGGGAGCGAGATCGAGAAGAGCCCTGATAGCGCCCGAAGTCTGCTCGCGGGCGCGAAGCTCGAGTACCTGACCGAGTAGCGCGAGGGCAGTGATAAGGGCTGCCGCCTCGAAGTAAACAGCGACTGCCCCACCCATGGTTTTCATGGTTTCTGGGAACAGTTGCGGCGCAAGCGTCGCCGCGACCGAGTAGAGCCATGCTACACCCACCCCCATAGAGATGAGCGTGAACATGTTGAGCGAGCGGTTCCTCAGCGAGGCGAGGCCGCGCTCGAAGAACGGCCAGCCTGCCCAAAGGACGACTGGCGTCGCGATCAGCAACTGCAGCCAGTTGTTGACCTGACCGGGGATGAATCTATGCAACCCGAGAAGCTCGGCACCCATGCCAAGGACCATCACGGGTACCGACAAGGCGGTCGCGACCCAGAACCGTCGCGTCATGTCGACGAGTTCCGCGCTGGGGCCAGTGTCAGTCGTGGGCATTTCAGGTTCGAGCGCCATACCGCAGATTGGGCAAGAGCCTGGGCCGACCTGCCGGATCTCGGGATGCATGGGGCAAGTGTAGATAGTACCCTCAGCTATCGGCGCTGCCGGCTTCACAGGGGCGGTCGGCGGCTCGGCCTTCGCAGCCAAGTACGCATTGGGATTGGCGACAAACTTGCTGCGGCATCCCGCTGAGCAGAAGTAATAAGCTTGGCCGTCATGCTCGGCACGGTGCTTGGCCGTAGCGGGGTCGACATCCATGCCACATACCGGGTCTTTGACCGTCTGCGTGGCCGCGGCGCCAGCATCATGCCCGTGGTGGGCGCCGCTAGCATGAGCGTGATCGTGATGTCGGCCGCCGTGATCCTGTCGTGCTGAATCGTCGCTCGCCGTTGCGTACGCGTGCCGGTGATGTGCGTGGGTTCCTTCAGCGTCGGTCGCGCAGCCGCCCTCCTCGCAGGCGTCGGCGGACGACTTGTCGATCGTCGCATACTTCACTGGGTCGGCCAGGAAGCGCGTGCGGCAGCCTGCCGAACAGAAATAGTACGTCTGGCCTTCGTGCTCGGCTGTGTGCTTCGCCGTTGCCTTGGTGACAGTCATTCCGCAGATCGGGTCAACCGCAGTGGTCGCGGCGGAGGCTGCAGCAGCGGGCGCGTCGTCATGGGCGCAGTGACAGACCGAGCCGTCCGCGTGACGGTGCTGATGATCGTGATCCATCTGGTGTCTCCTGATTCCTGTTGCTGCGTTTTTGCACCTTCCCACAACGGGAAGGTCAAGTGCCAAATGGGGCTTGACGTCAGGTCGTTACCTTACCATCATGGTAAGGTAACGAAAAACTGAGGTCCTGTTCATGCAGATCGGGGAAGCCGCCAAGGCGACGGGCGTTTCATCCAAGATGATCCGCCACTACGAATCCATCGGACTTATTCCTTCGGCGGACCGGAGATCGAGCAACTACCGGGACTATTCGCGCCGCGATTTGCACCGACTAGGCTTCATCCGGCGCGCCCGAGCACTCGGATTTTCCATCGACGAGATTCGCGCGAACTTTTGAAGCTGTGGGGCGACACATCGAGGTCGAGCAAGGACGTGAAGGTGCTAGCACTTCATCACATCGCCGAACTTCAAGAGAAAATCACTCTGCTAGAGGAGATGCGGACGACACTGTCCGATCTAGCCGACGCCTGCGATGGCGACCATCGGCCGGACTGCCCGATCATTAGCAGTCTCGAAGGCCGGGCCGTCGTGGCGCCGGTCCACCACCACTAGGAGGAAGGACTCACTAAGAGCGAGTATTGGAGAGGCCCCCATGCGCGGAGTGCCGACGACCAATCATCAGTCAGTGATCATTGTCCTGCGTCCAGCCGGAGACTACTCGTAGGCTGCGCTCGGCGTGAGTTCCTAGTCCAGCGACTGCCGGATAGTCCGGCGCCGCTGCTGCACTCCGACTTCTGCTTTCCCACTTTGCTTCTGGGCGAGCTCAGCCGCGTTTTGGGACAGACTTGCTGCCAGCTTCTCCAAGTTCAGCTGACGAACTTGGTACAGCCCGTGCAGCGCAGCATAGGCGTAGACGCGGCAGTCCAAGGCTTCGTTCAGCATGCGCTTCTTGAGCTTCCAGTTGCGCCGCTCGACGCCGTCCTTTTGCTCGATCAGCAGCTCCTCGCTGGTTAGCTGGTGGTACCAGTTGTCTGGCCTGCCAATCGGGAAGTGACAGTAGCGAGGACCGGGCACATCCACGAGCAGCTGCTGTTGCACGGCCCACTTGGCCGCGTTGACGCCGATGATGGTGGGGCGGTACCCGGTGTGCTGGCGGTGCTTATATCGCTCTTGCATTGCGTTCGGCCAGATCGGCAACCAGTTCACGCCGCGGTCGCCGCTGGTCCCCCTTGATGGCCCAGATATCGCGCCCGCTACGCTCCCGGACGAAGCGGTAGACGTCCTGAGCGTTATGGCCGCCCGAGTCGATGCATGCCCCCGCGATGTAGAGGTCGAAGCCAAGTGCATGCTTGTAGGGTGCCTTGAGGAACTGATCGAGCTGGCTCCACACTTGAGGCGAAGCCGGGTCGCCCTCGAACGCTGCGATGGCGATCGACCACGATTCTTCGCCTAAACCCCATCCTGTCAAACGGCGTTGAAGATTGGCTCTGACTCAGTTTTGATGAAGTTGGGTGTCCCCCGTCAGCACCTATGGCGCAGATTTGAGGTTGTGATTTAAGGAGGGTTTGGGCCTCGTCGCAGAGACGAAGGAACGAATATGACCCCTAAATCCACGACTT
>JBKJTB010000255.1:0-4339 GCA_046594305.1 Devosia sp. | reverse complement strand
GGACCCGGAGACGTTCAGGGCATTGAAAGGCGCGCTCGGCGATGCGAAGCGCCCGGCGCTCTACCTGGCGATTCCGCCATCGCTGTTCAGTACGGTGATCCAGAGCCTGGGCACCGCGGGGCTGGCGGAGGATGCGCGCGTTGTCGTGGAGAAGCCGTTCGGCCGCGACCTGGCCTCGGCGATCGAGCTCGACACGATCGCGCGATCGGTGTTCCCGGAAGCGTCGATCTTCCGCATCGACCACTTTCTCGGAAAGGAGGCGATCATGAATATTCTCTATTTCCGTTTCGCCAATTCCTTCCTGGAGCCGATCTGGAACCGCAACTACATCGCCAACATCCAGATAACCTTGTCGGAGGATTTCGGCGTCGAGGACCGCGGCGGGTTTTACGAGACTGCCGGATGCCTGCGCGACGTGATCCAGAACCATCTGTTCCAGATCGTGGCACTGCTTGCCATGGAACCGCCAGCGGGCAGGGATTTTGGTGCCGTCCACAACGAGCAGGCCAAAGTGTTCCAGGTCATGCGCCCGCTGACGCCGGACGACGTGGTGCGCGGTCAGTATGCCGGCTACCGCAAGGAGCCTGATGTGGCGAAGGACTCCGACGTCGAGACCTTTTGTGCGCTGCGGCTTTTCGTCGACTCGTGGCGTTGGGAGGGAGTGCCGTGGTACCTGCGCTCCGGCAAATACCTGACCGAAACTGCAACCGAGGTCGTCGTGGAGTTGAAGTCGCCGCCGCAGCCGCTGTTCGCCGATTCAGCAGCGACGACGAGCCGGCCCAATTATCTGCGCTTCCGGATTTCGCCCAATTCCGCCATCGCGCTCGCCGCGCGCGTCAAGCGCGCCGGGAAGGATTTCGTCGGCGACCAGCGGGAGCTTTACCTGGTTGACGCACAACCGGGCGAGGAAGCCCCGTATGAGCGCCTGTTGGGCGATGCTATGGCGGGAGACGGGGCGCTCTTCGCGCGCGAGGACGCCGTGGAGGCCGCCTGGGCTGCGGTCGACCCCGTCCTCAAGAAACACCATAAGGTTCGCCCCTACCGCCGCGGAAGTTGGGGACCGAAAGAGGCCGATGCAATCCTCGCTGCCGGCAGCGCTTGGTACAATCCTGCACCCAAGCTCTAGCTGTGACCTTGCTACTCGCAGACGCTTGCTCTTGGCGCGGTTATCGGGCTGGTGATGGCTAACTGTCGTCCGTGGACGTCAGCGGAAGGCTGGCACCTAAGCGAGCGGGCGCCACTCAAGCTGAAGTCACCCTCGCTGACTCCTATACCGGCTGATCAGCGCGTTGGTGGAGGCGTCGTGCGCTAACTTAGGCTCCGCGCCGCGGTGTAATTCGGGGATGATGCGGTCGGCCAGAACCTTGCCCAGTTCGACGCCCCATTGGTCGAAGCTGTCGATCGCCCAGATCGCACCTTGGGTAAAGACGCTGTGCTCATAGAGCGCCACCAGGCTACCGAGGGTTCGCGGATCGAGCGTTTCGGCCAGGATCATGTTGGTCGGCCGGTTGCCCTCGGTGACGCGGAACGGCGTCTGGAAGTCGGGGGAACCTTCCGCTGTCAGCTCATCTGCTGTCTTGCCAAAACCCAACGCCTCGGCCTGCGCGAACAAATTGGCCATCAGCAGGTCATGCTGCTCGACCAGTGGGCTGAGTGGCCGGCAAAAGCCGATCATGTCGCAGGGCACTAGCTTCGTGCCCTGGTGGAGCAGTTGATAGAACGAGTGCTGGCCGTCGGTGCCGGGCTCTCCCCAGACGATGGGGCCGGTCTGGTAGTCGACCACGCGCCCGTCGAGATCGACATGCTTGCCGCTGCTCTCCATCTGGAGCTGCTGGAGATAGGCAGGAAAACGCGCAAGATGCGCGGCGTAGGGCATGATGCCGATGGTCTGTGCGCCGAAGAAATTGCTGTACCAGACGGTCAGAAGACCGAGCAACAGCGGAAGATTGCGGGCGGCGGGTGCGGTCCGGAAATGTTCGTCCATCGCGTGGAAGCCGGCGAGCATGGAGCGGAAATTATCGGGCCCCACCGCGATCATGGTGGACAGGCCGATCGCGCTATCCATCGAATAGCGACCACCCACCCAGTCCCAGAATCCGAAAATGTTGGCCGGATCAATGCCGAATTTGGTGGCACCAGCGATATTGGTCGAGACCGCCGCGAAATGCTTCGCCACCGCAGCATCCGCGCCGAGCTTCTGCAGCAGCCAGGAGCGCGCCGTCGCCGCGTTTGTCATCGTCTCCAGGGTGGTGAACGTCTTGGACGACACGATGAACAGCGTCTCGGCAGCATCCAGATCGCTTGTCGCTTCGCTGAAATCGGCGCCATCGACATTGGCCACGAAGCGGAAGGTCATCGACCGGTCGCTGAAGGGGCGCAGCGCGCGATAGGCCATCTCGGGCCCCAGATAGGACCCGCCGATGCCGATATTCACGACATTGCGAATCCGCTTGCCGGTATGGCCGACGAACACCCCGCCGCGCAGGCGCGTGGCAAAATCAGCCATCGCGTCCAACACCTTGTGGATGTCGGGCACGACATCGGCACCGTCGACCACGATGCGGGTGCCGCGCGGTTTGCGCAAGGCCACGTGCAACACGGCGCGGCGTTCCGTGGTGTTGATCTTCTCGCCCGCAAACATCGCATCGCGCCGTTCTGCCACGCCGCGTTCTTCGGCAAGCTGCAGCAGCAGGCGCACGGTCTCATCGGTGATGCGGTTCTTGGAGTAGTCGAGGAAGAGGCCCGCGCCGTCGATCGAGAAACGCTCCGCCCGGCCCGGATCGTCGGCGAACAGCTTACGCAGATGCAGGTCCTTGACGTGCGCGTGATGCGCCGCCAGCGCCTGCCAGGCCGAAGTAGCGGAAAGAGCGGTCATCGGTTTTCTCCCCGGTTCAGGCCAGGACCTTGCTCTTGGCGTCGATCGCCTTGAGCAGTTCGTGCCAGGAAGCGACAAATCCCTTGGCACCATCGGTTTGCAACTGAGCCGCCAGGGCGGTGATGTCGATGCCCGCCTTGGTGTATGCCTGGACCACCGTTGCCGCGTCGCCGCCGTCGCGCGGCAGCGTTTCCCGCGTCGTGCCGTGATCGGCGAAGGCCAGCAGTGTCTTTTCCGGCATGGTGTTCACTGTATTTGGAGCCACCAAGCCGGAGATATACAGCGTGTCGGACGCGCTCTTGTCCTTGGTGCCGGTGCTGGCGAACAACAGCCGCTGCGCGCGAGCGCCCGCATTCTCCAGGCGCTGGAAGCGCTCGCTCGCCAGCACGTCGCGATAGGCTTTGTAGGATTGTTTACTGACCGCAATGCCGAGCGTGTTGCCCAACTCGGCCGGCACCTTTTTCGCCACGGCGACGTCCCATCGGCTGATGAACAGCGAGGCGACCGATCGCACGTCGGGGGACAGGCCGGCGGCGATCCGCCGCTCCAGCCCCTTGAGATAGGCATCGGCGGCGGCTACGTACTGCGCGGTCGAAAACAGGAGCGTGACGTTCACGGGGACGCCGGCGAAGATCGCCTCCTCGATCGCCGGCAGGCCTTCCGCGGTGCCGGGAATCTTGATGTAAAGGTTGGGTCTCTTTGCCTTCGCGTGCAGCAGCTTAGCTTGCGCCACCGTTGCTTGGGTGTCGTAGGCGAGCAGTGGCGACACTTCCAGCGACACGAAGCCATCGACCGTGCCGGTGCGCGCATGGACCGGTGCGAACAGATCTGCCGCGCGGTCGAGGTCCTGGATGGCGAGGTTGAAGAATAGACCCTCTCCCGTGGCGCCATTGTGCAACTGCCGGCGGATTTCTGCGTCATACGCAGAATTGCGTGAGATGGCCTTGTCGAAGATCGTCGGATTGGAAGTCAAACCGGTGACAGACAGTTCATCGATATAGCGCTTCAGCGTGCCGCTATCGAGGAGGTCGCGGGTGATGTTGTCGAGCCACAGGCTCTGGCCGAGCTGGTTGAGCGCCTTGGGTGCGTCTGAGGCCATCTGTCGATTCCTTTTGTCACAAGACGAGGGCAGCTTATTCGTCCCCCAACACGTCCTCGGGGCGTTGGGAAGTTCGTTTGCCAGTTGAGAGCTGCGCCACCTGCTGCAGCCCGTATATGGCGGTACCAAGGAGGGCGGCGTTGACCATAATGATGTGAACCGGCACCGCGCTCAGCATGTTGGCAAAGCGGCCCTTGGCGGTGAAGGCTCGCATGAACGCTCCATCCTGCAGTTGTGGTACAAGCCGCGGCGGCAGGCCGCCGGCCAGATAGATTCCGCCGGTCGCCAGCACCCTCAGTGCCAAGTTACCGGCCTCAGCACCCCAAACGTCGATCACGATGCGCAGCGTCTCGGCCGCGAGCGGG
>JBKJTB010000227.1:0-4155 GCA_046594305.1 Devosia sp. | reverse complement strand
GCCACGGCCGAGTTCCTCGCTCCGCTGGCGCGCCGCGCGCACCGTCCGCCCCACCAACTGCCCGAGCCCATCGGCCGCCATCAGCACCGACAGCGCCGCCGCCGTCGTCCCCTTGGGCGACGTCACGTTCTCGCGCAGCGTCGCGGCCGGCGTGTCGTCCGCCTCGAGCAGCGCCGCCGCGCCTATCACCGTCTGCCGCGCGAAATGCATCGCGTCATCAGGGTCGAACCCCTCGCGCACCGCCGCCGCCGCCAGCGCCTCGACCAGATAGAACACATAGGCCGGCCCCGATCCCGAGACCGCCGTCACCGCATCGATCATGCCCTCGGAGGCGAACCACACCACGTCGCCCGCCGCGCGCAGCAGCAGGTTGACGACCTCCTGGTCCGCCTCGTTGATTTCGAGCCCGACGGCACCGGTGATTCCCTTGCCCAGTTGCGCCGGCGTGTTGGGCATCGTCCGCACCACCCGCTTGGTGCCCAGCCCTTCCGCCATCGTATCGAGCGAAATCCCGGCCGCAATCGACAGCACCAGCGTGTGCCTGCCCACCACCGGCAGCACCTGCTGCAGCGCGGTGGGCATGTTCTGCGGCTTCACCGCCAGCACCAGCACATGGGTCAGCACGCCGTCCGCAAACTGCAGCAGCCGCACCCCATGCTCTTGCGCAAAAGCTTTCGCGAAATCGCCCGCGAACGGATCGACCAGCACCAGCCGGTCCGGCGGCAAGCCGCCCGCGATCCAGCCTCGCGCCATGGCAAGGCCCATCTTGCCGGCCCCGATCAAAACGACGGGGCCGATATCCTTGAGTGTCTGCTCCGCCAAAACCAGCCTCCCCTGTGCGGGGAGCCGGCGATTTGGCTCAGGCTTCCCCGACTGTCTCGAACAGCACGCTTTCGAGTGCCTCTGCAGCCGACTTACCGGCCCAGACGACGAACTGGAAGGCCTGATAGTAGAGATCGCAGCTTTCCGTCGCCGAGCGCAGCAGCGCCTCGCACTGTTGCGGGCTGACTTCCGCGCCGCCGGTCAGCAGATGCGAATTGCGGAAGAGGATCACGCCCTCGCCGTTCCACATGTCGAAATGGCCGATCCAGAGCTGCTCGTTGACCAGCGCGATCAGCGCCCGGACCTCGGGACGGCGCGGCTCGGGCACCTTGAGGTCGAAGGCCGACGCAATATGCAGCGACTCGAGGTCCTGCATCCAGTTGAACGAGACGTGGTAGTCGCTCCAGGAGCCGCGCACCGAGATCGAGATCTCGTCGGTGTCCTGGCGTTCGAAATTCCAGTCGTTGATCGCCGCGATGTGCTCGATGATATCGACCGGGTGAAGGGTGGTTTCGGGCGCGAATTCGAGAAGGGCCATGGTGGTTCCCGCCGGTGAGCGTGAAGGAAAAAACGCTGAACTCAAAGGAACTTGCCGCACGCGAGAGAGCTTACGAATCGTGCCTCGGGTCCAACCTAGGCAGTGTGCTGAGTCAGGGGAATCCCCCGAACCCGCCATCGCGGCTTTCTCCTGTGGATGATCCGACTTGGGTTGTTAAGAACACCTTAACCACGACGCCTCGGACACATGAATTTGGTGTCACAATCGGACATGTGAGCCGTGCAAGGCCCTCACCCGTCCGCGAAGCCAGCACCAACGCTCCTAACGTTACTCACGCCCAACCCCACCCACCGTCATCCCCGGGCGAAGACCCGGGGACCCAGCGGAGGTTACCAAGGGCTGATTTCGCTGGGTGGCCGGGTCGAGCCCGGCCATGACGATCGAGAGGATGGCGGGCGAGCGACGAAGAGCCCATCCCTCCGTCAGGGCGCCTTGCAGACCACGCGCCCACTCACCTTCCGTTCATCTTCCCCCTGCTAGCCGCGCGCCTCCTCCCGCTGGATCGCGCTAACCCATGCTCCCGACTCGCCTTTTCGCCGCCCTCGCCCTCGCGTCCCCGCCTCCGCCGCCGGCCGCTACTTTGCCCCCGATCAAGAATCCACGAGCGGCGTTATCTTCCCCGCCCCTCTCGCCGGGGTGCTATAGTTCCTTGAGCACGACAATTTCGGGATCTTCGAGCAGTGACCATCTCGGCCGCCAGCGACATGACGGGGCAATCCGAAATCTGGGATGCCCTTAGTCAATCAGAGACTCGTTATCGCCGTCTCTTCGAAGCGGCCCACGATGGCGTCCTCATTCTGGACTCCGTCAGCCGAAAAATCATCGATGCCAATCCCTTCATGGACCAGTTGCTCGGCTACCCGCGCGGGGAGTTGCTGGGCAAGGAACTGTGGGAAATCGGTTTGCTTAAAGACGAACCAGCAAGCCATGCCGCGTTTCGGGAACTGCAAGACAAAGGGCAGGTTCGCTACGAAGATCTGCCGCTCGAAACCAAATCGGGCGACAGGCGGGAAGTCGAAATTGTAGCCAATCGTTACGATGAAGGCGGCACGCAGGTCATTCAGTGCAACATCCGCGACATCACCGAGCGCAAGCGGGCCGAAGAAGCGGTGCGCGCGAGCGACGAGCGTTACCGCTCCTTGTTCGCTTCAGTACCGATGGCCGTATTCGTCTGCGACCGGAATGCGGTGATTCAACATTACAACCAGCGTGCCGTGGAACTTTGGGGCCGGGAGCCAACTTGCGGGGTCGAACAGCACTGCGGCTCGACCAAGCTTTGGCTTCCTGACGGCACGCTCTTGCCACACGCGCAAAGTCCGATTGTGGAGGTGCTGCGTACAGGCATCGCCGCGCAAAACGTCGAGGTTTTCATCGAGCGGCCCGATGGCTCGCGCGTGCCGGTGCTGGTGAATTTTGCGGCGCTGAGGAACGCACACGGCGAAATTACCGGCGCGATCACTTCCTTCGTGGACATCACCGAGCGCAAGCAGGCTGAAGAGCGCCAGCGGCTTCTCATGGGCGAACTCGCACACCGGGGTGGAAACCTGCTGGCTGTGGTTCAGTCGATTGCGTCTCGCAGCCTGACCGGAGCTCGACCGCTCGCCGAGGAGCGTGAGACGCTTGCGGGGCGCCTGAAGGCGCTCGCGCAGACTCAATCGGCACTCACCAGCGAGGGCTTCGGCGCGCCCGTGGCCGAGATCATCCGGCTCGAGTTCGAAGCCTTCTCCAACCGGGTCACGGCTATTGGCCCGGCGGTGATGCTGAACTCCAGGGTAGCGCAGACCTTCGCGCTCCTTGTGCACGAACTCGCCACCAATGCCGCCAAGTACGGCGCGTTGTCCGGGCCGCCAAGCGGCAAGGTTGATATCCATTGGTCAATCGAGGGAGCGGGCAACGACGCAAAATTCAGATTTCAATGGCAGGAACGCGATGGACCGCCGGTGATCCCTCCGACGCGCCAAGGCTTCGGGAGCGTGCTGCTCGAAAAGGTTGTTGCGGCGGATTTTGGCACGCAGCCAAAGATCAGATTTGCGCCTGAAGGCGTCCGTTATGAAATCGATGCACCGCTGCTGGCGATGACCATCCGCTAACGCGGCCTTTTTCTAACGCATGACGTGCGGCGCGGGGCGACGGCACACTGGTGCCGCCGACCGCCGCCACTACGCGCTCGGGAACAATCCCGCTGCGCCCGCCCACCCGGTGACCAGCGCATCGCGCCACTGCGGAAACCCGTTGGCCTCCGCCTGCCGTGCCGCCGCGTAGTGGTCGTACGGCACCGCGTGGAACGACGGATAATACTTGCCGCCACGCAGCTCGATCGTCGCATAGCGCGCATCGGGCGAACCGTGATTCATCTGCAGCCCGACGCTCCCCGGATTGACGATCAGCCGCCCATTCTTGAGCCGCACCGCGCGCGGAATGTGCGTGTGTCCGCACAGCATCACCGGATAGTCGAACCCCTCGGCCTTGGCCGCCACGCTCGCTTCGTCCGGCGTCGTCACCGAGCGTCCCTTCCACCAGCCATCGAGCCAGGGCTCATCGTCCGATGTCGGCGTGCCGTGGCAGAGGAAAATATCGTCGAGCAGCGCCAGCGTCGGCGGCAGCGCATTGATCCAGCCGCGATGCCGCGCTTCCATCTGCGCCTGCACAAATTGGTCGACGGTGTTCATCTTGTCCGGCGGCAGGTCGATCAGCTCGCGCTCGTGATTGCCGCGCACCGTGGGAACATCGATGTCCATCAGGATATCGGCGACCCAGTTGGGCTCGAGCGGCCC
>JBKJTB010000192.1:0-2645 GCA_046594305.1 Devosia sp. | reverse complement strand
GCCCGTGCCGCCGCCCGGACCAGCCGGCCCCGTCGCTCCGGTCGCGCCCGTCCCGCCGTTCGAACCGTTAGATCCATCGGAGCCGCCGGCACCCGTTGCCCCCTGGTCACCCTTGATGCCGGGCTGACCGTAGTTGCCTTCCGATCCCATGATGATCGTCGTATTCCGGCTCTGGCGCTCCATCAGGATAAGATGGATGAAGCAGTCCTTGATCTCCTCGTCGGTCATGTCCCGATCGAGCTTGATCGCGTCGCACGCCGGCGGAAGTTGAATTTGCGCGGCCAGCACAGGCGCCGGCATCGCTGCCAGCAACGAGGACATTCCGACAAGACCACTGAAGCCAGCGGCTATCAATTTCTTTGTCATGAGCACTTCCCTTCGGTTTCATATCGCCACACCGCCGCAATGCATTAACAGTATTTTTACCGGCACACGAGACGAGTTCGATTGATCCGAGGAGGAAGTTAATGGCCACGATCGGCCTGGTAATGATCGTCAAAGACGAGGCACGAATCATCGAACGTTGCCTCAAGAGCGTCCGGCCAATTGTCGATCACATCGTCATCGCGGACACCGGATCGAGCGACAACACAAGGCAGCTGATTCGCGATTTCATCGCTCGCGAGGGTCTCACCGGCGAAGTTCTCGACCAGCCCTGGCGCAACTTCGCGCATAATCGGTCGGAGGCGCTCGCGGCCCTCAGGGCGCACGGATCAGTCGACTACGGGTTCACCATCGACGCCGATGAAACCCTGATTCTCGACGACGATTTCGACGTCGCCGCCTTCAAGGCTGGCCTGGGCGCTGACGTTTATGACGTCGAGGTCTGGAACCTGGGTGTCCGCTACACACGGCCCGCGCTCTTCTCCAACCGCGAGCCCTTCCGCTACCGGGCGGTTCTGCACGAATACCTCGAGGCCCCTCCGGGAGCGACCCGCGGCACCACCAAGGGCCTCCATATCCTGGTCAGCCACGACGGGGCCCGCAGCCAAAACCCGAACAAATTCGCTGATGACGCAGCGCTGCTCGAGCGCGAACTGGCGATCGAGACCGATCCCTTCCTCATCTCGCGCTACACCCTCTATCTGGCCCAGTCCCTGCGCGATTCCGGTCAGCCCGAACGCGCTCACGCCGCCTATCTGAAGCGGGCCGAGTTGGGGAACTGGATCGAGGAAGTCTACGTCAGCGTACTGCGCGCGGCACAACTCTCCGAGGTCCTGAAGCGCCCCGTCGACGAGCAGATCGCGACCTATCTCCGGGCTTACGATATCCTGCCCACGCGCGCCGAAGCGCTGCATGGTGCGGCAGCGGTTTGCCGGAAGGCGGGCCGGTACCGGCTCGGCTATCTCCTCTCGCGCGAAGGGCTGACGATCCCGCGCCCGCCGAGCAGCCTGTTTCTCGACCAGACCGTCTACGACTACAGCATGCTCGACGAGTTCCAGGTCAACGCCTACTGGGCCGGCCACTATGGCGAGAGTCTCGATGCGGGAGCCACGCTCCTCCGCGACGGACTGTTTCCCGAAAGCGATCGCGCGCGCATCCTCGCCAATTGCGATTTCGCGCTCCAAAAGGTCACTGAGCAGCGCTCGAGCTAGGTCAGCGGGCGGGCCAGGCCGATATCTAGCGACGGAGGCCCAGGCGCCGCGCCACCCGGCCAAGCCAGCCCCCGGCGTCCCCGGTTCGCAGAGGTGGTCGACCGTTCGGCGCGAGTCCGACGTGTGCTGCCACCATCTCTCGCGTCACAGGCTCATGCTCGTACATATCCCGAGAGCGGGAAGCAGAATCCTGTGTCGGGTAGATCGAACGCAAATAGGCCGGGAAGGACTTGTCCTCGATGTAGGGCAGGCCGTTCTTCGCAATGTCGGGGTGGCGCCCGAAATGAAAGACGGTCGGGCGCTCTGCCGGAGCAATTCTGCCGTTTTCCAAGCGATGTATTGCCGTCAGACCCAGCGCGAGGAACCTCTTATTGGAGCGATAGAACTCGGTGAACTGGCCGCTCCCGTGATCGAACTTGCCATAGAATCCGGCAGGGAAAGTCACTGCCTTTCCAACGTTCTCGTCGACGATCAGGTCTTCGATTTTCCGCACGAAGCTGCGAGCCAACGCATCGTCGTCGTCCAATCTCACGGTCGCGAAGACGCCCGACGCAAAGTCCATTCGCGCCAGCGCTTCCCGCACGCAGTCGACGAAGGGAAAGTCGTCGCGAGGAGGGACTGGTCGGAGGAGGATCCACGGATAGGGCGCGACGGCGGCGGCCAACGCATCGAGCGCTGCCCGAGGAGCCTCCGTGGATGTCATGATGACGAGGCAGTGGCGCTCGGCATCCAACGGCAGCGTCTGCGCCAGGAGGCTTGGAAGCACGATATTCGTGAAGGCGTTCAAACGCTCTTTCAGCCGGGCCGGGGCAAGCAGTGCCGACTTATAGTCCTCGTAGCTGCCCGTCTTGGCGGCCAGCCAGCCAGTGCTGGTTGCTGTCGGCGCCTTTATGATGCTGTAACGCATCAGGATGACGATCGGTCTGCGATCCGCCATGCCGCGCCTAGTTCAGCAGCGGCAATGGCGTGCCGATGAACGGCACGCTGGCGCAAGCGATGCCGACCTTCGCCATGTGGCCGCAGAGCTGACGCGCGTCGGACTCCGTTGCA
>JBKJTB010000116.1:0-9536 GCA_046594305.1 Devosia sp. | reverse complement strand
GAAACGCCGCCACCACTTCAGCCTCGCCCATGGCGCGCGACCGCGCGAAGAGGCTCGGCGAGTTCGGGTCGGCGCCGATCACCGACATATGGATGAGCTTTTGCGCCCCCGCGGCCTTCGCCGCCTCGGCGACGCGCCGCGCCCCCATCACATTGATCGCCCGGAAGCGCTGCTTGCCCTTCTCGACGCCCACTGCCGCGAGGTTGATCACCACCGACGCGCCACGCACCGCCGCTGCGATCGAGTCCGCATTGCGCAAATTCGCCTGCATCGGCGCGACCTGGCCGACGGCGCCCACCGTTCGCAGATGCCCCGCAAGATCGGGGCGCCGCACCGCGACGCGCACCCGGTAGCCCGCGCGCGCCAGTTCCTGCACGATCTGCGTGCCGACAAACCCCGAGCCCCCGAAAATCGTGACCAGTTCCGGGTGATCCATCAGGCGGCTCCGCGCGGTGAGAGGTGTGGCTGCTTCTAGCCGAAAGCCCTCCGAACTGTCGAGAGTCGACCGGAAACCGTGCAGTCCAGCTTTGCCGATTGACAGCATCCGGCCGCTCCCCTAGGGAACGGCGCCCATCGGTTTGCCCTGGTGGCGGAATTGGTAGACGCGCACGGTTCAGGTCCGTGTGTTTAACGACGTGGAGGTTCGAGTCCTCTCCAGGGCACCATCGGTTTCCCCGCATCGCCGGTTGACCCGGCGATCCCCTCGTCGCACGATCCCCGCATGGACATCTCTCTTAACGACCGCCTGCGCGCCGAAATCGATGCGCGGCGCGACGACCTTGTGCAGTTGACCGGCGACCTTATCCGCCTGCCGACGGTCAACCCGCCCGGCGACCATTATCGCGACATCTGCGACTATCTCGACCGGCGGCTGTCGGCGCGGGGCTATGTCACCGAGCTGTTGCGCGCCGAGGGCGCACCGGGCGACAGCGACCGCCATCCGCGCTGGAACCTCGTCGCCCGCCGCGAGGGCTCAACGCCCGGCGAGACCGTGCACTTCAACTCGCACCACGACGTGGTGGAGGTGGGCAGCGGCTGGACCGTCGATCCGTTTGGCGGCGAGGTCAGGGACGACAAGGTCTTTGGCCGTGGCGCCTGCGACATGAAGGGCGGGCTGGCCGCGTCGATCATCGCGGCGGAAGTGTTCGCCGACCTCACCCCCGGCTTCCAAGGCGCCATCGAAATCTCCGCCACTGCCGACGAAGAGACCGGCGGTTTTGGCGGCGTCGCCTGGCTCGCCGAGCGCGGCTATTTCTCGCCCGAGCGCGTGCAGCACGTCATCATCCCCGAGCCGCTCAACAAGAACCGCATCTGCCTCGGCCATCGCGGCGTCTGGTGGGCCGAGATCGAAACGCATGGGCGGATCGCGCATGGTTCGATGCCGTTCCTCGGCGACAGCGCCATCCGCCACATGGCGGCGCTGCTCGGCGAGATCGAGGCAACGCTTTATCCCGCGCTGGCGACTCGCACGACCGCCATGCCGGTGGTGCCGCCGCTGGCGCGGCAGTCGACGCTCAATATCAACTCCATCCATGGCGGCCAGCAGGAGCCCGAGGCGGGCTACACTGGCTTCCCGGCCCCAGTCGTCGCGCACTCGGCGCGGATCGTCATCGACCGGCGCTATCTGATCGAGGAGACCCCGGCGGCGGTGCGGCAGGAGGTCGTCGACCTCCTCGAAAAGCTCAAGGCGACTCGACCCGGCTTCAGCTACGAGCTGCGCGACCTCTGGACCATTCCGCCCACCATGACCGAGCGCGATGCGCCGATCGTGCGCGCCGTCGACAAGGCCATCGGCGAAGTTCTGGGGTTGTCGCCGGACTATGTCGTGTCGCCCGGCACCTACGACCAGAAGCACATCGACCGCATCGGTCGGCTGCACAATTGCATCGCCTACGGCCCCGGTATCCTCGATCTGGCGCACCAGCCGGACGAGTATGTGGGGATCACCGACATGCTCGATTCCGCCAAGGTCATGGCCCTGACGCTCAATTATCTACTGAACCAGTCGTGATTAGATTTTTGTCCCGCACAAAACCATTCTAGCGCGGACAAATCCGGCCTAGGATCAGGCCAAGGCTGCGTAAGGCGGCCGCATTCGCAAAGGGAAGCACATGCGCAAATCACTGCTCTTGCTGGCACTTGCCGGCACTCTGCTCGCGACGACGGCCTTTGCCGCGCCGCGCACCGACCTCACCATCGGCATCCAGCTCGAGCCGACCAACCTCGATCCGACCACCGGCGGCGCCGCCGCGGCGATCCGCAGCGTCACCGCGCTCAATATCTACAACGGCCTCACCACGATCGATAAGGACGGCGCCGTGCGGCCGGACCTCGCGACCAGCTGGGACATTTCGGCCGACGGGCTCGTCTACACCTTCCATCTGAAGACCGGCATCACCTTCAGCGACGGCACGCCGTTCACCGCCGACGACGTCAAATGGACGCTCGACCGCGACCGCGCCGCCGATTCGCTGAGCGCGCAGAAGCAGCTCTTCGCCAATATCGCGTCCGTCGATGTCGTCGACCCGGCGACCGTCAAGGTGACGCTGACTGCGCCGCAGGGCGATTTCGTCTATGGCCTCGGTTGGGGCGATGCGGTGATCGTCTCGCAGAAGACCGCCGCGACCAACGCCACCAACCCCGTCGGCACCGGTCCCTACATCCTGGGCGAGTGGGTGCAGGCCGATCATCTGACGCTTGTTCCGAACCCGAACTACACTGGCACCAAGCCGGCGCTCGACAAGGTGACGTTCAAGTTCATCTCCGATCCGTCCGCCGCGACCTCTGCCGTTCTGGCGGGTGACGTCGATGTGTTCTCGGGCTTCCCGGCGCCCGAACTGCTCGAGCAGTTCAAGTCGAACCCCGAGTTCCAGGTGCTGGTCGGCAGCACACAGGGCGAAACCATCGCCGCCATGAACAACGCGCACCCGCCGCTCGACAACGTCAAGGTGCGCGAAGCGATCGCGCATGCCATCGACCGCACTGCGATCATCGATGGCGCGCAGTTCGGCTACGGCACGCCCATCGGCAGCTTCTATCCGCCCGGCGACCCGGCCTATATCGACCTCACCGCCATCTCCAACTTCGACCCCGAGAAGTCAAAGGCACTGCTCGCCGAGGCCGGCGTGTCGGGCCTGACGCTGACCTTCAAGGTGCCGCCGGCCGCCTATGCGCGCTCCGCCGCGCCGATCATCCAGCAGCAGCTGGCCAATGTCGGTGTCACCGTCAACGTCGTCAACGTCGAATGGGCCGACTGGATCGCCAACGTCTTCCAGGGGGCTTACGACTACGATCTGACCATGGTCAGCCACGTCGAAGCCAACGACTTCGCCGCCTTCGGCAAGCCGGGCTACTACCCCAACTACAAGAACGCCGCAGCGCTCAACGCGCTGGTGGCAGACCTCAATGCCACCAGCGATCCGGCCAAGCAGATCTCGCTGAAGCAGGACATTCAGAAGCTCCTGGCCAACGATTTCGTGGCGCTCTACCTCTACGAGCTCCCCAACATCACGGTCGCCAACAAGAACGTGCAGGGCCTCTGGCTCAACGCCCCGCAGCCCATCACCGACCTCGCCGCCATCTCCTGGACCGAGTGATCGTCGACCGTCAGCAGTCGGCGATCCTCCTCCGTGGCGTTGCCACGGGGGAGGGGGACCAGCGAAGCTGGTGGAGGGGGCGAGACTGGACTCGGTGTTCGTGGCCGCCCCCTTTCCGTCGGCCCCGCTGACACCTTCCCCCGCTCGCGGGGGAAGGGACGCCGACTGAGACGCCGTGCTCCTTTGCGTGGGCGCGCACCACGTGATTGAATGACCGTATGAGTTCTTACCTCGCCGGCCGGCTCGCATCAGTTGTTCTGAGCCTCCTGGTCGCCAGCATCATCATCTTCCTCATCATGGAAGTGCTGCCCGGCGATCCGGCGCAGTTCATCCTGGGCATGAACGCCCGCCCCGATACGCTCGCCGCGCTCCGCACCCAGCTCGGCCTCGATGCGCCGCCGCTGCTGCGCTATTTCAACTGGATCTTCGGCATGCTGCGCGGCGATTTCGGCCTCAGCTACACCTATCGCGTGCCGGTCTCCGACCTCGTCCTCCAGCGCATCGGCGTCTCGCTGCCGCTGGCGGCGATCTCGCTCACCCTGACGCTGGTCATCGCCATTCCATCAGGCATCCTTGCGGCGGCCAAACGCAACTCCGCGACCGATTTTTCGGTGATGGGCCTTACCCAAATTGGCGTCGCGGTCCCAAACTTCTGGTTCGCCATCATCCTCGTCTACGTCTTCGCCGTCATCCTCCACTGGTTCTCGGCCGGCGGCTTCCCCGGCTGGGACAAGGGCTTCTGGATCGGCATGCGGAGCCTCACGCTACCGGCCATCGCGCTCGCTTTGCCGCAGGCCGCCATCCTCACCCGCGTCATGCGCTCTGCGCTGCTCGACACGCTCGAGGAGGACTACATCCGCACCGCCCGTGCCCACGGCCTCAGCCGTAGCGCGACGCTCTGGCGCCATGCGCTGCGCAATGCGCTGATCCCGGTGCTGACCATCGTCGGACTGCAGTTCGCGTTCCTCCTCGCAGGTGCCATCATCATCGAGAACGTGTTCTTCCTCCCCGGCCTCGGCCGCCTGGTGTTCCAGGGCATCACGCAGCGCGATCTGATCGTCGTCAAATCCGTGGTGATGCTGCTGGTGTTTGCCGTCATCCTCGTCAACTTCCTCGTCGACCTCAGCTACCTCCTTGTCGATCCGCGCTTGCGGAGGCGCGCATGAGCGACGTCACGATCGCGCTCCCCCGCGGCACCCTCTGGCGCACCGCGCTGCGCTCGCCCGGCTTCGTCGTCGGCGCGACGATCAGCCTGATCTTCGTCCTCATCGCCATCATCTCCTTCATCTGGACGCCCTACAATTATGCGGCGCAGGACATCCCGAATAAAATCCAGGGCATGAACCCCGCGCACTGGTTCGGTACCGACCAATACGGCCGCGACGTGTTCTCGATGATCGTCGTCGGCTCCCGCACCTCGATCAGCGTCGCGCTCATCGCCGTCAGCGTCGGCGTCGGCATCGGCGTGCCGCTCGGGCTGTGGGCCGCGGCGAAACGTGGAACGCTGTTCGACGATCTCATCATGCGCGCCAACGACCTGGTCTTTGCGTTCCCGGCGCTGCTCATCGCCGTGCTCATCACCTCCGTTTTCGGCCCCAGCGCCACCAACGCCATCATCGCCATCGGCATCTTCAACATCCCGGTGTTCGCCCGCCTCAGCCGTGCCGCGGCGCTGAGCCTGTGGACCCGCGACTTCATCCTCGCGGCCCGCGTTTCCGGCAAGGGCGCGGCGCGGATTTCGGTCGAGCACATCCTGCCCAATATTCTCAACACGCTGGTGGTGCAGATCACCATCCAGTTCTCGCTCGGCATTCTCGCCGAGGCCGCGCTCGCCTATGTCGGCCTCGGTGCGCAGCCGCCGACGCCGAGCTGGGGCAAGATGCTGGCCGACAGCCAGACCATGATTTCGCTTGGGCCGCATCTCGCCATCATCCCCGGCCTCTGCATCGTGCTGACGGTGCTGGGGCTCAACCTCATGGGCGACGGTCTCCGCGACATTTTTGATCCGCGCCTGCAGCGAGGCCGCCGATGAGCCTGCTCGAAATCAAGGGGCTGCGGCTCAACATCGGCGACACCACGATCCTCCGCGGCATCGATCTCGCGGTCGATGCCGGCCAGGTGCTCGGCATCATCGGCGAATCCGGCTCCGGTAAATCGATGACGGCCTTGTCGGTGATGGGTCTGCTGCCGCACGGCGCGCAGGCCACCGGCGCCATCCGGCTCAACGGCGACGATCTGCTGCCAAAGTCCGAGCGCGAGATGAATGCCGTGCGTGGCCGCGACATCGGAATGGTGTTCCAGGAGCCGATGACCGCGCTCGATCCGCTCAAGACAATTGGCGCGCAGGTGGCCGAAACCATCCTCACCCACGGCGCCGCCGGCCGCCGCGAAGCGTGGGCGGAAGCCGACCGCGTGCTCGATCGTGTCGGCCTGCCGCGCGAGCTGTTCCCGCGCGACCGCTACCCGCACGAACTGTCGGGCGGCCAGCGCCAGCGCGTGGTGATCGCCTCGGCGATCGCGCTCCGGCCAAAATTGCTGATTGCCGACGAGCCGACCACCGCGCTCGACGTCACCACGCAAGCCCGCATCCTCGAACTGTTGCGCCGCCTCGTCGACGAAGACGGCATGGGCCTGATCTTCATCACCCACGATCTCGCCGTCGTCGCCAATCTCGCCGACACCATCGCGGTGATGCGGCAGGGCGAAGTGGTCGAGGCCGGCCCCACCCGCGACGTCTTCCGCACGCTGACCCATCCCTATACCCGCGCGCTGTTCGAAGCCTCCTCGCACGTGCCGCCGCGCGACCCGTCGCTGCCGGGCGGTCCGCCCGTGCTAAAAGTCAGCGGCGTCGTCCGCGACTACCGCATACCGCCGCGCCGGCTGTTCGGCCCGGCCGGTGCCTTCCGCGCCGTGGACGATGTGAGCTTCACCATCGAGCGCGGCGAGAATGTCGGCCTCGTTGGCGAAAGCGGCAGTGGCAAGTCGACGCTCGCTCGCGCCGTGATGGCGCTCGAGGCCGTGCAGGCGGGCACCATCGTGCTCGACGGCACGCCGCTCAGCGACGGCGACCTCGCGGCCCGCCGCAAGCTGCAAGTGGTGTTCCAGGACCCCTATGGTTCGTTCGACCCGCGCCAGCGCGTCGACACACTGGTCACCGAGCCGTTCCATCTCCTCGGCAGTGCCGCACCGCGCGGCAAGGAGCGCCGCGACCGCATCGATCGTGCCCTCACCGAAGTCGGCCTCCAGTCAGCCGACGCGGAAAAGTACATCCACGAATTCTCGGGCGGCCAGCGCCAGCGCATCGCCATCGCGCGAGCCCTCATCATCGAGCCCGCGCTGATCATCCTCGACGAGGCGGTGTCGGCGCTGGACGTGTCGATCCGCGCCCAGATCCTCGATCTGCTGGCCGATCTCTCCGACCGGCTCGAGATTTCCTATCTCTTCATCTCGCACGATCTCAGCGTGGTGCGCTCGATCACCGACCGCGTGCTGGTGATGAAATCCGGCAAGATCGTCGAGAGCGGCAAGACCGACGAAATCTTCCGCAATCCGCAGCATCCCTACACCCGCGAACTGATCGCCGCGACGCCGAGTCTTGAACGCGCTGGCGGAGGCTTAGTCAGGGGCCATGACTGACCTCAACCTCTTCTTCGACCCATCCAAGTGCTTCATCGGCGGCCGCTGGGTTGCGCCCGCCGGCGGCGACTATCTTGACATCGAGAACCCGTCCAACGGCACCATTATCGGCCGCATCCCGCGCGGCACCAAAGCCGACATTGATGCCGCCGTTGCCGCGGCCCGCGCCGCGCTCGCCGGCCCATGGGGCAAGACCCCCGCCGCCGAACGCGGGCGCATCCTCACCCGCATCGGCCGTCTCGTGCTGGAGCGCGCCGACGATCTCGCGCGCATCGAAGCGCTCGACGTCGGCAAGCCGCTGAAGCAGGCAAAGGCCGACGCGCTCGCCCTCGCCCGCTACATGGAGTTTTACGGTGGCGCCGCCGACAAGCTGATGGGCGAAACCATCCCCTACCTCGACGGCTACACCGTCTACACGCTGCGCGAGCCGCATGGCGTCACCGGCCACATCATCCCCTGGAATTACCCGATGCAGGTGCTCGGCCGCAGCGTCGGCGGGGCGCTCACCATGGGCAACGCCGCCGTGCTGAAACCGGCCGAAGAGGCCTGCCTCACCGCCATCGCCTTCGCCGCCATTGCGCAGGAAGCGGGCCTGCCCGACGGCGTACTCAACGTCGTCCCCGGTCTCGGCGAGGAAGCCGGCGCCGCACTCACCTCGCACCCCGAGGTCAACCACATCTCCTTCACCGGTTCGGTCCCGGTCGGTCGTATCATCCAGCGCGCCGCTGCCGAGAACATCGTTCCAGTGACCCTCGAACTCGGCGGCAAGTCGCCGCAACTGGTGTTCGCCGATGCCGATCTCGACCGCGCGCTGCCGTTCCTGGTCAATGCCGGCATCCAGAACGCCGGCCAGACCTGCTCGGCCAGCTCCCGTATCCTCGTCGAACGCAAGATCCACGATCAACTGCTCGCCCGTATGGCCGAACGCTACCGCGCCCTGCGCGTCGGGCCCGCCATCGACGATTTCGACGTTGGCCCGCTCGTCTCCGCCCGCCAGCAGGAGATCGTGTCGGCCTTCATCGACGACGTCGGCGGCGGCGAAATCGTCGCGCGCGGCGCGCTGGTCGATGGCGCACCGCAGGGCGGCCACTATCTTCCGCCCGCCCTCATCGCTGGCATCAGCGCCGACCACAAACTCGCGCAGGACGAAATCTTCGGCCCGGTCCAGGTGGTCATCCCCTTCGACAGCGACGAGGAAGCCATCGCCATCGCCAACGGCACCGATTTCGGCCTCGTCGCCGGCATCTGGACCGACAGCGGCGGCCGCCAGATGCGGCTCGCCAAGGCCATCCACTCCGGCCAGGTGTTCATCAACAATTACGGGGCCGGCGGTGGCGTCGAGCTGCCCTTCGGCGGCACCGGCAAGTCCGGCTTCGGCCGCGAGAAAGGCATGGAAGCGTTGTACGGGTTCAGCGTGTTGAAGACGGTGGCAGCATGGCACGGCTAAGCGGCAAAACAGCGATCGTTACCGGCGGCGCCTCGGGCTTCGGCGCCGGCATCGTCCGCAAATTCGTGGCCGAAGGCGCCCGCGTGATGATCGCCGACATCAATGGCGACGCCGCCGAGGCGCTGGCCAAGGAGTTGGGCGCCATCGCGCAGCAGGTCGATGTGTCCCAGGACGACAGCGTCAACGACATGGCGGGCACCGCCATCGCCCGCTTCGGCCGGCTCGATATCCTCATCAACAATGCCGGCGTGTCGCATATGCCGGCCGCGCTCGACGACATCTCCGAAGCCGATTTCGACCGCGTCTTCGCCGTCAACATGAAGTCGGTGTTTTTGACCGCGCGCCATCTCGTGCCGCACTTCAGGGCCAACAAGCGCGGCGCCATCCTCAACGTCGCCTCAACCGCCGCGGTCAGCCCGCGCCCGCGGCTCAGCTGGTACAATGCATCCAAGGGCTGGATGGTCACCGCCACCAAATCGATGGCCGTCGAACTCGCCCCGCTGGGCATCCGCGTCAACGCCATCAACCCCGTGGCCGGCGAAACACCGCTGCTCAAAACCTTCATGGGCGAGGACACGCCGGAAATCCGCGCAAAGTTTTTGGCGACGATCCCGCTGGGCCGCTTCTCGACCCCCGAAGACATGGGCAACGCCGCGTGTTTCCTGTGTTCGGACGAGGCGTCGATGATTACCGGCGTGGCGCTGGAGGTCGATGGCGGGCGGGTGATTTAGCGCAAGCGGCTCCCCCTCATCCGCCCTTCGGGCACCTTCTCCCACAAGGGGAGAAGGGAGAGGTGGCAACCAATGTGGCAGACCTTTCCTTCTCCCCTCGTGGGAGAAGGTGCCCGAAGGGCGGAT
>JBKJTB010000393.1:0-36459 GCA_046594305.1 Devosia sp. | reverse complement strand
ACCTCGTAGCGCGCCAGCTCAAGTCGGCGCTCGATGCCTATTCGAGCCGCGATGCCGCCAAGGCCGTGGATGTGTGTGCGCATGACGACGAAGTCGATCTGATGCACACCTCGCTGTTCCGCGAGCTTCTCACCTACATGATGGAAGACCCGCGCAACATCACGCAGTGCATCCATTTGTTGTTCTGCACCAAGAGCCTCGAGCGCGTCGGCGATCACGCCACCAACATCGCCGAGGCGGCGTACTATCTCGAAACTGGCCGTCAGCTCGGCCAGGACGAGACGCAGCGCCAGCAGCTTTAGGATCTGACCGATGACGGCGACCATCCTGATCGTCGAAGACGAGGCCGATCTTCGCGAACTCGTCCGTTACAACCTCGAGGCGGAAGGCTTCCGCGTCAGCATGGCTGAGAGCGGCGACGAAGCCGTGGAGCGTATCCGCGACGGCGTGCCGGATCTGATCCTCCTCGACTGGATGCTGCCGGGCCTCAGCGGTATCGAACTCTGCCGCCGCTGGCGCTCGCGCGAGGAAACGGCGCGGACGCCGATCATCATGATCACGGCGCGCGGCGAGGAAGAGGAGCGGGTGAGGGGCCTCGCCACCGGCGCACGACTATGTCGTCAAACCCTTCTCGATGCCCGAACTGGTCGCCCGCATCCAGGCACTGCTCCGCCGCTCCAGCCCGCAGCTCGTCACCAATGTGCTCAAGGCCGGCGACCTCGAACTCGACCGGCAGAGCCACCGCGTCCGCCGCTCCGGCCGCGACCTGCACCTCGGGCCGACCGAGTATCGTCTGCTCGAATATCTGATGCGCCACCCGGGCCGCGTCTATTCGCGCGAGCAACTGCTCGACGGCGTCTGGGGCAACGACGTCTATGTCGACGAGCGTACCGTCGATGTACATGTCGGCCGGCTCCGCAAAGCCATCAATCGCGGCCGCGAGGCCGACCCGATCCGCACCGTCCGCGGCGCCGGCTACGCCTTCGACGAGCGCTTCGCGGCAATGACCTGAGCGGGCGATAACATCGCTGTGAACAAGCTGGCCGGTTCTGCGTTGTGCTGTCTCCGGAGGGCCGCATGGCAGAACGCCGCTACCACATCATTTTCAATCCAACCGCCGGCACGGCCCTCACCACGGGCCTGACGACCGCTGCGCTGAGCGACATGTTCACCAGCGCCGGTTTGTCGTTCGATATCGACGACGATGACAGCGAGCCGCTGGCCGATCGTATCGCCCGGGCGATTTCGGGGCCTGCCGACGTCATTGTCGCTGGGGGAGGGGACGGCACAGTGCTTGCGGTTGCAGAAGGCCTCCTCGGCAGCGAGAAGGTTCTCGCCATCCTGCCGCTCGGAACCCTCAACGGGCTCGCCCGCGATCTTGAGTTGCCGCTCGATGTGCCGACTGCGATCCAGCGGCTGCCGGAACTTGAACCGCGCGCTGTCGATGTGGCCGAGGTCAACGGGCGCCCGTTCCTCCACAATGTCATCATCGGGCTCGTGCCCGGTATCGGGGTTGGACGGGAGAAGATCCGGGGTACGGGTTTCGGCGGGAAGGTGCGGTTCACGCTGTTCATGCTCCGGCGGTTGGCGCGCGCCCGGCGCATTGCGCTCGCATTGCAACTCAATGGCACCGACAACGTGCGCGTCGAGCGTCTGCAGACGCTGGTCGTCGTCAACAATTCCTACGACCAGCGCTTCGGCCGGTTCATGGCCCGGCGGCGGCTCGACCGTGGGCGGCTCACAGCCTACCTTATCCGCAATCTGCGGGTGAACGACGCGATCCGCCTGGCCTTCCAGATGGCCATGGGGACCTGGGGTGGCGACAAGGTCATCGAGTACGAAAAGGTCCAGCAGCTGACGGTCATGAGCAAGAAATCTCGTCTGTCGGTATCGATGGACGGCGATGTTTTGAGCCTGGAGACGCCCTTGCATTTCACGGTGCGGCCCAAGAGCTTGAATGTCCTAGCGCCGGCTGTTCCGGTCGTCGAAACGACACCGCCGCCAGCCGTCCCGGAGAGCGTCTAGCCATGCGCATGGCGCACCTTTCGGACCTCCATTTCGGTCATCACGACGAAGCCCTCGCGCCGACTCTCGCCCCCGAGCTCGAGGCGCAGAAGCTCGATCTCGTCGTCATCAGCGGCGACTTCACGCAGAATGGCACCGAAGACGAATTCAAGGTGGCGCGGCAGTTCATCGATTCGCTGAGCGCGCCGGTTTTTGCCGTCCCCGGCAATCACGATGTGCCGCAGACCAATTTCTTCACGCGGCTGGTTTCGCCCTACGCCCTCTATCGCCGCTACATCGACACCAACCTTGAACCCTTCGTCGAAATAGAGGGTGTCGCGATCGCCGGGCTGCGGACGTCGCGCCGGATCACGCCCGACATGAACTGGTCGAACGGTTTCCTCGACCGAAAGCAGATCGATGCGCTTGAGGGCCGGCTCGGCGCCGCATCTGCGGACGCGATCCGCGTTATCGTAGCGCACCACCCGCTACTCTATCCGGAGACCGGCGAGCCGAAACGGCAGCGGCGAGTGCGCCGCGCCGATCGCGCGCTGCAGGAGTTCTCGCGGCTCGGCATCCGGCTCGTCCTCTCCGGCCACTTCCACCTATCCTACGTCCGCATCCACGAGCAGCCCGGCACCGTCAAGGAAGGCGCGCCCGACGGTCTGCGCCGGGCCTCTGCGGCGCCGATTCTTGTGGCGCAAACCTCCTCGACTACGTCGACCCGCCTGCGCGGACATCCCAACGCCTACAACCTCATTTCGATCGAGGGCGACCACATCCAGATCGATGTGCGCGAGTGGCGTGATGGGAGGTGGGTCACCAAGGAGCGGACCGAGGAGGTCGCCCCGCCGCCTGAAATGTGAGCGCCGGGCGTCTTGACTCGTTCACCAACTCAAGCTCATCTCCCCATCCAAAGCGGCTTGACTTCGAATTGAAATCGATTTCACTATGTGGGATCGATCCCTCACAGAAGGGACGAAGAGCGGGGGGATATGGTCACGATTTCCGACGTATCGAAGCATGCAGGCGTCTCGCGCTCGACGGTGTCGCGCGTCGTCGCCCGCAATGGCTACGTGTCGGACGTCAAGCGCCGGGCGATCGAGCGTGCCATCGCCGAGCTCGGTTATCGTCCCAATACGCTCGCCCAGGCGCTGCGCTCCAACCGCTCCAACATGATCGGCGCCGTGGTGGTCGATGTCGGCACGCCCTACTTCGCCAACGTCGTCTACGGCATGCAGCGCGCCGCGCGCGGAGCCGGCAAAGCGCTGCTCGTCACCTCGGGCTACGCCGATCAGGACGAAGAAGCGCGCGCCGTGATGGAACTGGTCGATCGCTCCTGCGACGGCATCATCCTCTACCTTGAGCGCCCGATGCGGGCCGACGTCGTCGAAATGCTGCGCAAGGCGCACATGCCGGTCGTCAGCATCGGCCGAAGCTACTATCCGCATTCGAGCGGCACGGTTGTGCTCGACAATTTCGGCGGCGCCCGCGAGGCTATGCGCTATCTGCTCGATCAAGGGCACCGCAAGATCGTGCATCTCACCGGGCAGGCCGAGTTCGGCGACTCGATCGCCCGTCTTGAAGGTGTCGCCGCCGCCCTCGCCGAGCGCGGGCTCGGCATGGACGACATCCATCTCGTCAATGGCGAGTTCAGCCAGGAATTCGGCTACGCCGCGACCGTCGCGCTCATCAAGGAAGGGCGCGATTTCACCGCGATCTTTGCCGGCGACGACGACATGGGCGCCGGTGTGCTTCTCGCCCTGCGCGAGAACGGCAAGCGCGTGCCCCAGGACGTGTCAGTTATGGGTTTCGACGACGCGTTCCACGCGCGCCACATGTGGCCGTCGCTGACCACCATCAAGCAGCCGATGGATACGATGGGCGAAGCCGCCGCGACCCAGTTGCTGCAGTTACTCGCCGAGCCCAATAGCGGGCCCGTGCAAACGATTATCGAGACACATCTGGTGGTGCGCGCGAGCGTTGCCGCACCGCCGGTCGCAGAAAGGCAGGTCGCGTAAGCGAAGGCTGGTGCCGGCCAAGTGGTATCATTGCCACCGGTACACAACGAGAATATGGGATCGATCCCATATGAGGGTCCACGGAGGAGGAAACGAAAGTGGAGCTATCCAGACTTAAGACAATTACGATCGCTGCGTTGGGCACGGTCGCGCTGACGGTCATGGCGGGCGTTGTGCCGGCCATGGGTCAGGAGGAGGTTATCCTTCGTCTGCTGCCGTACCATACGGACGCGATGGTGGAGAATTACAACCCGAACAACCCCACCGGCCCGCAGCAGCGCAGCCGCGACTTCACCTACGAGCCGCTGTGGATCGACAACATCTGGCATCCGGGCGACAACGAAGCCGCGCTGGCGACCGCCTGGAGCATCGGCGACGACCTCAAGTCGGTCACCTACACGCTGCGCGATGGCGTCAAGTGGAGCGACGGCCAGGACTTCAACGCCGACGACGTGGTGTTCAGCTTCGACTACGCCAAGGCGCACCCGGATTATCCGATGGGCCTCGACGTCTACAACGGCGAAACCGGCAATATCGTGAGCGCCGAAAAGATCGACGATCACACCGTCAAGTTCAACCTTAACAAGCCCGACGCGCTCGCTCGCTACGGCATCAACGGCCTCTATCCGCTGCCGGAGCACGTCTGGAAGGACGTCGCCGATCCCAAGAACTTCGCCGATGTCGACGTCGTTGCGACTGGCCCGTGGACGAAGCCGCGCAACTTCTCGCGCAACGGCTACGACATGTGCCGCAACGAACTCAGCTGGCGCAATGCGGACAACCACATCGACTGCCTGCGCTTCCCGCAGATGAACGGCAACGAACAGACCGTGGCCGCTCTGTCGGCGGGCGATCTCGACTGGCTCGGCGACGGCCTCACCGATCCGGATGTGACGTTCAAGCCGCAGTCGGAATTCAACAACTACTGGCTGCCGGCGGGCTCCGACGTCAACCTGCAGCTCAACACCACCAAGGCGCCGTTCAACAACCTCGAGTTCCGTCAAGCCATGTCGGTCGCCATCGACCGTCAGACGCTGCTCGATGTGTCGACGTTCGGCCTCACGACGGCGACCAAGTTCCCCATCGGCACCGGTGAAATGTACAACACCTGGTACGACGCGGCGGCTCTCGAGCCCTATACCTGGCTGATGCAGTACACGCCCGACAAGGCCAAGGAACTGCTCGATGCGGCGGGCTTCGTCGACAAGGACGGCGACGGCTGGCGCGACAATCCGGACGGCACTCCGATTTCCTTCGGCATCTCGATGCCGTCGGGCTGGACCGACTGGGTGAACACCGGACAGACGGTTGCCGAAAACCTGCAGGACGTGGGCATCAACGCCTCGCTCAAGACGATGGATCAGGGTGCCTGGTTCGACGCCGTGCCGAAGGGTGACTTCCAGGTCTACGTCATGTGGACCAACGGTGGCCCGACGCCCTACAATCAGTACCAGCCGATGTTCAATGAGCGTTTGATGGTGCCCGGCCAGATCGACTTCCAGGCTATGCACCAGATGAAGCTCCCGGCGGTCGAGAAGGCGCTCGAGACGTTCTCGGGCACCAAGGATGAGGCTGTGCAGAAGGCGGCATTGCTCGAAGTCCACAAACAGGTGGCCGAGAATCTGCCGACCATTTCGCTGTTCGCCAACCCGACCTGGTACGAATACTCGACCCGCCGCTTCTCGGGTTGGGTGACCGCGGAGAACCAGTTCGTCCGTCCGCAGGTGCATGACGGCACCCGCGAGCGCGTGCTGCACGCTCTGGCCTTGCGCCCGATCGACGGCGCGAAGTTCTAAGATAGCATCAAGTGGCGGGGCCTCTCCTCCCAGAGGCCCCGCTCGCTCCAGGGGGGAGTGACCAGCCGCATGATCTTTCTGGCCAGACGAATAGCATTCTATCTCGCGGCGTTTTTTCTCGCCGTTACCTTCAACTTCCTGATCCCCCGGCTGATGCCGGGCAGTCCGGCCGACCGCATCATCGCGTCGTTCCAGGGGCGCCTCAACGAGTCGCAGGTGGCGGCGATCCGCCAGTCCTACGGTCTCAACGGCAATCTGTGGGAGCAATACGTCACCTATGTCGGTAGCGTGTTCCGGCTCGATTTCGGCATCTCGACGGTGCAGTTTCCCGAGCCGACGGCCTCGTTGCTGTTCTACGGCGCGCAATGGACGCTGGTCATTGTCGGCCTCGCGATCTTCTTCGCCTTTTTCATCGGCAGCTTCATGGGCATTCACGCCGCCTGGAACCGCGGCGGTTTCTTCGACAGCTTTTTCACGCCCATCAATGTGATGATGAACGCCTTCACCCCGGCCATCGTGGCGCTGGTGCTGTTCTATGCTTTCTCGCTGCAGCTCAAATGGTTTCCGCTGGGCCGCGCGCACGATCCCAATTTGATGCCGAACTGGTTCGATCTCAAATTCGTGGGCAGCGTTCTCTATCACGCGACGCTCCCGGTGCTGTCGATCTTCCTCGTCAGCTTCGGTGGCTGGCACCTCGGCATGCGCAATGTGATGATCAATTTGCTCAACGAGGATTTCGTCATTCTGGCGCGCGCCAAGGGGCTCAGCGAGAACCGCATCAAGTACCGCTATGTGGCGCGGAACGCTATTCTACCGCAGATCACGGCGCTGGCGCTGTCGATTGGCTTTGCGCTGGGTGGCGCCCTGGTGACCGAGCAGGTGTTCAACTACCCCGGGCTCGGCAAGTTCACCTTCACGGCGATCGGGGCGCGCGACTATTCCTTCATCCAGGGGCAGCTGCTGCTGCTTACCTGCTCGGTACTGGTGGCCAATCTGCTTTCGGACATCGCCAACGTCGTTCTCGATCCACGGCTCAGGGGCCGTTAGGAGGGCTCGCACCATGAGTGAACTGACTCACACGCCGCCATTCGCCCTCCGCGCCGAGAGTGCCGCCGAGTTCGCGTCGCGCGCGCCCGATCATACCGAGCTGATGCGGGAGCTGGGCGTCAAGCCACGTCCGGGCTGGACGACGCGTTTGCCGCCGGGCCTTGCGTCCTTCGTCACCAATGGCAAGGGCATGGCGGGTATCATCATCCTGTCCGTCCTCATCCTGATGTCGGCATTTGCGCCGCTGCTCAGCGACTACAATCCCAATCGTCGCGCCGGCAAGCCGCACGTGCACCCCGGCTATGAGCACGTGCTCGGCACGACGCGGCTGGGCAAAGACGTGTTCACGCAACTCGTCTATGGCGGCCGGGTCAGCTTGAGCGTCGGCATCGGCGCCGGCGCTTTCGCGGCGCTGATCGGCCTCGCGCTTGGAATATCGGCTGGATATTTCGGCGGCCGCACCGACGAAATCATCAGCTTCTTCGTCAACGTGGTGCTCGTCTTACCGGGGCTACCACTCATCATCGTCATCGCGACCATGGTCGAGGCGGCCAGTCCCGCAGTCATTGGCCTGGTGCTCGCCCTCACCGGCTGGGGGTGGGCGGCGCGGACCATCCGAACGCAGACGCTGTCGCTGCGAACGCGTGAATTCGTACTCTCGGCCGAACTGCTCGGCGAGAAGAAGTGGCGGATCATCCTCATCGAGATCTTCCCGAATATGCTGAGCTTCTTCATGGGCGGGCTGGTGCTCGGCACCATTGCCGCGCTGCTTGCGGAAGCGGCGCTCGAGTTCATCGGGCTGGGCGATCCCAATGCCGTCACCTGGGGCACGATGCTGTTCTGGGCCCAGAACAACCTCGCGCTGCAAAGCGGCGCGTGGTGGGAAATCTGGCCACCCTGCATTGCCATCATGCTGACCGGCGCGGCGCTGGTGCTGGTTAATTTCGCGGTCGACGAGATCACCAATCCGCAACTCAAGGCCTCGCGCAAGCTCGGCCGCATCAAGCGCTTCCTCACCCGTCGCGGAAGGGGCGCCGATGTCTTCTGATCGCGCACTGCTCGAGGTCCGCAACCTCACCGTCGACTATGTCGGCGACAATTCCATCGCCCGCGCCGTCGACGGCATCGACTTCGACATCCGCGAGGGCGAGGCGTTCGGGCTCGCCGGCGAAAGCGGCTGCGGCAAATCCACCGTCGCCTTTGCGCTGGCCCGGCTGACCCGTCTGCCAGGCCTCGTCAGCGGCGGCGAAGTCCGGCTCGACGGCGAGGATGTGCTAAAGTTCGACAAGGCTCGCCTCAAGGCTTACCGCTGGCGCGAAGTGAGTTTCGTGTTCCAGTCGGCGATGAACGCGCTCAACCCGGTGATCCCGATCTCCGAGCAGATCATCGACGTTATCGAGACGCACGAGCCCGGCCTTGGCAAGGAGGCGGGGCGCAAAAGAGCGAAAGAGCTGTTCGAGCTGGTGGGCATTCCATCGGCGCGTCTCGACGAATACTCGCATCAGTTCTCGGGCGGCATGCGCCAGCGCATCTGCATCGCCATCGCGCTGGCCCTGAAGCCGCGCCTCATCATCATGGACGAGCCGACCACAGCGCTCGACGTTGTGGTGCAGCGCGACATCATCGAGCAGCTTGTCGAGCTGAAGAACCGGCTCGGCTTCTCGGTGCTGTTCATCACCCACGATCTCGGCCTGATGATCGAATTCTGCGACCGCATCGGCGTCATGTACTCGGGCGAGCTCGTCGAGGTCGCGCCGGCCGCCTCGATCTTCACCGCCCCGCAGCATCCCTATACGAAAGCGCTCGGCAACAGCTTCCCGCCGCTCACCGGTCCGCGCGTCCGCCTCGAGGGGATTTCGGGCTCGCCACCGCGCCTCACCGATCTGCCCCCGGGCTGCCGCTTCGCGGCGCGCTGCCCGCACGCCATGCCGCTCTGTCGCGAACAGGCGCCGGAGCTGCGCTTCTACCCCGAGCACCAGAGCGAGGCTGCATGTCACTTGCTGAACTAGACGCGGTCGGCGCCGCCAATTCGGCCGACGCGCCCGTCATCGAGATGGACAGCGTCGACAAGGATTTCGTGCTCGGCGGCTTGTTCAATCAGACGATCCTCCGGGCGCTATCGGGCGTATCGCTGCGGCTGGTGCGCGGCCGGGCGCTGGCGCTGGTGGGCGAATCCGGCTCGGGCAAATCGACCTGCGCGCGCATGGTCGCGGGCGTCTACAAGCCGACCCGTGGCGCCATCCGGTTCAAGGGCGAGGACGTCTCGAAGTTTCGCGGACAGCAGCTGCAGAAATACCGCTCGCATGTGCAGATGGTGTTCCAGGATCCGTTCGGGTCGCTGAACCCGACGCAGTCCATCGGCTATCACCTCATCCGGCCGCTCCGTCTCCATCGCCCCGAGCTCACGGGCAAGGCCGTCGAGGCCGAAGCGCTGATGCTGCTCGAGAGCGTCGGACTTCATCCTGCGTCCGACTACATCAAGCGGCGTCCGCACGAACTGTCGGGCGGCCAGCGCCAGCGCGTCGCCATCGCCCGTGCGCTCTCGGTGCATCCCGAGGTGCTGCTCGCCGACGAGCCGACCTCGATGCTCGACGTGTCGGTGCGGCTGGGCATCCTCAATCTGCTCGAGGATCTGAAGCAGCAGCGCAATCTCGCGGCGCTCTATATCACCCACGACATCGCCACCGCGCGCTACTTCGCCGAGGAAACCGCGGTGCTCTATGCCGGGCATCTGGTCGAGCAGGGGCCGAGCGAGGACATCACCGATCGCCCGCAGCACCCCTATACGCAGCTGCTGATCGAGTCGGTGCCCAACCCCAACCGCAAGATCGCCACGGGCCGCACCCGGCGGGCGACGGACATTCCGCTGTGGACTCACGAAAGCCGCGGCTGCCCGTTCGTGTCGCGCTGTCCGCGGGCCACGGCGATCTGCAAGGAAACCATGCCGGGTCCGACTGCTGTCGGCACCGGCCACATCGTGCGCTGCCACCACATCTCCGGCTAGAGCCGGCGATCGGCGAGGCCAGTGATCGTCTCGAACGGGGCAAGTGTTGTGCGCTCGCCGAGGGTCACCGGCTTGCCGTCGAGGAGCGGCGACCACTCACCGCGCAAAGACACTGGCACGTCGACAGCAACGTCTTTCGCTGTGAAGTTGGCCACCACCAGCAGGGTCTGGCCGCCCAGCGTTCGCGTGTAGGCCATCACGTCCGGATCGTCGTCGAGCCAGGAGGCGTAGCGGCCTTCGACAATGATCGGCATTTGCTTACGGAGCGCGATCAGCCGGCGGTAGTGCGCAAAGATCGAATGTTCATCGGCGAGCGCCGCGGCAACATTGATCTCGCGATAGTTGGGGTTCACATCGATCCACGGCGTGCCGACGGTGAAGCCCGCGTTTGTATCAGCGCTCCATTGCATCGGCGTGCGGGAATTGTCCCGGCCGTTGGCGTTGGCACCAAGGATGAAGTCCGCCTCCTGCAGCCCCGCCTCGAGATGCAGCCGGTGCATGTTGAGGGTCTCGATATCGCGGTACTGCGTGATCGAGGTGAACGGCACATTGGTCATGCCGATCTCTTCGCCCTGATAGACATAGGGCGTGCCCTTGAGCAGGTGCAGCACCGTTGCCAGCATCTTCGCCGACTCGACGCGAAAGCCTTTGTCGTCGCCATATTTTGACACGGCGCGCGGCAGATCGTGATTGCCCCAGAACAGCGAGTTCCAGCCGTCGTCGGCGAGGGAAATCTGCCAGCGGCTGATGACGCGCTTCAGGGCCACCAGGTCGAACGGTTTTGGCTGCCATTTACCCCAGATCTCGTGCCATTGCTGCATCACGTGCTCGAACTGGAACACCATCGAGAGCTCGCCGCGATCGCGACCCGAATAGAGCAGGGCACTCTCCGGCGTCGCGCTCCACGACTCGCCGACGGTCAGCACGTCGCGTCCGGCCAGCGTCTCGCGATGCATCTCCTGCAGATAGTCGTGCAGCTTCGGCCCATCCGACGTGATGCCGCGGTCGGGCTCCTTGGCGATGAGGTTGATCACGTCCATGCGAAAGCCCGCGATGCCGCGATCGAGCCACCAGTTCATCATCGCATAGATTTCGGCACGCACCGCGGGATTGGCCCAGTTGAGGTCGGGCTGCTCCGGCGCGAACTGGTGGAAATAGTATTGGCCGGTCGCCGGATCGAGCGTCCAGGCCGGGCCGCCGAAGGTCGACTGGATGTCGTTGGGCAGTCCGCCATCCGGCGCCGGATCGCGCCACACATAGTAGTCGCGATAGCGGCTGGTGCGCGAGGATCGTGAGTCGAGAAACCAGCGGTGCTGGTCCGACGTGTGATTGACCACGAGATCGAGCAGGATGCCGATGCCGCGCGCCTTGGCGGCCGCGACCAGCCGGTCGAAATCGTCGAGCGTGCCGAACATCGGCGCGATCGCCCGGTAGTCGGCGATGTCGTAGCCATTGTCGGTCATGGGCGACTGGAAGATCGGCGAGAGCCAGATCACGCCGATGCCCAGTTGCTGGAGATAGTCGAGCTTGCCGATGATCCCGGGGATATCGCCGATGCCGTCGCCATTGCTGTCGGCAAAGCTGCGCGGATAGATCTGGTACACGGTGGCGCTCTGCCACCAATGCTTGGGCTGGTCGGTCATGCTGATCTCGATGTCAGGGTTCGTCGCTGCGGTGTCCGAGCACGAAGGTCTGGATGGCGACGACGGCGGCGCCGCGGCACCACTCGACATTGTCGCCGGAGCGGATGGTGAGGGGCAGGGCGGCGGTGCGCGGATCGCGATCCGCCCGCAGCCCGGCCTCGACGGCTTCGGAGGCGACTGACGCCAGCCGCACGCCTTCGCCGCCGATCACCACCGTCTCGGGCATGGTGAGATTGGCGATGGCCGCGAGCAGCCGCCCAAGCCCGCGCCCGGCATCGTCGACGATGCGCCGCGCTGCCGGTTCGCCCGAGGCGGCGAGGTTCAGCGCCGCCTTGTAGGTCAGTTGCTTGCCCAGCGCCTGCGATACCGACTGCGTGATGGCGCTGTCGGTGAGGATCGCCTTGGCGCAGCCGCGGTGGCCCTCGGAACAGATCGGGCCGAACGGGTCGAGCGGCCAGTGTCCGATCAGCCCGATGCCGAATTCGTCGTTGCGCACGATCTCGTCATGGATCACGAGCCCATAGCCGATGCCGGCGCCCAGCGTCACGACGGCAAAACGATCGAGCCCGCGCCCGGCACCGAACCAGTGCTCGTACTCGGTGAAGGCGACGAGGTCGTTCTCGATGATCGTCGGAATGCCCGTCGCTGCCTCGACCAACGATCCAAGTGAAACGTCGCTCCATTTGAGGAATGGCGCACTCCGCACGATGCCATGTGCCTCGATCAGCCCGCCGACGCCGATGCCGATGGCCATTACCTCAGGCGTCCCACGAGCCAGCGATTTCGCCAGCTCGGCGATCGTTGCGACCACCGTCTCGGGGTCGGTGGCCTTTAGCCGCCGCGCCTCCGAGGCCTTCACATTGGCGCGGAGGTCGGTGGTTACCCCGAGCACCTCGTCCGCCATCAGCTTCATGCCGATGAAGCGGCGCGACTGCGGGACGACGTCGAGCAATTGCTGGGGGCGGCCGACCTTGCCGTCGGTCTGCTCGCCGGCCTCGACCAGCAGTCCCGTTTCGAGCAACGGGTTGGCGAGGCGAGTGAGCGAGCCGGGCGACAGGTCGAGGCGGCGGGCCACTTCGCTGCGCGACAGCGGGCCGTGAATCAGCACCTCCAGCGCGACCGCACGGGTCGCTCCGTTGCCGGGTGCCCAGCGTGGTGTGGTGATTCTCATGCCGGCGCTCTGCCTCTCCTCATCAGCGCATTAGCGTATCGCTTTTCTTTTGCCAAGGAACTTAATCCGCCTGAAATCGGCCTTCCAAGACACATTGACAGCTTAATTAGTTCCGTCTTAAAACAATTAGGACGGGTACGCAGAGACCCGGTTTCTGGAGGATCTCACAATGTCATTCGCCACGACGCGCCGCAGCGCGTTGCTCTCGATGGTCGCCGGCGCGGCGATCATGCTCGCTCTTCCCGTCCTCGCGCAGGATGTCACCATCACGTTCTGGGGTGCCTACGGCAATGGCGGCAACTCGACCCAGCAGGACGCGCTCAACAACACGCTGATCCCCGCCTTCGAGGCCGCCCATCCCGGCATCAAGGTGCAGTACGTCGACGTGCCGTACGACTCGCTGCTGCAGAAGCTGACCACCAGCGCCGCCGGCGGCGAACTGCCCGACCTCGTGCGCGCCGATCTCGGCTGGGTGCCGCAGTTCGCCAAGCTTGGCGTGCTGGTGCCGCTGTCGGACGCGATGTCCGACTTCAAGGATCTGGCCGACAAGACCTACCCGGGCGTCCTCGCCACCAATCTCTACAAGGGCAAGTATTACGGCCTGCCGCTCGACACCAATACGCGCGTGCTGGTCACCAGCCAGGCGGCGCTCGACGCCGCCGGCCTCAGCGCACCGCCCGCCAGCTTCGACGAGCTCAAGGCCGCCGCCGGCAAACTCAAGGACGCCGGCTTCTCCGTATTCGCCGATGGCGGCCTCGGGGCGTGGAACATCATGCCGTGGATCTGGTCGGGCGGCGGCGACATCACCGACGCCGAGCTGACCAAATCCACCGGCTATCTCGACTCGGCGCAGAACGTCGCGACCATCCAGATGCTGGTCGATCTCTACACCGCCGGCCAGATCCCCAATCTCATCATTGGCAACCAGGGCGCCACCGGCACCTCGGACGGCCTGCCGTCGGCCGAATACGCGACCATCTTCGACGGCCCGTGGATGGCCGGTATCTGGAAGGAGCAGTATCCGGACTTCACGCCGATCTATGCGCAGATCCCCGCCGGTCCCGGCGGCTCGGTCAGCGTCGTCGGCGGCGAGGATATCGTCGTGACCGCCTCCTCGCCCAACCAGGAGGCAGCGCTCGAGTTCGTCCGCTTCACTCAGTCGGAGCAGTTCCAGATCGAGATGGTCAAGACCGGCCAGATGACCGTGCTGCCGGCTTATGCCGATCAGCAGACCGCCATCGCGCCGTTCTATGCCACCTTCGCCGAGCAGTTGAAGACCGCCAAGAACCGCCTCGCCATCTCGCAGGCGGGCAAGGTCGACGGCATCCTCAACGCTGAGCTGACTGCAGCCTTCAAGGGCGAAGTTTCGGTGCAGGAAGCCCTCACCAAGGCCGCCGGTCAGGTTGACGCGCTTCTCGCCGAAGAGAATTCATGACGGACTTGGTCCGCGAGCATTCCTCCTCCACAACAGTGCGGCGCCCCTCCTCCGGGGTGTCGCACTGGGTGGAGGCGACGATGCAACCTTGGCGGACCTACCTGGCTCCGGCGCTCTTCGTGGCGCCGGGGTTCCTGATCTTCACGATTTTCGTGCTCTACCCCATGGCGCAGGCCGTGCTGATGAGCGTCTACGACTGGAAGGTCGTCGCCGGCGCCACCAGTACTTTCATCGGCCTCACCAACTATGTGCGCGCGCTCAACGACCCGCATCTGTGGCTGAGCCTGTCGAACAGCGGCATCTACATGCTGTTCACCGTGCCGCCGCAGATCGCGCTCGGCCTCGGCGTCGCGCTGCTGCTGCAGAAATCGAGCCCGACACAGCCCTTCTTCCGCGTCCTCTACTATCTGCCGGTGGTCACGAGCTGGGTCGTCGTCACGCTGCTGTTCAAATATCTCTTCGCCGATCGCGGCCTCATCAACTACTTTCTCGGCCTCGAAGTGTCGTGGCTCTCGGAGCGCTGGACCGCCATGGTCGCCATCTGCGCGCTCGGCGTCTGGAAGGGCGTCGGCTGGTCGATGATGATCTTCATCGCGGCGCTGCAGGGCGTTCCCGGCTCGCTCATCGAGGCGGCCAAGATCGATGGCGCCAATCCGTGGCAGCGCTTCCTCAGCGTCACCATTCCCGCCATCTGGCCCACCATGGCCTTCATCACCATCATGCTGGTGATCGGCGGTCTCAACGTCTTCACCTCGGTGCAAGCGATGACCGATGGCGGACCGGGCGGCTCGACCGATGTCGTCCTCACCTACATGTACCGCGAGACCTTCGCCTTCCTCGATTTCGGCTATGGCTCGACCATCGCCGTGCTGCTGACGCTCCTCGTGTTCACCCTCTCCGCCCTCCAGCTCCGCTTCTTCCGCAACGAGGCGACGGCATGAGCAAGCGCTTCTCGCCGGCCGAGGCGCTGCGCCTCACCACGCTCGCCGTCGGTGCGCTGGTGATGATCGCGCCGTTTCTCTACATGGTCTCGACGAGCTTCAAGGCGCAGCAATATGTGCTGAAGATCCCGCCGCAATTCATCCCCGACCCGGCGACGCTGTCGAACTATGAGCGCGTGCTGATCAAGGGCGACTTCGTCCACTACTTCGCCAATTCCCTGATGGTCGCGGTCACCGCCACGGCGATCTCGGTCCTCCTCAGTGCCATGATGGCCTATGGCTTTGCGCGCTATCGCTTCCCCGGCCGCGAGTGGCTGTTCCGCATCCTGCTGCTCGGCCTGATGATCCCGGCGCTGATGCTCATCGTGCCGCAATTCATCCTCGCCAAATGGCTCGGCCTCATCGACACGCTGTGGGGGCTGATCGTCTTCTACGTCGCCGGCAATCTGGCGCTCAACACGTTCCTGCTGCGCGGCTTCTTCGAGGCGCTGCCGCAGGAGCTCGACGACGCCATGCAGATCGACGGCGCCAACGACTGGCGGCGGTTCATCGGCCTCGCGCTGCCGCTGGCACAGCCTGCGCTCGCCACCGCGACGATCTTCACCTTCCTCGCGACCTGGGACGAGTACGCCTGGGCGCTGACCAGCATCACCAGCCCCGAGAACAAGACACTGCCCATCGCCATCGCGCTGCTGCAGGGGCCGAAGGGCACGCAATGGGGGCTCGTCTTCGCCGCGTCTCTCGTCGCCATCGTGCCGGTGATCGTGGTTTTCCTCATCTTCCAGCGGCACTTCGTGCAAGGGCTGACTGCTGGCGCCGTCAAGGGATAGTCATGACTGAACTGCTGCCGACGAGAGCCTCGTTCTGGCCGGACGAGCCGATCACCATCGAGGTAGTGCTGGTGGGCACGGGGCCGAAAGGCACCGTGCGCGTCTGGCATCTCGGCGAACTGCTGGCGGAGCAGGCCTATGGGGGAGCGGGCACGATCACCCTGCCACCTCTCCCACCGGGCGGCTATGGCATCGAACTGGGCGAACTGCGCACCGCAGTCGACGTCGCCGCCGACCCGCGCCAGCGGCTGCGCTACGGGTTCGTGGCGAGCTATGCGCCCGACAAGGACATCACCGGCCTCACCGACACTGTGCGTCGCCTCCACCTCACCGGAGTCCAATTCTACGACTGGGCCTATCGCCACGCCGATCTCATGGGTGGTGGCGAAACCTATCGCGACGCCCTCGACCAGCCGATCGCACTGTCGACCGTGCGCGCGCTGGTGGGCGCCGTGCAGGCCGCCGGCTCGCGCGCGCTCGGCTATGCCGCTGTCTATGCCGCCGGCCCGAACGAATGGGGTGTCTGGAAGCATCAGGCCCTGCTCAAGGCAAATGGCGAGCCTTACGCGCTCGGCGACTTCCTCTTCATCCTCGACCCCGCTGCCCCCGACTGGCTCACTCATTTCACCGCCGACCTCGAGAAGGCCACCGCCTCCCTCGGCTTCGACGGATTCCATCTCGACCAATACGGCTACCCCAAGCGCGCCATCCGCGCCGATGGCGCCGACATCGACGTCGCCGCCTCGTTCGTGACGCTGATCGGCGCCGTTCGCGCGGCGCTTCCGGACGCCCATCTCGTCTTCAACAACGTCAACGACTTCCCCACCGGACTCACCGCGCGCACGGCGCAGGACGCCGTCTACATCGAGCCGTGGTCGCCCCAGGTGACGCTGCAGTCGCTCGCCGACACGGTTGCGCGGGCTCGCGCGGCAGGGCAGGGCAAGCCCGTTGTCCTCGCCGCCTACCAGCACGTCTACGATTCTGCGCCCGCTGCCGAGGCTGATCGCGCGACCGCGCTGACCATGGCGACGCTGTTCTCGCACGGCGCCACGCAACTCCTCGCCGGCGAGGCCGACCGCCTGCTGTGCGATCCCTACTATGTGCGCAACCACAAGATGGAAGCGAGCACGCAGCACCTCCTCAAGCGCTGGTACGACTTCCTCGTCGTGCATGATGAGCTGCTCATGCCCGCCTCGTTGTACGAAGTCACGCACTCCTATGCGGGCGACTATAACGGCGATCTCGACGTGTCGTTCGCAAACGCCGAAACCAGCGTCACCGCCGAGCCCGGCAAGGTGTGGCGCCGCATCGTGCGCGACGGCGACCGCCTGATCGTCCACCTCATCAATCTCGTCGGTCAGACGGATACGCTGTGGGACGCGCCGCGCAATATGCCTGGCTCCCCGGGCAACGCCACGCTCCGGTTCAAGCGCCTGCTTGGCCGTACGCCGAGGGTGCTTGTCGCCGATCCGGATGGCCTTGGGCGGCTCGTGCCGGTGGCCGTGGCAGACGAGGGCGACTTCGCATCGGCGGTCCTGCCGCCGCTCGCGATCTGGCAGGTCGTGGTCATCGAATTGTAGCCGCCCCTCTCGCCCGCTTGACGCCCCAGCCCATCTTCGGCTAACTTGGTTTAACGCAAAACCTCCTTGATCTCCGCGCCGTTCACAAAATTCGAGCGCAAAACAAGGACTTGGAGGTTTAACGCTATACCTCGGGAGGGGTGGTTGGCTCGGGCGACGATCAAGGACATTGCGCTGGCGGCGAAAGTGTCGCCGATGACGGTGTCCAACGTCATCAATGGCCGCGCCGCCAAAGCCTCGACGGAGACGATCGAGCGCATCAACGCCGCCATCGCCCAGCTCGGCTACACGCCGAACCTCTCGGCCCGTGCACTGGTGTCGAACGCCTCGCGCATGGTGGGCGTGCTGATCCCGTTCACCGAAAACCAGAACGCGCTGCTGCTCGACAATCCGTTCTATGCCGAGATCGTCAGCGGCATCGAAACGGCCCTCCGCGCCGAGGGCTACTACATGATGCTCTCGGGCGTCGGCGAGCGCGGCGCCCTCGACACGCTGTCGAGCTGGAACATGGACGCGCTGATTGTGCTCGGCGTTTACAAGGAGACGCTCTACGAGCAGCTCAAGTCGCGCGACCTGCCAACGCTCCTGATCGATAGCTACATCGACGACGATCACTTCTATCGCCTCGGCATCGACGACGAGCAGGCGGCGTTCGAGGCAACCACCCATCTCATCGCGGAAGGTCATCGCGACATCGCCGTCGTCACCGGCGTGATCCGCACCGACGGCGTCGTCGAGCGCCGCGTCGCGGGCTACCAGCGCGCGCTCAAGGCCGCGGGGATTGCTCACGATCCGTCGCGCGTCTTCTCCGGCTCCGTCACCTTCGACTGGGGCACCGAGGCCGCGGGTGCCATCGCCGCGAACCCCGAGATCACCGCCGCCTTCTGCACCGCCGACCTCATCGCGGCAGGCCTCCTTGCCGGCCTCCACAAGCTCGGCAAGCGCATCCCCGACGACATCTCGGTGATGGGTTTTGACAATCTCTCGATCTCGACCATGGTCTATCCGGCGCTCACCACCGTCGACCAGTCGATCGCCGAAAAAGGCCGCCTCGCCGGCAATCTCATCGCCTCCGTCCTCAACAAGCGGCACACCGCGCGCGAGACGATCGTGCCCACGACGATCGTCGTGCGTGACAGCGTCAGGCGGAGGGGCTGATGGAGGGCGTCAACGGCCGCGAAAAGTATATCGCGCTGGCGGTGTTGCTGCTGCCGAGCCTCATCGGCATGGGTGCGTTCTACATCCTGCCGGTCGTTTCATCCTTCGTGCTGAGCTTCAGCAAATGGGATCTGCTGACGCCCATCCAGTGGATCGGCATCGGCAACTACGTCGCGGCGCTCGCCGATCCCAACGTGCAACAGGCGCTGCGCAACACGCTGTTCTTCATCCTCGGCTACCTGCCGTCCGTCGTCGCCATCGGCCTCGGCCTCGCGCTGCTGCTCAATCGCAAGCTCAAGGGGCGGACGGTGTTCCGCGCCATCTACTTCGTGCCGGTGGTCACCTCATGGGTGGCCGTGTCGCTGGTCTGGAAGTGGCTGCTCAATCCGCAATATGGCCTCATTAATTTCGGCCTGTCGCTGATCGGCATCAAGGGGCCGGGCTGGCTGTTCGATCCGAGCTGGGCGATGGCCGGCATCGTCCTCACCACCGTGTGGAAGGACATCGGTTTCGTCACCGTGATCTACCTCGCGGGCCTGCAGGAGATCCCTGAAAATCTTGGCGAGGCCGCCGATATCGATGGCGCCAGTCCCTGGCAGCGCTTCTGGACCATCACCTGGCCGATGCTGGCGCCGACCACCTTTTTCGTCACCACCATTTCGCTGATCTCGTCGTTCCAGGTGTTCGACCAGGTCTTCATCATGACGGGCGGCGGCCCGGTCGGTGCCACCACCACGATGGTGCAGCTCATCTTCAAGAACGCCTTCAGCTACGGGCAGATGGGTTACGCCTCGGCGATCAGCTGGATCCTCTTCGCGCTGATCTTTGCCGTCACGCTGGTGCAGAACCTCCTCCAGAAGCGACTGGACCGGTCCGATGGCTAGCCGCGCCCTTCGCCCCGCCGACTACGCGACCTATGCCGTGCTCGGCCTCGGCGCCATCGTCATGCTGCTGCCCTTCGTGTGGATGGTTTCGACCTCGCTAAAGACCGGCGAGGCGACCTTCGTCACGCCGCCGCAACTGATCCCGGTGGCGCCGACGCTCGAGAACTACACCGACATCTTCGCGGCCGTGCCGATGGGCAAGTTCCTGCTCAACTCGGTCATCGTCTCGGTCATCAGCACGGTACTGATGGTGCTCAATTGCGCCATGGCCGGCTACGCCTTTGCGCGCATCAAATTCCCCGGCCGCGACATCCTGTTCTACGCCTATCTCGCGACGCTGATGATCCCGCAGCAGGTGACACTGGTGCCGCTGTTCGTGCTGATGACCTGGCTCGATTGGGGCAACACGTATCAGGCCCTCATCCTGCCTTCGAGCTTCGGCGCGTTCGGGACGTTCCTCCTCCGCCAGTTCTATCTGCGCCTGCCGCGCGAGGTCGAGGAGGCGGCGTTCATGGATGGCGCGGGCTACATCCGCATCTTCTTCACCATCGGCCTGCAGCTGGCGCGCCCCGCGCTCGCGACGCTTGCCGTGTTCTCATTCATGGCCAGCTGGAACAGCTTCCTGTGGCCACTGATCATCACTTCGAACCAGGCGATGATGACGCTGCCGGTGGGACTCTCGTTCCTCAACGGCCGCTACACCACCGACTGGAACGTGCTGATGGCCGGCGCCGTGATCGGCACGGTGCCGATCATCGCCGTCTACGTCTTCGCCCAGAAATATATCATCCAGGGTCTCGCAACGACTGGGCTGAAATAACAGGACCCCTCAAGGAGGAAACTATGAGGATCGTGCATACATCCATCGCCGCCCTGCTGCTGATGACCGCTGTCAGCAGCCCGGCCTTCGCGCAGACCGTCGTCAAGTACATGGCGTTCTCGCCGGCGCCCGACTACATCCCACAGCTCGAGGCGACCATCGCCGCCTTCGAGACCGCGCATCCCGATATCGATGTGCAGTACGAGACGCAGTCCTACAACGAGTATTTCACCAAGCTGCAGACGGTGATCGCCGCCGGCCAGGCACCCGACGCGTTCGAGCTCAACTACGAGAACTTCGTCAGCTTCGCCAACAAGGGTGCACTCGCGGACCTCGGCCCGCTGATTGCCGCCGACACCGGTTTCTCTACCGCCATCTACAACCCGACCGCGCTCGCGGCCTTCACGCAGAATGGCAAGCAGTACGGGCTCGTCGAATCGTTCTCGAACGTCGTCCTGTTCTACAACAAGGATCTGTTCGACAAGGCCGGCGTCGCCTACCCGACTGCCGACTGGACCTGGAAGGAAGAACTCGCCGCCGCCCAGAAACTGACCGACCCGGCCACGGGCGTCTGGGGTGACTTTGCTCCCATCCAGTTCTATGAATTCTACAAGACCATCGCGCAGAATGGCGGCGCCATGTTCAACGCCGACAAGACCGAGGTGACCCTCGACACACCCGCCAACGTCGAAACGCTGCAGTGGATGGTCGACAAGATCTCGAAGTACCACGTCACCCCGAGCGATGTGGAACTGGCCGGGCAGACCGACGGCGATCTGTTCAAGGCCGGCAAGATCGCGATGCTGCGCACCGGCATCTGGATGTTCGGCGACTTCACGACCAACGCCAAGTTCAACTGGGATATCCAGCTCGAGCCCGGCAACACCGCCAAGGCGCATCACTTCTTCGCCAACGGCGTCGCGGTATCGGCGACCAGCCCGAACGCGGCGGCAGCCTATGAGTGGCTCAAGTTCCTGACCTCGTCCAAGGAAGCGGTCGATATCCGCATCAAGGCGGGCTGGGAACTGCCAGCCGTCAGCGATCCGGCCTATGTGCAGGGCTATCTCGACCAGCCGATCCCGGCGAGCCGTGACGTCGTGTTCAAGGCGCTCGACACCGCGGTCACCCCGCCGGTGATCAACAACTGGAGCCAGCTCACCGACATCGTCGGCAAGGAACTGGAAGCCGCCAAGCTGGGTCAGAAGACCCCGCAGCAGGCGCTCACCGACGCGGCCGCGGCCGTCAAGGGCATCCTCTAGTCCGCCTCCCAACTGCGAGGCCGGGGGTATAGTGCTCCCGGCCTTTCTTTTTTCCCGAAAGCCAGACGATGCCCACCGAGACCATCACCCGCGACGCGCCGCTGTGGGAGAGCCATCCCTGGTTCTTCGATCTCTACGCAGCGCTGCTCGACGATCCGCGGGCCGCCCGTCCCGCTATCGCCCAGCGCCTCGGGGCCGCCAGCGATCCGATTGAGGCCGGTCTGGCGCTGTTCCTCGCCGGCACCCTGTCCGACATCAGCGGCGATCAATCCCTGGTGCGCAACGCCGATCTTGCCCTCACCCGCGTTGCCGACGCGCTGCGCCGCGAGATGAGCCCGGCCAACAATGCCTATAGCGACACCTGGCAGCTGGCGCTGTGGGCCGGCGCCCTGCGCCTCGCCAATCAGGTGCTCGACCGCACCGACCTCACCCAGCTCGTGGCGCCCGCCAAGAACCACGTCTATGCCCGCCACACCGGCGGCAGCACGCTGATGTCGTCCTCCGACCGCACGACGCTCGGCTTCGATGCCCTCCTCACCGCCGTCCCGTTCGGCCTGTTCGATGCCGAAGACCTCATCGTCGTCGATGCCGCCCGCCGGCTGGCGGAACGCCCCGATGCCTCGCCGGCCGAGCGGCAGATGCTCGCCTGGTATTTCGGCGAGCAGGGCAGCTACGCCCGCGCCCGCGATCTCCTCGCCGGCGATGCCCCGCTCACGCGGATTGTGCGCAAGCGTTTGAAGCGCATGGGCCAGCTCGATGCCCGCTTCATCCGCCATCTGCCCGATGGGAACGGCAATCGCTACGAGCCGCTGCTCGAGGAGCGCTTCCCAAAACTGGTGACCGTCGAGGACGAGGTGCTGGTCCGCGCCATCGCCCTGCCGCACCGCGCCAGCGAGCCGCTCGATTGCGTGGTCGACGGCATCGTCCTCGCCGGCACATTCGAAGATACGCACTGGCAGTTCGTACTGCCGGCACGACCTGCCGGGTCGACACCGAGCTATCGCCTCCGCTTCCGCCATCACCCGGAAACCGCGACCGCCGAGTTCACCTATGAGGTGCTTGCCCGCAAGCATGGCGGCCACCTCGTCGCGCAGGGCAATCGTATCGACATCGTGCCCGGCGCCGAAACCGACCTCGACCCGCTGCATATCGCCGGTGTCATCGTCTCGGATGTCAGCTGGCTCGAAGACAGCGCCGGCAAGGTCCGCGAGATCTCGCTGAAACTGGCCCATCGGCCGGCCGGCATTTTTGGTCTCGGCGAGCGCTACAATGCGCTCGACCAGGCCGGCAACCGCGTCGACCAGTTCGTCTACAACCAGTACAAGAACCAGGGCCTCCGCACCTACATTCCGATGCCGGTGTTCTACACCGACCAGGGTTTTGGCCTGCATATCGCCACCGACTCCTATTCCTGGTTCGACTTCCGCGAGCCCGGCATCACGCTGCTGGGCGTCGAGGCCGCCGACCTGCGCCTCGATTTCCTCACCGGCAGCGTCAATGCGCAAATCGCGCAGTTCCTCGCTGCCACCGGCGAGCCGGTCAACGTCCCGCTTTGGGCGCTCGGCCCGTGGATGAGCTCCAACAATTGGGATTCGGAAGCGGAAGTCCGCAAGCAGGTCGCGCTCACCGAAGAACACGGCATTCCCGCGACCGTCCTCGTCATCGAGGCGTGGAGCGATGAAGCGACATTCTACATCTTCAACGACGCAACCTATGCCGAAAAGCCCGGCAGCGACGCGTTCGCCTATGCCGACTTCACCTTCCCCGAATGGGGCCGCTGGCCTGACCCCAAGGGCATGACCGAGCATCTGCACGAGCACGGCCTGAAGCTGATCCTGTGGCAGATCCCGGTGATCAAGCAGACCGCGGCGTTGCGTCATGCGCAGAAGCGGCGCGACGAGGAGCACTTCCTTGCCAACAGCTACGGCGTCCGGCACCCCGACGGCACCGCGCTGCGCCTGCCTGAAGGCTGGTTCAAGGACAGCCTGCTGATGGACTTCACCCATCGCGACGGCGTCGACTGGTGGTTCGGGAAGCGCCAGTATCTCATCGACGACCTCGGCGTCGACGGTTTCAAGACCGACGGTGGCGAGATGGTGTGGGGCCGGGACCTCGTGTTCGCCGACGGCACCGACGGCCTCCTCAACCGCAACCGCTATCCGCGCGACTACATCTCCGCCTACTACCGCTTCGCCCAGCAGAATGACGGTATCTGTTTCTCGCGTGCCGGCTACACCGGGGCGCAGACCTTTCCCGCCCATTGGGCCGGCGACGAGCGCTCCACCTGGGACGCGTTCAAGCGCAGCCTGCTCGCGGGACTTTCGGCCGGCATGTCCGGCGTGATCTTCTGGGGCTGGGACTTTGCCGGCTTCTCGGGCGACGTGCCGAGCGCCGAGCTCTATCTCCGCGGTGCGCAGATGGCCTGCTTCTGCCCGATCATGCAGTACCACGCCGAGAGCAAGGCCGAGCTCAACCAGGACCGCACGCCGTGGAACATCGCCGAGCGCTCCGGCGACCCGCGCGCGTTGTCAGGCTACGCGTTCTACGCCAATCTCCGCATGCAGCTCTTGCCCTATCTCGAGCGCGAGGCTGCCCACTGCGTCGCCAGCAAGACGCCGCTGATGCGCGCCATGCTGCTCGACCATCAGGACGATCCCGCCGCGCTGAAACTCTGGGACCAGTACATGCTCGGCCGCGACCTGCTCGTCGCGCCGGTGATCGAGGAGGGCGTCAAGGCGCGCGATGTCTATCTCCCGGCCGGCCGCTGGTGGCATCTGTTCGAGCAGCGCTGGTACGAGGGCGGCCAGTCGCACCACATCGACGCGCCGCTTGAAGCGATCCCGGTGTTCCTGCGCGACGGCGCCTCGATCCCGCTCGGCTTCGACGCCGACATCCGTCTCGGGGCGACGATGCGCTCAGGCATCAACGAGCCGAAACACCGCATCGATCTCGTGGCAGGCCAGCGGCTCTAGGGCGAGACTTCCGCCGCACGCTGAGCTGCCTTGGCGCGGGAGCGCTGTGGCGATAGTCTCAGGCCCATGCTGTTCGAGCCCCACCTCAGTGCCGACCCAAAAACCGCCGTTGGCCTCAGCCGCGACGCGGCGCCGTTCGCGTTCCTCAGGCGTGGGCAAGCGGAGGGCCTGCGCGGCGCGCTGATCTCGATCTATGCCATCGACGGCGGCGCGCCAAAGCCGCTCGGCGCGCACATGGCCGTGCTCGAGGACGGCCGGCATGTCGGCCACGTCTCGGGCGGCTGCGTCGAGGCGGCGATCGCCGCCGAAGTCGTGCCGATCATCGCCCGCGGCACCGACGAGATCGTCCGCTTCGGCAAGGGCTCGCGCTTCCTCGACATCCGCTTCCCCTGCGGTGGCGGTGTCGATCTCCTCATCCACGTCCGGCCCGACGAAGCGTTGCTCGACGACGCCCTCGCCCGCTTCGCGCGCCGCGACGCCTTCTCCATCGCCTTTGATCCCGCCCAATCCTCCTCGCGCATCGTCGATGCCGCACAGGACACCGGCTGGGCTGACGGGAAGTTCCTGCGCCGCTATTTGCCCCGCACAAGGCTCCTCGCCATCGGCCGCGGCCCCGACCTCGAAGTCATCGCCCGCGTCGCCGCCGCCGCCGAGCTCGATCTCGCCTTTGCCACACCGGACGAGGGTACCGCCGCTGCACTCGCGGCTGTCGGCGCGCCGATCACGCTGCTCAAGACGCCGGGGCAGGGGATTGATCTGCCGATCGACCGGTGGACTGCCACGGTCCTCCTGTTCCACGAACACGAATGGGAGAACGCCATTCTGGCCCGCGCCGCTGCCGCCGGTGGCTTCTACCTCGGTGCGCTCGGCAGCGTGCGCACACATCGCGAACGCTGCGAGCGCTTGCGGGCCATGGGCGTCCCCGAAGACCACATCGCCCGCATCAAGGGACCCATCGGGCTGATCGACCGGGCCCGTGAACCCGGCATGCTGGCCCTGTCGGTGCTCGCCGAAATCACTGCCGCACGGGCCGCGCTTGACCGTGGCTAGGCGCGTTGTCGCGCTCGTCCTCGCCGCCGGGAGCAGCACGCGCTTCGGCGCCGACAAGCTGCTTGAGACTGTCGACGGCCGGCCGCTGGGCGGGCACATCGCGGCAACGCTGGTGGACCTGCTGCTCGATGGCTATCTCGCGGTTTGCCCGGCCGGCGACGATGTGCGGCGCCACATTTACCTCAGTTGCGGCTTTGAGATCGTCGAGAATCCAAACCCGGAACAAGGGATGGGCGTCTCGCTCGCTCTAGGGGCTCGGCGGGCTATCGCGCTGGACGCCGATGCGCTCCTCGTTTGCCTCGCCGATATGCCCTACGTGACTGATGATCACCTCAGGGCGTTGCTGTTGGTCGATGCAGCGGTGGTCGCGACCGAGGTAGCGGGGGTGAGAAGCCCGCCGATTGTCTTCGCCCGCTCCATGCTGTCCGAGCTTGTCAACCTCACCGGCGACCACGGCCCGCGCCACCTGCTGAAGGCAGCAGCGGTCGTGCAGGCCGACCCGATGATGGTCCGCGACTTCGACACCCCCGCCGACTTCGCCTAGCCTCGCGCGATCAGCCCCGGCAACAGTCGCCCCAGCGTGATCGGGAAATCGCGCACCCGCACCCCCGTCGCGTTGTACACCGCGTTGGCCACTGAGCCGCCGGTGCCCCCCGCCCCCAGCTCCCCGATCCCCTTCACGCCAAGATGGTTGGCGTGCTCGTCGAAATCGTCGAGCATGATGGCGTCGATCGCCGGGATGTCGGCGTGCGTTGGGATCAGATACTCGGCGAGGTCGCCGTTGACCCAGTTGCCGTAGCGCGGATCGACTTCGCCGCCTTCGTGCAGCGCCGCGCTCACGCCCCAGATCATGCCGCCGATCAGCTGCGAGCGCGCCGTCTTGGCGTTGAGCACACGGCCGAACGAGAACACGCCCAGCATGCGCCGCAGGCGCACCTCCGCGGTGTAGGCATTGACCGCCACTTCGGCAAAACTCGCGCCATAGGTGTAGATCGAGAATGCCTTGTAGTTCGGGTCGTCGCCACCGCCGATCGTGTGGCCGATCGCCTCGATGCCTTGCGGGAAATGCCGGCGCACTTCGGCGAAGATGTCGTTGAATGTCGCTCCAGCGGCGGCCAGCAATCGAACCCGCAACTCGGTGCAGGCGCGATCGGTGGCGACGCTCACATTGCCGGCGCCCCACGATCCGCCCGAGCCCCAGCCCTTGGGATAGTCGGAGCGGCCGAGTTCGACGCGCACCTGCTCGACCGGCACGTTCAGTGCCGCTGCCGCGACCTGTGCCATGATGGTGTAGCTGCCGGTGCCGAGGTCGGTCATGTCCGACTGCACGATCACCACGCCCTCGGGGTCGATGCGGACGCGCACATCGGTGTCCATCTGCGGGTGGCCGCGCTGCGACGAGGCGCAGCCATAGCCGATCAGCCAGTCGCCCTCGCGCCGGCTCCCCGGCACATTCGGCCGATCCTGCCAGCCGAAGCGGTCCGCGCCTTCGCGCAAACAGTCGGCAAGGCGCCTGCCGCTCAGCGGCCGGTCCTTCTCGGGGTCGATGTCGGTGTCGTTGCGCAGGCGGAATTCCACCGGATCGATGCCGGCTTTTTCGGCCAGTTCGTCGATGGCGGATTCGAACACCATCAGCCCCGGCAGTTCGCCGGGTCCGCGCACCGGCTCTGCCTGCCCGACATCGAGGTCGGTATGGTAGCGGCGGGTCAGTCGATTGGGTGCGGCGTAGAGCGCGCGGGCTACGGCGTGCACCGGTTCGTACCAGTCGCCGCCCGTGGTCGTCTGCACATTGGCGTCGTGCCCGAGCGCGGTGAGCCGCCCGTCGACGGTCGCCGCAAGGCGGATGCGGCTCAGCGATGCGGGGCGATGTCCGACCAGCGTGAACATCTGCCGCCGCGTCATCACGAGCTTGACCGGCCGCTCGAGAATGCGCGTCGCCATCGAGGCGAGCACCGCCTCGCAATGGAGCGCGATCTTGGAGCCAAAGCCGCCGCCGAGATAAGCGGCATCTATGGTGATGTCGGCCTTGTCCATCAACAGCGTGTCGGCGAGGCCCTTGATCAGCTGGTTGATCATCTGCGAGGTCAGGTAAACGGTGAGATGGCCGTCGTGCCAATCGGCGATCGCCGCATTGGGCTCCATCGGCTGGCCCCAATGGTAGGGCGTCGAGTAGGTGACATCGATGCTGAACGGGGCCTCGGAGAAGGCAGCATCCAGGTCACCGAACTCCGAGATCTGCTGCGGCTCGCCGCCTTCCTGTGCATACAGATCGAAATCGCCGGGCTCGCGGTCGTAGCGGATCTCGATGAGCGCCGCGGCGGCGCGCGCCTCCTCGAAACTATCGGCCACGACAAGCGCCACTGGCTGGCCATAGCGGCTGATGCGGTCGTCGACCATTTCCGGCTTGGCGTCGGTGATGTCCATCGCCAGCATGCCCTGCGGCGGCGCGTTGCGGTGCGTCAGCACCAGCCGCACGCCGGGCGCCGCCTCCGCTTTGCTGGCATCGATATCCGCGATGCGGCCATAGCCGATGGCGGCGCCGAGCACGAAGCCGTGGAGCACATCCTCGCCGGCATCGCGCCGCTCGGCGGAGTAGGGGACTTGCCCGGCGACTTTGCGCGGACCTTCCGTGCGGTTGATGCCGTCGCCGATCATGCGCCCGCCTCCAGCCGCGCCGCATCCGCCAGCGCCGCGGCCAGCGTGCGCCGCGTCAGCGCGAGCTTGTAGCCATTGTCCGGCGTTGGCCGCGCCCCGGCGAGCACGGCGTCCGCAATGTCCTCAGCGGAGCCCACAGCATCGACGCGCCACGGTTTTGGCGCAAGGCCACCAAACGCTGCCCGTTCGATGCGTCCCTCTCGTGCCACCAGCGCCACTGAGACGTTGGCGAAGGCATACGACGCCCGTTCGCGCACTTTCCGGTAGACCTGTGTTCCACCAATCGGCGTCGGCAGCGTCACCGCCACGATCATCTCGCCCGGGTGCAGCGCCGTCTCGATATGCGGCGTGTCTCCCGGCAGCCGGTGAAACTCCGCGATCGGGATTGTCCGCATCGCGCCACCGTCCGTCGCCACCTCCACCGTGGCATCGAGCGCCCGCAGCGCCACGGCCATGTCCGACGGGTGCGTGGCAATGCACGCGTCGGATGTCCCGAGAATCCCAAGATTGTGGCTCAGCCCGCCGATCGCGGCGCAGCCCGAGCCGGGTTTCCGCTTATTGCAGGGCATGTCGGTGTTGTAGAAATACGGGCATCGCGTGCGCTGCAACAGATTGCCCGCCGTCGTCGCCTTGTTGCGCAATTGCCCCGAGGCGCCCGACACCAGCGCCCGCGCCAGCACCCCATAGTCGCGGCGAATGCGCAGGTCGGCAGCGAGGTCGGTGTTGCGCATCAGCGCCCCGATCCTCAGCCCGCCTTCCGCCGTCGCCTCGATCGTATCAAGGCCGAGCCGGTTGATATCCACCAGATGCGCCGGCGCTTCGATGCCCAGCTTCATCAGATCGAGCAGATTGGTGCCGCCGGCGATAAACTTCGCCCCGGGCCGCGCCACCATCTCGAGCGCCTCGCTGACGCTCGCGGCACGCTCATAGCTGAACGCCTTCACGCCGTGCCCACGCTCACGTCGCGGATCGCCGCGATCATGTTGGGGTAGGCGGCGCAGCGGCAGAGATTGCCGCTCATCCGCTCGCGCACTTCTTCGTCGCTCAGCGGCGGCGCCGCGCCGATGTCGCCGGTCACGTAGCTCGGCACGCCGCGGCCGATCTCCTCGAGCACCGCGACCGCCGAGAGGATCTGACCCGGTGTGCAATAGCCGCACTGGTAGCCGTCGCGATCGAGGAAAGCCTGCTGCATCGGGTGCAGATTGCCGGGCGTCCCCAGCCCCTCGATCGTCGTGATCGCATCGCCCTCGTGCATCACCGCGAGGGTGAGGCACGAATTGATCCGCCGCCCCTCGACCAGCACCGTGCAGGCGCCGCACTGTCCCTGGTCGCAGCCCTTCTTGGTGCCGGTGAGGTAGAGGTGCTCACGCAGCGCATCGAGCAGCGTCACCCGCGGATCGAGGGTCAACTCATGCTCGGCGCCGTTGATACGCAACGTCACAGACAACTTGTCGGACATGTCCGGTTCCCCCCGACCTGACCATGACACTAGGTCACGCGCCGCGCCTTGTCAGCCCGGCTGCCGGCGCGTCGATCGACACTGTTGGCACGCGCCGGCGGAGGCGTAAGATGGCTCCGGCAACGTTTGCATTGACAGTAACATGTCACTCGGCCAGATTTGTAACCATCCGGTGACTTAGCGCGCCCCAAGAGCCGCAAGCACCGCAGATTTCAGGGGCTGGAGGACCAGCCTCACACCTGGGAGGACTTTGAGATGACGTTCAATATTGGCCGCCGCCAGTTCCTTATGGGCACGTCGGCGCTCGTGGCCGCCGGCGCCTTCGCCGGCCCGGCTTTCGCGCAGGACAAGCGCCTGCGTCTGGCATGGTGGGGCGGCCAGGCCCGCGCCGACCGCACCGACGCGGTGTCCGCGCTGTACGCTGCGGCCCATCCGGGCGTGACCTTCGACACCTGGTGGAATGCCTTCAACGACTACTGGCCCAAGCTCGGCACGGAAGTGGCCGGCGGCAATGCGGCCGACGTCTACCAGATGGACTACCGCTACCTCGTCGAATACGCGCAGCGCGGCGCCATCGCGCCGCTCGACGAGTACATCGGCAAGGGTCTCGACCTCAGCGATTTCGATCAGGACCAGCAGGACGGCGGCAAGGTCGACGGTAAGCTCTATGCGATCAGCCTCGGCGCCAACTCGGTCGCCATGATGGTCAACACCAAGGCCTTCGACGATGCCGGCGTGCCGCGTCCGACCCGCGACTGGACCTACGAGGACTACAAGAGCCACGCCGAGGCGTTCAACGCCAAGTCGGGCACGATGAAGCTCCTCGCCGACGGCTCGGCCAGTGAGCCGGCCTTCGAGAACTTCGTGCGCCAGCGCGGCAAGGCTCTCTACACCGACGGCAAGCTGGGCTGGGAAGCCGACGATCTTGTCGACTGGTTCAAGCTGTGGGCTGATCTGCGCGCCGCCGGTGTGTGTGTCAGCGCCGAGGACCAAGCGCTCGACGCCACCGCGGCCATCGATACGACGATGATCACGCTCAAGAAGGCGGCAACGACCTTTGCCAACTCCAACCAGCTGATCGGGTTTCAGGCCGTCAACGACGCGCCGCTCGACATGATCAACTTCCCGCGTGCCCAAGCTGGCGCCGGCGGTGGTCACTACCGCAAGCCCAGCCAGTTCTGGAGCCTCAATCCGAAGTCGGCGGCGCTTGCCGACGGCGTTGACTACATCAGCTTCTTCGTCAACGACCTCGGTGCCGGTGCCGGTGCCGGTGCCGCGCTCGGTGTCGAGCGAGGCATCCCCTGCTCGAAGAAAGTTCGTGACGCTCTCGCACCGACCCTCGATCCGCAGAGCCAGATCGCGCTCAACTTCGTGTCCAACCTCGGCGACCTGCTCGGTACGCTGCCGCCGGTCCCGCCGAAGGCGGCGGGCGAAGTGTCGACGCAGCTGACCACCAAGTCGCAGGAAGTTGGCTTCGGCGCGACCACGCCTGAAGAGGCCGGCACGGCCTTCTTCCAAGAAGCCACGGACATTCTGGCTCGCGCGAGCTAAGTCAGATGACCGCGCGCTCGCTCGCAGACGCCACTACGGCGCCCGGCAGCGGGCGCGCGGTCATACCTTCGGGGTGGTCACGCATTTTGTCGGCCAACGGGCCGGGCTACCTCTTCCTGCTGCCGTGGTTCATCGGCTTCTTCGGCCTCACGGTCGGGCCCATCCTCACTTCGCTCTACCTCAGCTTCACCAATTTCGATCTCCTCACGCAGCCCGAATGGGTCGGCGCGAGCAACTATGTCCGCATGTTCACGGCGGACCCAAAATTCGCGCAGTCGATGCGCGTTACCTTCATGTTCGTGATCTTCTCGGTGCCGCTGAAACTGGGCTTCGCGCTGCTGATCGCGCTGCTGCTCAATCGCGGCATGCGGGGGCTGCCGATCTATCGCGCCATCTTCTACCTGCCATCGCTGCTCGGCGCGTCCGTCGCGATCGCGGTGCTGTGGCGCACGCTGTTCGCCAGCGACGGCGTCATCAACGATTTCCTTGCCAATTTCGGCATCCAGGGGCCGAGCTGGATCTCGAACCCGCGCTACTCGCTGTGGACGCTGGTCCTGCTCGCCGTCTGGCAGTTCGGCTCGCCGATGATCATTTTCCTCGCCGGGCTCCGGCAGATTCCGCAGGACATGTACGAGGCGGCCAGCCTCGAGGGCGCGTCCAAGTGGCGTGTGTTCTGGAAGATCACACTGCCGCTGCTGACGCCGGTGGTGTTCTTCAATGCCATCATCCAGGTCATCGAAGGCTTCAAGAGCTTTACGCCCGCCTTCATCATCTCGGGCGGCACCGGCAATCCGATCAACTCGACACTGTTCTATACGCTCTATCTCTACCAGGAGGCGTTCGCCTTCTTCCGCATGGGCTATGCCTCGGCGCTGGCCTGGGTGCTGCTGATCGTGGTGGCGCTCTTCACCGGCTTCTCCTTCCTCACCAGCCGCTTCTGGGTGCACTATGACGAGTGAAGCGCCGCGCCTTACCGTCGTCACTGCCCCCACCAATCCGGTGTGGAAAGTGTCGCGCCCCGTCCTCATCCATGGCCTGCTGATCGGGGCGTCGTTCCTGATGCTCTATCCGCTGTTGTGGATGCTGGCCGCGTCGTTCAGGCCGGAAGCCGAAATCTTCTCGAACAATTCGCTCATCCCGTCGGCGGTCAGCCTTCATGGCTACATCAGCGGCTGGTTCGGGCTGTCGCGCAGCTTCGACGTCTTCTTCCTCAATTCGTTCATCATCTCGATCCTGTGCGTCATCGGCAACCTCGCGGCGTGCTCGCTGACCGCCTTTGCCTTCGCCCGGCTCGAGTTCTGGGGCCGCAATTTCTGGTTCGCGCTGATGCTGGGCACGCTCATGCTGCCCTATCAGGTGGTGCTTATCCCGCAGTATATCCTGTTCCTCAACATGCCCGAGTGGCTGGGCGGAACGTCATCGGGTTGGGTGAACAGCTTCCTGCCGCTGATCGTGCCGAAATTCCTCGCGGTCGACGCGTTCTTCATCTTCCTCATGGTGCAGTTTTTCCGCGGCATCCCGCGCGAACTCGACGAAGCGGCGATGATGGACGGCTGCTCGCCCTGGCGCATCTACTACAAGATCATGCTGCCGCTGTCGGTGCCGGTTCTGGTCACGGCCGGCATCTTCACCTTCATCTTCACCTGGGACGATTTCTTCGCGCCGCTGATCTATCTCAACGACCAGAAGATCTACACGGCGACGCTGGCGCTCCGCACCTTCGTCGACTCCACCGCCGAGTCCAACTGGAGCGGCCTGTTTGCCATGTCGGTCCTCACCGTGCTCCCGATCTTCGTCCTCTTCATCTTCTTCCAACGATTGCTCATCGAGGGCATCGCCACCACCGGTATGAAACGCTAGTCCAATGTCTATCAATATCGCGGCCATCGGCCTCACCCATTCCCACATCGACGGGCAGGTCGACTGCCTGCTGCGCGAAGGCGCCACGCTTGTCGCCTTCTGGTCCGACGAGGAGGAGGTCGCACTGCCCTTCGCCAAGCGCTACCCGCAGGCGAAGCGCGCCGCTGACCGCCGGGAGCTGCTCGACGATCCCTCGATCCACATGATCCTCACCTCCGCCATCCCGGCCAAGCGCGCCGAGATCGCCCTTGCCGCAATGCGGGCCGGCAAGGACGTGATGAGCGACAAGCCGGGCATGACGTCGCTCGACCAGCTCGCCGAAATCAGGCGCGTGCAGCAGGAGACCGGCCGGATCTTTTCGATCTGCTACTCCGAGCATTTCGAGACCCGCTCGACGGTCAGGGCAGGGGAGCTGGTTAAGGCCGGCGCCATCGGCAAGGTGGTCAACACCATCGGCATGGGTCCGCACTCGCTCAACAACAACAAGCGCGCGCCGTACTTTTTCGACCGCGCGCAGTATGGCGGCATCCTCACCGACGTCGGCAGCCACCAGGTCGAGCAGTTCCTGTTCTTTTCCGGCAGCGAGGACGCCGAGATCGTCTCCGCCAGCGTCGCCAACCGTGGCAACCCACAGCATCCCGGCCTCCAGGATGTGGGCGACCTCCACATCCAAAGCGCGACCGCTACGGGCTATGTCCGCGTCGACTGGTTCACACCCAATGGCCTCGGCATCTGGGGCGACGGCCGCCTGACGATCGTGGGCACCGAGGGCTACATTGAGCTCCGCAAATACATCGATATCGCCGGCCGGCCGGGCAAAGACCACCTCTTCTTCGTCGATGCCAAAGGCACGCACTATGTCGACTGCTCCGATCAACCGCTGTTCTACGGCAAGGCGCTGATATCGGACGTGCTCAACCGCACCGAGACGGCGATGCCGCAGGCGCGGTGCTACAAGGCGATGGAACTGGCGCTCACGGCGCAGCAGATGGCCGAACGCGGCACGGTGTGGGCACAATGAGCAGGATCTACACAGTCGCAGTCGTCGGCGCCGGCATCGGCCGCTCGCACATCACCGAGGGCTACCTCACCAATCCCGACAAGTTCAAAGTCGTCGCCATCTGCGACCTCGACGCGAGCAAGATGACCGCCCTCGCCGACGAGTTCGGCATCGCGCGGCGGACCACCAAATTCGACGATCTCCTCAAGATGGACGATCTCGACATCATCGACGTGTGCACGCCGCCGATGGTGCACTACCCGATGATCATGGCCGGTCTTCGCGCCGGCAAGCACATCATCTGCGAGAAGCCGCTGGTCGGCTCGCTCAAGGAGATCGACGAGGTCATCGCCCTCGAAGCGCAATCGGCCGGCAAGCTGATGCCGGTGTTCCAGTACCGCTTCGGCAACGGCGTGCAGCAGGCCAAGGCGATCATCGATGCCGGCCTTGCGGGAAAACCCTTCGTCGGCACAGTGGAAACGCTGTGGCGGCGCGAGGCGCCCTACTACGCCGTGCCGTGGCGCGGCAAGTGGAAGACCGAACTGGGCGGCGTGCTGATGGGCCACGCCATCCACCCGCACGACATGTTCGTCTACCTGATGGGCCCACTCAAATCGTTGTTCGGCCGCGTCGCGACGCGCGTCAACGACATCGAGGTCGAGGACTGCATCTCGGCGTCGGTCGAACTCGAATCGGGCGCCATCGGCTCGTTCACCGCCTCGCTCGGTTCTGCCGACGAGATCAGCCGCATCCGCCTCGCCTTCGACAACGTCACCATCGAGTCCGATCACGAGGCCTACAATCCCGGCGCCAAGCTGTGGAAAATCCTGCCGCGCAACGAGGGCACCAAGTCCGCCATCGCCGATCTCCTCAAGGACTGGAAGGACGTGCCGCCGCGCTTTGCGACGCAGATGGCGCGCTTCCACTATTCGCTCACGTCAGGTGCACCGCTGCCGGTCACCACGGCCGACTCGCGCCGCGCCCTCGAAATGGTCACCGCCTTCTACTATTCTTCGCGGACGCGGGAAGAAGTCGTGTTCCCCATCGGCAAGGATCATCCGAACTACCAGAGCTGGCTCCCGGAGGGTTTCGCGTGAACGCAAACGCAACGAGCGTCGTCCTCGAAAAGGTCTTCAAGCGCTACGGCGACATCGAAGTCATCCACGGCATCGATCTCACCATCGACCCCGGTGAGTTCACGGTCTTCGTCGGCCCGTCCGGCTGCGGTAAGTCCACATTGCTGCGCATGATCGCAGGTCTTGAACCGATCTCCGGTGGCGATCTGCTGATCGATGGCCAGCGCATGAACGAGGTGCCGGCCGCCGGCCGCGGCATTGCGATGGTGTTCCAGTCTTACGCGCTCTACCCGCATATGAACGTCTACCAAAACCTTGCCTTCGGCCTCGAAACGGCGCGCATGCCAAAGGCCGAGATCGCAAAGCGGGTGCAGAGGGCGGCGGATATCCTCAAGATCGAGCCGCTGCTCAAGCGCAAACCGCGCCAGTTGTCCGGTGGCCAGCGCCAGCGCGTCGCCATCGGCCGCGCCATCGTGCGCGAGCCGCGCATCTTCCTGTTCGACGAACCGCTCAGCAACCTCGATGCCGAGCTGCGCGTCCAGATGCGTGTCGAGATCGCGAAGCTGCACAACGATCTCGGCAACACCATGATCTATGTGACGCACGACCAGGTCGAGGCCATGACCATGGCTGACAAGATCGTCGTGCTGAATTCCGGTGTCATCGAGCAGGTCGGGGCGCCCCTCGACCTCTATAACAGCCCGCGCAACAAATTCGTCGCCGGCTTCCTGGGCTCCCCCAAGATGAACTTCCTCGAGAGCACCGTGGCCAAGGTCGAGGGCACGCAGGGCACCGTCAATGTCGGCGGCACCCTGTTCGCGCTGCGCCAGCAGATTTCCGGCTTCAAGACCGACGACAAGATCATTTTCGGCATCCGCCCCGAACACATGGGCCTCACCGAAGCCGCGGGCGTCAAACTTGCCGATGTGCGGGTGGACCTCATCGAGCATTTGGGCGACCAGACCATGCTCTACGCCTCGACGAAGGGCGGCCAGGCGCTGACCGTCGCCCTTGACGGCCAGCAGCACATGACGCCGGGCGCGACGGTGACGGCATATGTCGACCCGACGAAGTACCACGCGTTCGGGCCGGACGGGCAGGCGCTGTAGAGCACTGATCCAAAACGCGGTGGGTGTGGCTAGCCCCCACCCACCACGCTACGCGTGGTCCCCCCTCCCCGATGGGAGGGATACGCTAGATTACTCAGCCTTGAGTGGAGCCCATCCCTCCCATCGGGGAGGGG
>JBKJTB010000327.1:0-25453 GCA_046594305.1 Devosia sp. | reverse complement strand
CGAGCGACAATCTCGCCGCCCGTGGGCAAGTCGTCATCGTCCGGCGCGAGCCAATCTGTGGCGGACAGCAACGCTCGGGCGGCCGGTGCAATGTTGTAGCGCCACGGCGAGAAGACTCGAACGTGACTCCAATCCATCAAGGCCGCCCCAACGGTGGGGCCGCGCTCGAAGATAAGCGGCGTGAGACCGCGCGAGACGACTTCGGCCGCGGCGGCCATGCCAACGGGGCCAGCACCGATAATCGCCACCGGGAGTTGCTTGTTGTCAGCCATGAGTTTCGGTCCTTCTAGAATCTTGGAATTTGCGATGAAAACGACTAGGCCGCGACCGTCTTGGAGTCGCTCGCGCACGAGGCATCGGCGCAGCACTCATCGGACAGATAGCCGATGAGGGCATTCATGCCGGGATAGTTGGCGCGGCAAATGAGGGTGGTGGCCCGTCGCTCCTGCGAGACAAGCTCCACGTCCATCAGGCGGCGCAGATGGTGCGAGAGCGTTGACGCTGCAATGTCCATCTTGAGTTGGAGCTTGCCCACGGGGAGCCCGTTGTCCCCGGCCCGCACAAGGGTCCGGTAGATGGTGAGGCGAGTTGGGTTCCCGAGCGCTTCAAGCTGCGCCGCTGCTGTTTCGATATTCATAGAAATAGCATAGCGAGCCCCGCGCGGCCGTCAATCCTATTTCGACAATTGTGGAAATTCGACCGTCACCCAACCGTCATGAGACTTCGGTAATCCCCGAATTATGGAATCAATCTCAGCTATCGGCGCGCTCGGCGCGCTCGCCCAAGACACCCGCCTCGCGGCCTTCCGGCTGTTGATGAAGCATGAGCCCCACGGCCTCCCGGCCGGTGAAGTCTCGCGGCTGCTTGAGGTCCCGCCCAACACCATGTCCGGGCATCTCGCCATCCTGCAACGAGCGGGCCTCGTGGCGGCGGAGCGCCATAGCCGGTCCATCATCTACCGCGCGGAGATAGATCGGGTCCGCGAGCTAACCGCCTTCCTCGTCAACGACTGTTGCGGCGGGCGGCCCGAGCTTTGCCAGCCGCTCGTTGATGCCTTCACCCCGTCATGCAGCCCCAAGGAGTCAGGCAATGCCTGTTGCTGATCGTACCTACAATGTCCTCTTCCTTTGCACCGGCAACTCCGCCCGTTCGATCCTCGGCGAGGCCCTCCTCAACCACGTGAGTGATGGGCGCTTCCAAGCTTACTCGGCGGGAAGCCACCCCAAAGGCGAGGTGCATCCGCTGGCAATCGCGACACTCCGCGAGGCCGGAGTTTCGACCGATGGTCTGCGCTCGAAGCCATGGGATGAGTTCGCCGTGGCCGGTGCGCCCAAGATGGATTTCGTCTTCACCGTTTGCGACAACGCCGCTGGTGAGGCTTGCCCGGTTTGGCCGGGTCAGCCCGTGACGGCGCATTGGGGAATCGAAGACCCGGCCGCGGTTGAGGGACCGGAGTTCAAGCAGCGCGCCACCTTCGAAGATGCCCTTCGCTACATGCGCAATCGCATCGCGGCCTTCATGAGCTTGCCACTTGAGAGCATCGACAAGATGGCCCTCGCAAGCAGGCTTCGGGGCATCGGAGCAATGGACGGCTCCACCACCAAGGCGGGCGACGCGGCGTGATAGACCTCCCAAGGCGTCTCGTCGCGGAGTTTGTTGGAACGGGTTTCCTTCTTGTTGCCGTGGTGGGTTCGGGCATTGTGGCGGAGACGCTCACCACGGACGGAGCGCTGGCTCTCCTTTGCAATGCCATCGCAACCGGCGCGGCGCTGATCGTGCTCATCACCGTGTTGGGTCCCATCTCAGGGGCGCATTTCAATCCAGCCGTCACGCTCGTCATTGTCCTACGCCGCGAACTTCGCACCATCGAAGCGCTCGCCTATGTTGGCGTCCAAGTGGCCGGGGCCATCGCCGGAACAATCCTCGCCCACGCCATGTTTGGGTTGCCTCTCCTCGCCGTCTCATCACATGTGAGGACGGGCGGCGGCCAATGGCTCGCCGAATCGCTCGCGGCGTTCGGGCTCGTCCTCGTCATCATCGGTGGACTCCGCGCTCGAAAAGATGCGGTGCCGTGGCTCGTCGGGCTCTACATCGTGGCGGCGTATTGGTTCACGTCCTCCACCTCCTTCGCAAATCCAGCCGTCACCATCGCCCGCGCCTTCACCGATACCTTCTCCGGTATCCGACCTATCGACACACCCGCGTTCATCGTTGCGCAGATGGCAGGTGCCGTTGTCGCCTTCGGCTTCGCGCGGTGGCTATGGCTGCAAGCCGAGCCCGGCGAGTAGAATCGCAGGTAGCCTCATGCGCCCCGAGGCGCAAACAGGATGAGTGCTGCTGCGATGATCGCCAGTGCGCCGCCCGCAAGGTCCCACCCGTCCGGCGCACGGTGCTCGGCGAGCCACAACCAAAGCAGGGACGCGGCGATATAGACCCCGCCATGGGCCGCATACGCACGCCCGGCGTAGTCGCTAGGGTAAAGCGTGAGAAGCCATACGAAGGCGACTAGGGCGACGATGCCAGGTATCAGCCACAGCACCGATTGCCCGCTACGAAGGGCGCTGGGCAACTCGCACGCATCGCCGACATTGCATCCGGCGTCCGGCGCACAATTGCATGACCCGGCCATTGCCCGCGTCGCCGCAAGCCGCCGTTGCCGGACGAAGAGATAGCCCCGGGCTCCGAGGAGAACGAGCGCCGCGAGTCCGATTTGACCGGCGAGGACCAAGCCAGCGCCACCGGCCGCCACGAGCGCGATGGCCGGCCCGGCGATGAGCGGTGCCTGTGGATGACCCGAGTAGCGATCACCCGGTGGTGCTCGGTTGCACATTGCGCCCTGTCGGCGTCGGCTTCGCGGCCAGTTAGCCTCTACTCGCGCTGCAACACGATCATATTCCAGGAGGCCGGGTGTAGGTCGGCGGTTATCCCATCCCCCCTCGGCGACACTCGGCTGAGGCCGCGGGGCGCGACGCGAGCTGGCTTCTGCGCCGTGTTCGTGGCCATGAGACTATCTGCGACGAGTTCGGTCGCGTCCTTCACGCTCCACCGTCCCTCAAAGCCCCGCATCGAAAAGGTCAGGTCCATGGCCTCGGTCAGATGACGGTTTAGCGCCAGCACAGAAAGAGTGCGGCCGTCGTCACTGGCGACGACGGTGCTCATCAGATAGGGCGCGGTCGAACTGGTCTTGCTGCTGAATGTCGGTACGGTCACTGCCTGCCGAAGCACGCGCCCGTGCCCGACCCGGGACGCGTCTGCGAACGGGTAGAAGATGGATTGCCGCCAGGCGTCGCCGCCAGTCTCAGTCATGATCGGCGCGATGACGTTCACAAGCTGCGCGAGGCACGCGACCTTGACCCGGTCGCAATGGTTGAGGAGCGCGATCATGGCGCCGCCGAGAACCAGCGCGTCCTCGTGATTGTAGGCTTCTTCGTTGAACGCGGGACCCACGGGCCAGCCGTTCGGGCGGTCGAGCATGCCGGTCTGCCTCGCCTTGTACCAAACATTGTATTCGTCGAACGACAGCATGATCTTCTTGCCGGAGCGTCGTTTTGCGCCGACCGCGTCGCAGATGGCGACAACTTGCTCGATGTACCGGTCCATCGCGTCGATGGCAGTCTGGAAGTCGTAGCTATCGCCGGTTTTGGCGAAGTACTGGTGCAGCGACAGCATGTCGACCTGATCGTAGCACTGTTCGAGCACCTCATACTCCCAAGCGCCGAAGGTCTTCATCTCGGCGTTGGACGAACCACAGGCCGAAAGCTCGACAGACGGGTCCAGCCACCGCATCAGCTTGGCGGTTTCCCGCGCGATGCCACCGTACTCAGGCGCCGACTTCTCCCCGATCTGCCAGGGGCCGTCCTGTTCGTTGCCTAGCCCCCACAGCTTGATGCCATGCGGTTCGCGATAGCCGTGCTGTTTGCGCAAGTCGGAAAGCACCGTGCCGCCGGGATGATTGCAGTATTCGATGAATTGCCGTGCCTCGTCGGGACCGCGTGTGCCCAGATTGACGCAGAACATCGGCTCCACTTTGGCCTTGCGGCACCAGTCGATGAATTCGTTGGTACCGAAGGTATTTGGCTCGGTCGCGAACCAGGCGAGGTCGAGCTGCCGTGGACGCTTGTCCACCGGCCCGACCCCATCTTCCCACCGATATCCCGAGAGGAAATTGCCGCCTGGATATCGCACCACCGTGACGCCGAGCTCGCGCGTGAGCTCGAGCACATCTTCGCGAAACCCTTGGGCATCGGCGCGTGGATGGCCTGGCTCGAAAATGCCGCCATAGACGCATCGCCCGATGTGTTCGACGAACGTGCCGAAAAGCCGGCGGTCGATCTGGCCGACCTCGAAATCGCGATCGACGACAATGCGCGCCTGGACCATGGTTGATATCCCCTCAGATTGTCGAATGCGACGGGCGGCTACGCGAAGTCGAGCTGCACCTTGGTCGAGACGTGCTTGTCGGACGCGAGGTCAAAGGCTTCGACGGCGCGGTCGACCGGCAGGGTAGCTGTGATCACTTGCTTCACGTGCAACAAACCCTTGCCCAGGTAGTCGACAGCGAGCTGGAACTCGCGGTCGAAGCGGAAAGTGCCGCGCATCTCGATCTCGCGGCCGATCAGCGACGACACCGGCAGCGAGATTTCCGCACCCTGGCCGATGAGGACGCAGATTCCCTTGGGACGCAGCTCCGGCAGCGCGCTCGCCAGAGCCGGCGCACTGCCGGCGGCCTCGAGATGGACGTCAAACTTTCCGTTGCGCACCGCTTCCTCGGCGATAGCCTCGCGATTGATGCCGACGTCGAACGTGCGGTCTGCCCCGAGGCGCATCGCCATGTCGAGCGGGGCCGCCATCACGTCGGTAACGGTGATGTCGGCCGCCCCAGCGAGACGCGCCGCCGCAACGGTCAGCACCCCGATTGGTCCTGAGCCGGTAATCAGCACGCGCTTGCCAAGCAAATCGCCGGCCTGCCGCACCGCATGCAGGCACACCGCAAGAGGTTCGGCCAATGCCGCTTCGCCGAAACTGACGCTATCGGCAATGTGGATCGCCTGCTCGGCCTCGCACACGAGATGATCGCGGAAGCCGCCATCGACATGCGGCCAGCGCATCGCGCTGCCGTAGAACCGCATAACAATACAATGGTTGCGACGGCCGAGCCTGCACTGCTCGCATGCGCCGCATGGCAGGCTCGGATTGACCGCGACACGCTGACCGGCCTTGACGCTGCTCACCGCACCGCCGACCTCGACCACAGTTCCCGACAGCTCGTGACCCAGCACCATCGGTGCCTTGATCCGCACCGTGCCGAAGCCGCCATGGTGATAATAGTGCAGGTCCGACCCACAGATGCCGCCGGTATGGACGCGAACAAGAACCTGGCTGGGCAGGAGGTCGGGTGTCGGGCGTGTCTCGAGTTCGAGATGATGCGGCGCATGTACCACCACCGCTCTGCCTGCAGCGTTCATGGGATCAATCCTTGGAGTTCAGCGTATGACCGAGGTAGGCCTTTGCCGCCGGAGTGGCAATCCGGCGGATGTCAGCCCCATCGGCGACCAGCCGCCACAAGCCCATCCTGCGGAAGTAGGCATCGATGCCGGCGCCACGCCTGGGTGGAAAGATTGGCGAGATCTTGCCATCGATGACCGAATAGAATTCCTCGATCACCTGTTCCCCGGTCGCCCAGCTCCAGTCAACGAAATCGAACAGCGGCCACCAGACCAGCCCAACCACCGGGATACCCTCGGTGCGCAACGAGTGGATCAGTCCAACGACGGCGTCGAGCCAGTTCACCCGATGATCGTCGTCGCCTTCGACCGCCGTTTCGGACACCAGGATTGGCAGGTCATAGCGATCGGCAAACCCGCGGACGATCGTCTCCAGACCTGCCGTCCAGGCGTTGAACGTCACGCCCACCACCTTGTTTTCGTACCGGGCCAGCCGCCGTGCCGACAGTTCCGGGTAGTAGTTCACGCCGATCACGTCAGGCCTCGCCATTCCCGCAACAAGCGCATCAAGCCGCTCGGCAGCAATGCCATTGCCAATGAGCCAGCTCCGTAACTCGTGGCGTGGCCCGACCCGTCCCAGCACCAGATCGGTCGGCAGGTAATTCTTGTGCTCGAGCAGTTGGTGCTCAGCCCCAAGGTCACCGTCCGCCGCCCAGATGTGTGTCGCTTCGACGTGGACGACCTGCATCTCAGGGGCAGCGGCACGGATGGCGTGGATGCTCCGTTGAATGCCCTCCGACAGGGACACGACGACACGCGACCAGCCGACTTCGCCGGTCTCGTGCGGTGGCCAGATTCCGCGCAGACCAACGAACGAAGCGGTCACCAGCGGCTCGTTGAGCGGCGTGATGCTTGGCACGCGGCCGCGATAGCGCCGCGCCACTGCACCGGCAAACTCGGCCACAGCGTCGGGATAGGCCGGGTCCGTGAACGAGCCCTCAAGCCAGGTCGGAGTACCGTAGTGCACGAGATCCACAATCAGCCCGAGTCCAAGCCGGTTGGCCTCATCCACCACTTCATCGGTCCAGCTCCAGTCCCACTCGCCGCGTGCTGGATTGATGCGGTACCATGGAAAGCCGTAGCGAATGGATGTGGCGCCAATCGAAACCGCAAGGGCCAGGTCTTCGCGCCAGTGTTCGTAGTGCCGGGTCAGCGCGAACTCGTCGAGTCCCGCCGGCGATCCCGCGAGCGGCCATCCGACATTCGTGTCCTCGATCCCGACAGCCCAGATGAAGGGCGCGTCGAAGGGCTGGCGGTTCGTCATCTACTTGATTCCAGTCGTGGCGATGCCCTGCACGAAGTAGCGTTGGGCGAATAGGAAGGCGAGGGCGAGCGGCGCGAGGCTGATCGTCGCGCCTGCCATGAGCACGGCGTGCTCGACGACGAACTGTCCCGAAAAGAGCGTGAGGCCGGCGGGCAGGGTGCGCATCTCGACCGAGTTGGTGATCACGAGCGGCCACAGAAAGTCGTTCCAGTTGTACATGAAATGGAACACCGCGAGTGTTGCCAGGGCAGGGCGCGCGAGCGGGAGCATGATCGACCAGTAGATGCGGAACTCGCCGGCGCCATCGATCCGCGCGGCCGCATCTAGGTCGCGTGGCACGGTGACGAAGAATTGCCGCAGCAGGAAGATGCCGAAGGCGCTGGTGGCGCGCGGCACGATCAGCCCCTGATAGGTATCCAGCCAGTGAAAGTCGAACACCGTCTGAAACACCGGGATCAGCGTAATCTGGTACGGCACCATCAACGTCGCGAGCACAATGTAGAAGGCGAGCGTCCGGCCGGGAAAATCGAGTCGCGACAGCGCATAGGCGGCGAGCGAGTCGAACAGCAGTGAGACCAGCGTCGCCCCGCCCGCGAAGATGATCGAGTTGAGGAACAGCCGCGCAAATGGCAGTTCGCTCCAGATCTTCACGTAGGCATCGAGGTTGAACGTGGCGGGGATCAGATTGCCGGGGTTAGAGAAGATCTCCTGCTGCGTGCGCAGCGACGTCAGCAGCATCCACACGAACGGAAATGCCGTGAAGGCGGCGAGCAGTAGGACAAGGGCACCGGCGACAACGACCAACAGCCGGCTCCACACTGTCCGCTCGGCGGCGAGATAGGGGGGCAGGAATTCAGTCGACATCGGCGTACCGGAAGAGCCGGAGCTGGACCAGCGAGACCAACATGATGAGGACAAACAGCACCCAGGCGATCGCCGCGGCATAGCCGGAGCGGTATTCGCCAAAGCCCTGCTGATACATGTAGGTCACCAGCGTCTCGGTGCGAAACAGTGGGCCGCCGCGCGTCATCACATAGACCTGGTCGAACACCTGCAGCGACGCGATGACCGCGATAACGCTGGTGAACAGCAGCGCGTGGCGTATCGAGGGCACGGTGACATGGACGAAGCGCTGCCATGGCGTTGCGCCATCGAGGACAGCGGCCTCGTTGAGGCTTTCGGGCACGTCCTGCAGTGCGGCAAGCAGGATCACCATGGTGAAGCCGATATTCTTCCACAGACCGACGAGGATAACGGCGGGCAGCGCCAGCGTGGTCGAGTGCAGCATGTCGAACGGTGTCAATCCGATCGCCCGCAGCCACGCGGCCGTCGGGCCGACGTCGGGCGACAGAAGGAACCGCCAGACGATTGCCATGGTGGCGAACGAACTGATGACCGGAAAGAAATAGACCGAGCGCAAAAACACCGCCCACCAACTCGAGCGCGACAGGGCGATTGCGAGCAGCAACCCGACGATCACCTGTACTGGCACAGTGGCGACGGTGAAGACCGCCGTGTTCAGCAACGCGTTCCAGAAGCGCGGGTCGCGGAGCAACTCGGCATAGTTGGACAGGCCGACGAACGGCTGGACCACCCGGAACATTGACCAGTCGTGCAGGCTCATCCACAGCGACTGAACGATGGGGTAGAGCACGAACACCGAGATAGTGAGCGCGCTCGGCAGCAGGAACATGGGACCGCTCCGGGCATGGGCCCAGCGGCGCGGTCGGCGCTCTGTCTTTGCGAAAATCATGGGTTTGCTCCACGAGGAGCAGGCGCCGGCGGGAGGCCCGGCGCCTGCTGCTGCGCTTGGCTTTACGGACAGCCGAGCAGCTGGTTGAGCTGGTCGTGCGCTGCCTTCAACGCTTCGGCAGCATTGCCGTTCTGTTCCGCACTCTGGATCGCGGGGATGAAGATGCCGGTGTCGATCTTGGCAAAGTCCTTCTCCGTGGGCAGGTACAGTCTCGCATTGGGCACCTGCGCCGCGAACGCCGCAACGGTCGGGTTCGAGGTGATGGCCGGATCGGCGGCCATGTCGGTGCGGCTGGGCGCATAGGCGGCTGCCATCGACAGCTGAGCCTGGGTCTCCTTGCTCAGCCACCAGGCGAGGAAGATCTGCGCTTCCTGCGGGTGCTGCGTCTTCGCTGAAACGATCGTCGGCACGGTGCTCGCGAGCGTCACTGGATTGCCCGAAGCGCCAACCGGCACCGGAGCCACGTCGAAGTTGACGCCAGCCGCCTTGTACTGGCCGGCAGCCCAGGGCCCGTTAATCTCGAACGCGGCTTTGCCGGCGGCAAAGAGGTTGTCGGCGTCCTGGCCGGTGAGGCCGGGCGGGCTGATCTTCTGGTCCCGGATCAAGCCCGACCACTTCTCGACCGTGCCGATGGTCTTGGGATCGGCCAGCGCCGAGCACTTGTTGGCGATGAGATCGCCACCATCAGCCCAGATCAGCACCGGCCACATCTGGATCGTCGCGTTGTCGGCGAGAGCGATCCCGTACTGGCCCTGGCCGTTCGACAGCTTCACAGCGTCGTCCTGCAACTCGGTCATCGTCTTGGGGGGCGCAGCGATGCCTGCAGCGTCCAGCAGGTCCTTGTTGTAGTAGAGCAGCAACGTCGCGTAGTTCGCCGGCGCTGCGTAGAGCTTGCCGTCTACCGAGAAGGAATCGATCACGGTCTGCGGCAGAACGCCTTCGCCCACTTGTGGCACCAGCTCGTCGAGCGCCAGCGCGAGCCCGTTGGCCACGTATTGCTGGATCGTCGCGACGTTGTAGTCCGGCGTTGCGAGGTCGGGGCCGGACCCGGCGAGGATCGCGGTGGGCAACTTCTGGGCGATCGAGTCCCAGGGTTGCAGTTGGTAGTCGATCTGGATGTCCGGATGCGTGTCGTTGAACTTCTTGATCAGGTCCAGATAAGCCTGCTTGTCGCCGCCGGTGAAGCCGCTCCAATAAGTAAGGACCACAGGCGCCGCGAACGCGTTCCCCACGAGCCCAAAGGCCAGCATCGAACTTGCGGCGAGGGCCGCCAGCAGTGTTTTCGTCTTCATAAGGTTCTCCTCCACAGAGATTGTTCTTGCTTGACGGGGATCGTGGCCCGCCTAACCGTGCGCTCCCTCTCCGGGGCAACCGCACGACTGGCGGACGATAAGATTGGTTGGGAATTCGATTGGAGCCAAGTTCGACTCGCCGCGGATCAACCGGTTGAGTTGGAGCATGGCTGCATCGCCCACTCCGACCATGTCGGCGCCCACGGTGGTGAGCGCTGGCGACGCATGCCGCGACATCGGATGGTTGTCGTAAGAGACGACCCGGACATCCTCGGGCACACGGACACCTGCCTTGCGCCACTCTTCCATGGCGCCGATCGCCATCTGGTCGTTGGCGAAGAAGATCGCGTCGCCCGGCCGCAGATGCGGTGACAGTGCCGCGGCTGCCTTATGCCCCGAGGCTTCCTCGTAATTGCCCTCGAAGAACAAGCGCGGGTTCATCGACAGCCCGGCCTCGGCAAGTGCCCTGACATAGCCGTCGCGCTTGTCGATCGAGGACTGGTGGTCGAGCGGGCCAGACACGTGCCCAACGCGCCGTACGCCATGCACTTCAATCAGGTGGCGGACGACTGCCTTCGCGCCCCCGATATCATCAATGCCGACACTCGCGACGTCGCTCGATCTTGGAACGCGGCCGACGACCACTACGGGATAGCCGGCGTCGTGCACCTCGCGGGGATTTTGGTCATGCACCGAAGCTGCCGCGACGATTACGCCTGCAGCCTGACGACCGCGAATGATCCGCGAATAGGCCGACGATTCATCCTCGGGGGAGCGCGCCGTTGACAACAGCACGGACAAATCGAGGGCATTGGCGGCAGTCGAAATGCCCTCGAGCAGGTCGATGAACACCGGATGCGAAAACACATGCTGAGACACGTGCGGCAGCACCACTGCGATCGTGTCCGCCCGCTTGGAACGAAGCGCGCTGGCCGCAAAATGCGGCACGTAACCCAGTTCGGCTGCCGCCTTGCGGACTCTCACCTTGGTGTCGCGAGCGACGCGCGAGCTATCCGACAGCGCCATCGACGCCGAGGTCTTGGACACCCCGGCAAGTCGGGCAACATCTGCGAGGCTTACGCGCGCGTTCAAAGGATTCGCTCCAGTCCAACAGTGTCAAATCGATTTGACATCATCGCCACAAACATCCCCGTCAGAAGCGCTGTGGGATGAGTGAGATTGTCAAATCGATTTGACAACGTAGTTTTGCACTGCCCGAAGTTGGCGTCAAGGAGGGGATATTGACGAGCGGCAAGGAGTCCCGCGCCCGAGATGGCCCGCGACAGTCTCCGCTCGACCGGACGGTACGATTTGGCAAGAAGCGACGGCCGTCCCTGAAGGGGCTCGCGCGACAGTGTTTCGTCCCTAATTGCCCGCGAAGGGCCACGTCCGCGAGGTATTCATCGCTGACCGGCCGGACGGAGCCCTCACCAGCAGTTCGATGGATCTATTGTTATCGCGGGTTCATTCAATTCCGAGCGCCGATCAATCCAAGACAGGCCGATCCTCCCGATGCGATTGTCCGGGCGGGCACCGCGGCAAGCGGTCATCGACCGAGGAACGACACAATGCACGACAATCTCAACATTCCGGACTACCCGCTCACCCCGGATCAGATCGATCAGTACAGGCGCGATGGCTTCATCCAGCTCGACAACGTCATTGCGGGCGCGGTCCTCGATTCGATGCGCAGTGTTCGAGTAATCCGACAAGGTGGTGAGTGTGGAAGAAGTCCAGCTGGTTACACCGCTGGACGGGAGCCGCGCCCAGGGGGAAATACCTTCGTATCGACCATCCACTTAGCGGACCGTTCGCACTGCGCCGCTACGAGTGATGGTGCCGACTTCCACTCCGCTCGGAGATTGCCTATTGACCGTGCACGGTGCAAGACGCCGTGGTCGCTTTGTCCTTGAAGGGCGTCTGGAAGCCAGATGAAGTCCACAAGCCTGTTTTCCCTTCTCATTCCCTACCGGAGATGGGTCGGCCTCCTGGTGGCGCTCACCATCGTCGGCAATGCGCTCAATCTCGTCGTGCCGCAGCTTATCGCCCACGCCATAGACAATTTCAGCGCGCCGGGCTTCAGCCTGTTGCCTCTCATTTTGCAGTTTGTCGCAGTTTCGCTTGGCATCTTCGGCTTCACCTATGTCCAGAGCATCGTCCAGACCGTGACCTCGGAACGCGTGGCGCGCGATCTGAGGACGCGACTCGTTGACCGCATCGCGCAGCAGGATTTTGCGTATGTGCAGACGGTATCGCCCGCGCGGCTCCTCACCAACCTCACCTCCGACGTCGATGCGATCAAGAACTTCGTCTCGCAGGCCATCGCCTCGATCGCCTCCTCGCTGTTCCTGATCGTCGGCGCGAGCATCCTGCTGCTGCTCATAAACTGGCAGCTGGCGCTCGCGGTACTGACCGTCGTCCCCGTCATCGGCGTCACGTTTTATGTCGTGCTGACCCGCGTCCGCGCACTTTTCCGCAAAGCCCAGGGCGCCATCGACTGGCTCAACAAGGTGATCAACGAGTCGATCCTCGGCTCGTCGCTGATCCGCCTGGTCAACTCGCAAGCCGCCGAATACCAGAAGTTCCTCGCGGCCAACGGAGAGGCGCTCGGCATCGGCATGAGCATCCTCCGGCTGTTCGCGGGGCTCATCCCCACCATCATCTTCGTCACCAATCTGGCAACTCTCGTGATCCTCTCCTTCGGCGGGCATTTGGTGATCACAGATGCGATGACGCTGGGGCAGTTCACTGCATTCAATTCCTACCTCGCGATCCTGATCTTCCCGATCCTCATCATCGGCTTCATGAGCAATGTCGTGGCACAGGCGCAGGCGTCCTATGACCGCATCGCCCAAGTGATCGACGCTGCCATGCCAAAGGCGACCGGCACGCTCGACCGCGAATTGCGCGGTGACATCGAGGTCGCCCACCTTTCGGTGCGCTACGGCCAGCGCGAGGCGCTCGACGATGTGAGCTTCATCGCCCGCGCCGGCACCCGCACCGCGATCATCGGGCCGACCGCCGCTGGCAAGACGCAATTGCTCTACGCCATGACGGGCCTCATCGAGCCTCAGGCCGGGCGCATTGCCTATGATGGCGAGTCACTCGATGCGTACGACAAGGAGGCGCTGCACCGCCAGGTCGGGCTGGTGTTCCAGGACAGCGTCACCTTCAACCTGACGCTCCGCGAGAACATTGCCTTCTCCAACATCGTCGATGACGCGAGCCTGAAGAAGGCCATCGACACCGCCGAGCTCGGCGACTTCATCGCAACGCTCCCGCAAAAGCTCGACACCATCATCTCCGAGCGCGGCACCTCGCTGTCGGGTGGCCAAAAGCAGCGCATCATGCTGGCGCGTGCCCTTGCCCTCAACCCGCGTGTCCTGCTGCTCGACGACTTCACCGCACGCGTCGACCAGCGCACCGAGCGGAAAATCCTCGCCAATGTGCGGGCCAATTATCCCGGCATCACCCTCGTCTCGGTGACGCAAAAGATTGCCCCCGTCGAACACTACGACCAGATCGTGCTCTTGATGGAGGGCAAGGTGCTCGCCACCGGCACCCACGACGAGCTGATCCACGCGTCGCCCGAATACGTCCAGATCTACAAATCCCAGCAGAGCACCGAGGACTATGAGCTACAAGCTTAACACCTCCGAGGCGAGTGAGGCCAAGGAGCCGGTCTGGACCGCGCTGGCCCGCCTCCTGCCGCTGATGAAGGGCGAGGGCCGCAACGTCCTCATCGCGCTCGCCGCGATCCTCATCTCATCGGCCACCGCTTTGATCTCGCCATTGATCATCGGCCATACCGTGGACAGCTTCATTGCAACCAAGAACTATAGTGGCGTTCTGCTCTGGAGCGCTATCCTGCTCGCGGTCTACGTCGTCGGTCTGTTCTCGGCCTACACCCAGACCCGCACCATGGGCGGCGTCGGCCGCCGCATCCTGTTCAATCTCCGCAATGCCATCTTCAACAAGCTGCAGGAATTGCCGGTCGCGTTCTTCAACCAGAACCGCTCCGGCGACCTGATCTCGCGCATCAACAACGACACCGATAAACTCAACCAGTTCTTCGCGCAGGCGCTGATGCAGTTCCTCGGCAACGCCTTCCTCATCGTCGGCGCCGGCATCCTGCTGCTGGTCCTAAACTTCCGGCTCGGTGGCGCCTCGCTGCTCCCGGCTGTCCTGGTGCTCGTGGTGACCCAGCTCATTGGCGGCTGGGTTAAGCGTGCCAATTTCAAGAGCCTCCAGACCCTCGGCAGTTTGAGCGGCGAGATCCAGGAAAGCCTCGCCAATTTCAAGGTCATCGTGGCCTTCAACCGGCTCGACTATTTCCGCAACAAGTTCGCCGGGGCCAACACCGCCAATTACGCCGCCTCCATTCGCGCCGGCATCGCCAGCAACGTCTTCATCCCGATTTATGGCCTTGCCTACAATCTCGGCCAGCTCGTCGTCCTCGCCTACGGCATCTATCTCATCTCGACGGGTGACCTCACGGCGGGCCTGCTCATCGGCTTCCTGCTCTACGTCAACAATTTCTACAATCCACTGCGCCAGCTCGCGAGCGTCTGGTCGTCGCTGCAGCTCGCGCTCGCCGGCCTCGACCGCATCTCCGAAGTCCTCGCGCTCAACTCCGATATGGCGATCGTTCCCGCCGAGCAAACCGCCTCCACCGCAGTGATGGCTTTCGAAAACGTGTCGTTCCGCTACCCCGACGGCGCCGACGTGCTGAAGTCCGTGAGCTTTACCCTTGAGCGCGGCAAGACCTATGCGCTCGTCGGCCCGACCGGGGGCGGCAAGACCACCACAGCGTCGTTGATGGCGCGGCTCTACGATCCGACCGAGGGCACCGTGATGCTTCAGGGTAAGGACATCCGCGCCTACGGGCCGGAGGAGCGCGCCGAAAAGATCGGCTTCATCCTCCAGGAGCCGTTCCTCTTCACGGGCACCGTCCGCGACAACATCCTCTATGGCAACGCGCGCCACGCGTCGTTGTCCGATGAGGACTTGCGCAAGACCCTCGACGATGCGGGCCTCGCCGGTCTCCTCGCCCGCTTCGAGGACGGCCTCGAAACCAAAGTGTCGGCGACCGGCGACGCCATGAGCCTCGGCCAGAAGCAACTCGTCGCCTTTATCCGCGCCGCCCTGCGCAACCCCGAGATCCTGATCCTCGACGAAGCGACCGCCAACATCGACACCGTCACCGAGCAACTGCTCGAAAACATCCTCGAGCGCCTGCCCGCGACGACGACGCGGATCATCATCGCCCACCGGCTCAACACCATCAACAACGCCGACGCGATCTTCTTCGTCAATGGCGGTGCCGTGACCCTCGCAGGCTCGATGGAGCGCGCGGTGGATATGCTGCTGTATGGGTCGATGCAGAGCTAAGTCGCCTGTAGGAAGGCAATCGTCTGCCCGCGGAATTTCGCCGTCGGAAGAACCTGGGAACAGCCGCTAGCGTCTGCCCCTGACGTACGGTTCGACACGCAATTGCAGGACACAGCGACCGCACAGAAGGTAAAATCTCTCCTCGGGGGCTGGAGAGAATATTAGACTACTATGCTTATAGACTAGAACCGGTTCTCTGGTCATCATCGAAGGATGGTCGCCGATGCCTCGAAATCCATTCCGCACGTCCGCTCCGCAAAGGTGGAATTGCCAACTCTGATACTGGCGGTGGCGATCTATGGCGGATGGGTGCTGCTGACCCATTTCTGGCAGTCGATCGCGGTATGGCTTCTGGCCCCTCTGGCGGCCTGGACCATTGCCTGGCACGGCTCGCTTCAGCACGAGGTGATGCACGGGCATCCCACTCGCAATCGCCGGATCAACGATGCAATCGGCTGGCCGCCAATCTCTCTTTGGCTGCCCTATCCGATCTACAAACTCACCCATCTGCGCCATCATCGCGACGAGCGTCTCACCGATCCGCTCGACGATCCCGAGTCCTTCTATGTTACCGAAGACGCGTGGGCACGCCTGGGGCATTGGCAGCGATCGATATTGTCGTTCAACCAGACCCTGCTTGGACGGCTCCTGCTCGGTCCGGCGTTCATGATCGGCTTCTTCCTCGTTAGCGAGGCAAGGCTGATCGCGCGGGGCGACCAGCGGCGCCGCGACATCTGGGCGTGGCACGCGGTGGGCGTCACCATCGTTCTGGTCTGGGTGCTTGTCGTGTGCGGCATGCCCCTCTGGCTCTATCTGCTCGGCTTCGTCTATGCCGGTGGCGCACTGACGCGCATCCGCTCATTCGCCGAACACCGTTTTGCCGAGCGGCATGAGGAACGCACCGCTATCGTCGAACATGGCGGACCACTGGCACTGCTCTTCCTCAACAACAATCTGCACGTCCTGCACCATCTCCGGCCGGCGATCGCCTGGTACGATCTTCCGTCACTCTATCGTGCGCATCGCGTGGCCATCCTGGAGCGCAATGGCGGGCTGGTGTATCGCAGCTATGGCGAGCTCTTCGCGCGCTTCTTCATGCGGCCGCATGACGATCTGCTTCATCCGCATCATCGCAACCAGGGCGACCCGCAATGACTCGCGGTGTCTCGCTGGCGAGGCGCCGTGGACCGGCTGTGGCTTGCCCTGCAGCACCAGCTTTCGATCGCGGGCTTCGATGATCTGCCGGCGGCACTCTCGCAGCCCAAAAACTATGAGACTGCGTGGCTCGATGCCGATTTTCTGCTCGCACAGACCTGCGGTTATCCACTGCGCCACGTGCTGGACGGCAAGGTCCGCTACGTCGGTACGCCCATCTATGATGTCGAAGGGACCGAGGGTCCCTACTATCGCAGTGCGCTCGTGGTGCGGGCCAACGATTCGGCGGAGACACTAGAGCAATTGCGCGGGCGGCGGGCGGCCTTCAATTCGGGGCATTCGCAATCGGGCTACAACGCGCTGCGCGATGCGGCTTCGGCGCTGGCCGAGAACGGCCGATTCTTCGGCAGCGCGGTGGCGACCGGCAGTCATTCGGCATCGCTGCGCGCGGTTTTGGCCGGAGAAGCGGATATCGCAGCCATCGACCCGGTTTCGCTGACCCTCCAGCCCGATCACATTCGCGATGCGATCAAGATTATCGGCCGGACAGCGGCAACGCCGGGCTTGCCTTTGATCACCGCAATCACGACATCTGACGACGAGCTCGCATCTCTGCGCGACGTGCTTGGCGGTTTCCTCAGCGGCGCCGCCCGCACCGAGCACTTGGATTTTCATTTCGCCGGCTTCGAGGTTCTCGCCGAAGAGGCATACGGCAGCATTCTGGCCATGGAAAAGCGGGCGATGGACCGCTCCTACCCGCAACTGGCCTGAACACTTGCCACGAAACAAGCGGGCCGCTCGCGGCCCACAGATCAAGGAGATCAAAATTGCGCTTGTTCACTAAACTCGCTGCTGCAACGCTCGCGGTGGCACTCATGGCGGGCACCGCCAACGCCCAGGTGGTCGTCTCGTCCAAGATCGACACCGAAGGTGGGCTGCTCGGCAACATCATTTCGCAGGTACTGCAGGCGAACGGCGTTCCGGTCACCGAGAAGATCCAGCTCGGGGCCACATCGGTCGTGCGCGACGCCATCAAGGCCGGCCAGATCGATATCTATCCTGAGTATACCGGCAACGCCGCCTTCTTCTACAACAAGGCCGACGATCCGCTGTGGAACGACGCTGCCAAGGCCTATGCCGAAGCGACCAAGCTCGACTACGACGCCGAAAAGATCGTCTGGCTGGCGCCGGCGCCCGCCAACAACACCTGGGCCGTGGCGCTCCGCAAGGATGTCGCCGACGCCAACAAGATCGTGAGCTTTTCCGATTTCGGCAAGTTCGTCGCCGGTGGTGGTCAGGTCAAACTTGCGGCCTCGGCGGAGTTCGTGAGCTCGCCCGCCGCGCTGCCCAAGTTTCAGGAGGTCTATGGCTTCACCCTGAAGCCGGAGCAGCTGGTCACGCTCTCGGGTGGCGACACGGCCGCGACCATCGCCGCCGCCGCTCAGCAGACCGACGGCGTCAACGCCGCCATGGTCTATGGCACCGATGGCGGTATCGCGCCCTCGGGCCTCGTTGTCCTCACCGACGACAAGGGCGTGCAGCCGGTCTACGAGCCGTCGCCGATCATCCGCGAGGCGGTGCTGACGCGGTATCCGCAGATCAAGGATCTGCTGGCGCCCGTCTTCGCTAAGCTCGACATCACTACGCTGCAGGACCTCAACGGCCGCATCCAGGTCGGCGGCGAGTCGGCTCAGGCCGTTGCAATCGATTGGTTGAAGACCAACAGCTTTCTGAAGTAACCAGTTCGGGGCGGGTTTCCCCCGCCCCGAGTCTTCATGGCCCTCGCAGACACGCTCCCTCAACAACGCCGCCCGTTCATTCGCATCGACAGGCTCGGAACTGTCATCGCGCTGATTGCGATCGCCGGTGCGGTCACGCCCTTCATCCTGTTTCGCGCCAACCGGATCGTCTCCGGCACAGGCTGGTCGTGGTTCGCCGCCCTCCCGGCATGGGAAGCGCTGCTGCTGAGCGCCGTACTTGCCTTTGCCGCTGGCGTTGCACTCATCGGGGCCTCGCCACGGTTGAGACTTGCCGTCAGCCTGCTCGCGCTCGTCGTGCTCGCAATAGCCCTCGGTCACGCCGCTTCGGCGCTGACACCGGAGGGCGACAAGATTTCCCGCACCTCGCCGGCCATGGGCTTCTGGCTCGAATTCCTCGCCTTCGCCCTTCTCGCCTCGGATTCGGTGGCGCGGTTGAAGCTCGGTCCCTGGCTGCGCATGGGCCTGCTTACCGGCGTTGCGGGGGCCATTGCAGCGATCCTTCTGTCGGGCCTCTGGAGCGACGTTTCTGTGCTTCGCGAGTACAGCAATCGCGCCGACGCGTTCTGGCGCGAGGGCGGCACCCACATCTGGCTGGCGCTCGGCTCGCTTGCTGCCGCGACCTTGGCGGGATTGCCCATCGGGCTATGGTGCTATCGCGCGCCGAAAGTTCGGGCCGTCGTGCTGAATGTCCTCAACGCCATGCAGACGATTCCCTCGATCGCTCTCTTCGGACTGCTGATCGCGCCGCTGGCGTGGGTCGCTGCCAACATACCGGGCGCCACCGCTCTCGGCATCGCCGGCATCGGCGTGGCACCGGCGATGTTGGCACTGTTCCTCTATTCGCTGCTGCCGGTGGTCGCCAACACCATCGTCGGGCTCGACGGCGTGCCGGCTGCTGCCAACGAAGCGGCGCGTGGCATGGGAATGACCGATCGCCAGCGGCTGCTGCAGGTCCAACTGCCGCTGGCCTTCCCCTCGATCCTCACCGCCATCCGCATCGTGCTGGTCCAGAACATCGGGCTTGCCACCATTGCCGCGCTGATCGGCGGCGGCGGCTTCGGCGTGTTCGTTTTCCAGGGGGTGGGCCAGACCGCCATGGACCTCGTGTTGCTGGGCGCCGTGCCCACCGTGGCGCTGGCTTTTGCCGCTGCCGTCATTCTCGACGCTGTTGTCGAACTGATCTCCCCAGGGGGCCGCCGATGATCGAGATCGAACATCTGTCCAAGAGCTTCGACGGCACGCCCGTCGTCGACGATGTCTCGCTGCGCATCGGAGACGGCGAGATCGTTGCGATCGTCGGAACATCAGGATCGGGCAAGACCACGCTGTTGCGCATGATCAACCGGCTGATCGAGCCGAGCGCCGGCCGCGTCCTGATCGACGGCAAGGACACCCGCGAGAGCCCGGTGCACGAACTGCGCCGGCAGATCGGCTACGCCATCCAGGGGCATGGATTGTTTCCGCACCGGACGGTCGGCCAGAACATCGCGACGGTGCCGAGCCTCCTCGGCTGGGACAAGGGCAAGATCGCGGCGCGTGTCGATGAACTGCTTGCGCTGTTCCAGCTCGACGCCGACATTTTCCGCGACCGGCTGCCGGGCGAGCTTTCGGGCGGCCAGCAGCAGCGTGTCGGTGTGGCCCGCGCGCTCGCCGCGGCGCCGAAGGTGTTGCTCATGGATGAGCCCTTCGGCGCACTCGATCCAATCATTCGGGCCAAAGCGCAATCGGATCTTCGGGCGATTCAGCGGCGGCTCGGCACGACGATCGTGCTCGTCACACACGACATGAATGAAGCGATCCACCTCGGCGACCGTATTGCCGTGATGGATGAGGGCAAGCTGCTCCAGTATGATCGGCCGCAGGAGATTGTGGTTCGTCCAGCGACCACATTCGTCGGCGAACTGCTCGGCAGCGGCGAACGGCCGTTTCGCCTCCTGTCGTTCCAGGCCATTCGCGATTTCGTTGAGCCAGGCGCTGCTCCGGGCACGCCAATTGCAGAGGATGTCTCGCTGCGCGATGCTCTGGAGGAGGCCCTGTGGACCGGCCGCGATGCGCTCCCCGTCACTGATCCCAACGGTGCGATCATCGGGCGAGTGACGCTTGCGACCGCGGTACGGCAGGCGGCGCGGCCCCAATGAAAATCGGTCTCATCATCCGCGCCGTCGTCTTGGCGCTATTGGTCGGATTCCTGCTGTCACCGCAGAGTTTTGCCTTCGTCTTCCTGCCGCTGACCAGGAACGACCAGCCGGCGATCTACACGCAGAATGCGTTGCTGAGTTTGACCCTCAGCCATCTGACCATCGTCGGCATCGCGACGCTCGCCAGCAGCATCGTCGCCATCGGCCTCGCCATCCTCGTCACGCGGCCGATCGGCGCGGAATTCCTGCCGCTGTCCCGAACCCTCGCCAATGTCGGCCAGACCTTTCCGCCGGTTGCGGTGCTGGCCCTCGCGGTGCCGGTGCTCGGCTTCGGCACCGCGCCGACGCTGGTTGCGTTGTTCCTCTATGGGCTGCTGCCGATCTTTGAGAATGCGCTCACCGGTCTGACGAACATCGCGCCTGAAATCGAGGAGTCGGCGCGTGCCTCCGGTATGACCGAGACGCAGCGGCTCTGGCAGATCGAACTGCCGCTGGCGCTGCCGATGATCCTTGCCGGTTTACGATTGTCGGTGGTCATCTCGATGGCTACGGCGACGATCGGCTCGACAGTTGCTGCGAGTACCCTGGGTGAGGCAATCATTGCAGGGCTGATCAACTCCAATCTTGCGTTCGTCGCGCAGGGCGGTCTGGTGGTTGGCGTGCTCGCGATACTCGCTTTCGATGCGTTGCGTCTGCTCGAACAGCGGTTCACTGTTGCGCCAGGGCGGAGCCAGTCATGACCGACACGCATTATGAGCCAAGCCAGCGCCGACTGGTGCTGATCGCCGCGATCCTCGCGTCCTCGATGGGATTCATCGACGGCTCGGTGATTTCGATCGTCACCCCCGCCATTCGCAGCAGCCTCGGCGCGACGCTCGCCGACGCGCAATGGGTCTCGAACGCCTACCTGCTGACCTTGTCGTCGCTGCTCCTGCTCGGCGGCGCTGCGGGTGACCGCTTCGGCCTCCGCAATGTGTTTGCTACCGGCATCGTGCTCTTCGTCGTGGCGTCGCTCGCCTCCGCCATCGCGCCGACGCCGGGCCTGCTGATCGCCGCACGGGCAGTGCAGGGGATCGGCGCCGCCTTCATGGTCCCGGGTAGCCTCGCCATCATCGCCAGGGCCTATCCGAAAGACCAGCGCGGCGGGGCCATCGGCATCTGGGCGGCGGCCTCGTCGCTGACCAGCCTGCTCGGGCCGGTAGTTGGCGGTTTCCTGCTCACGGTGCTCGGCGAGTGGAGCTGGCGGCTGATCTTCGCGGTCAATCTGCCGCTCGGCGGCATTGCGTTGGCACTGCTGTTCATGACGCCCGCCGATATCCCCGAGGCGGGACGGCGGCTCGATATCGTCGGAGCGATCGCAGCGACGATCGGCCTGCTGCTGATCTCTCTCGCCTTCATCGATCCTGCCGATCGGTTCTGGCTGATGCTCGTCGCGGGCCTTGTCGTCCTCGGTGCCTTTCTCCTGTGGGAGGCACGGAGCCCGGCGCCCATGCTGCCGCTCGGCCTGTTTCGCGATCGCGCCTTCTCGGGGGCGCAGGCGTTGACGCTGGTTCTCTATTTCGGCCTCGCCGCCGTCACCTTCTACCTGCCCACGGTGATGATCGCAGGCTGGGGCGTCTCGCCGGCCGAAGTCGCGATCTCGATGCTGCCGCTGGGTATCGCCCTCACGCTCCTCTCCTCGCCCGCCGGCCGGCTGACGGACCGGATCGGGCCGGGGCCGGTGATCGCCGGCGGCTCGCTGCTGGTGGCGCTGTCGTTCCTCGGGCTTGGGCTCACTGTCGGCCTCCACAGCGTCTGGTTTGCCGTGCTGCCGCTGATGTGCCTGTTCGGCGTCGGCATGAGTGGCGTCGCGGGCCCGATCTCGACCGCGGTGATGACGTCGGTGGCCGATCGCGATACGGGAACCGCCTCGGCCATCAACAACGCCGTCGCGCGGGTTGCGGGTCTGCTCGCGGTGGCGATGATGGGGGCGCTTGCCGCCTCGATCTTTGCCGGCATGGCGCCCTCTCTGGATGTGGGCTTCGGCCTGCCGCCAGCCGGTACTCTCCCGGCCGGCGAGGAGACTGCGCGGGTGGCCGCCACGGACACGGCGTTCGCGGCGATCGCCTATCTGACGGCCGGGCTTGCTGTCGTGTCGGCGCTGCTTGCCTGGACGACATTGCAGCACAAGCGCTGACCGGGAGCGCTATGCTGCCTGATCCGTCAACTGGGCCAGCTTGATCTGCGTCAATAGGCTCAGCTCGTCATAGACGTTCCACTCGTCGACGATCTTGCCGTCCTTGATGTGGAAGTGGGTCATGCCGAGAATCTGGACACGCTTGCCGGTGGGTTCGCCCAGCGATTCGAGGATGCCGTAGCCGAGGTGGTGGCCCTCGATGATCCAGCGGACCGCGACTTTCGTGCCGCCTTCTTCGCTCTCATTGGAAGCGACGTGCTGGATGAAATAGCCGGCATCGGGGATCGAGCCGACGAGGCCGAGATGCTGGTGGGTCACGGCGGCGACGCCGTAGAGCTCCTTCATCAGCGGGCCGTGATATTGCACGGTCGGCGCGTAGACGTCCTTGATCTTACCGAACATGCGCTTGTTGAAGATCTCGTGCAGCCAGCGGATGACGTCGGCCTCGAGCTCGGTGTGGGCGAGCGACACGTCGGCTTCCCACTCGGGCGGGTTTTGGCCGAGGATGCGGCGGTTCTCGCCGATGTCGAGCGACAGCAGCCCCGCATCGAACTTCGACTTCGCCGTCTTTGCCGCAAAGTCGTTGGGATCGAGACCGAGCTGCTTGATGATCGCCATGGTGTCGGCAACCACCCATTCGCGATAGATCTTGTTGCGGATGATCATGCAGTCGGCGATCGTGCGCGACACGAACGGCTTTCCAGTCGGCGCGCCGAGATGGCCGTACTGCGTGTGGCGGCCGGAACCGGTAACGAGGTGCGAGGTAAAGAACCCGTCCTTGTCGTTGCCGTTCCAGATCACCTGCGTGGCCATGCCACGGCGCTCGGGGAACGACACCAGCCGCTGGATGGTATCGCGGACGACGTCCTCGCGATTATAGATCGTGCCGGTGGTGCCATAGAGCACGACGTTGTGGGTGTAGTGGGTGTAGATCAGCCCGATATCGCGCTCGTCCCAGATCTTGTGCGTACAGCGCACGATGTAGTCGACGATGTCGGTGTAGATGTCGTCGAACCCATCCATTGGCTGGCTGCGCGGCCGGTCGTTGGGGGCGAGCTCGGGATAGTCGCGGCGCTCGACCTGCAGCACCTCCTGCTTGGGCGTATCGATCCGCGCGATCTTGGCGGACTTGCTGCCCTTGTCGGTGTCTTCGGCCATCGGATGCTCCTTCGATACGCCCATCTTAGCGCGTCGTGGCGCGCCGTGCGCATCCATCGCGATTTGCGGTGAATGGCCGCTTGTGCTGGCCCGACGAAGGTCGAAGTGCAGCGCGGCAAAGAAGTTCTGGCAAATTCTGCATACGTATGCAATAGCGATCTCGGGCCGGTGCGACGAAGATCGCAGGGCACCCAAATCCGCGTCTGCCACTCCAGCGATTTCCGAGGTTTCGCCATGACCGACTCCACCCGCGCCCCTGAGGGCATCAGCTTCGTGAAGTCGCCGTCGCGCGACCAGGTCAGCGACAACAAGCCGGTCGAGGCGTTGGTCGCCGAAATCCTCAAGAACGTGAAGGAACGCGGCGACGCGGCGGTGCACGAGTACTCCAAGCAGTTCGACAAGTCGGAACTCGCAGTGTTCGAAGTCACGGCCGCCGAGCGCGAAGCCGCGCTCGGCGAACTCGCCCCGCAGACCCGCGCCGACACCGAATTCGCCATCGCCAATGTGCGCAAATTCGCCGAGGCACAGCTGGCGACCATCCTGCCGCTCGAGATCGAAACGCTGCCCGGCATTCACCTCGGCCATCGCGTCATCCCGATCGAGCGCGTCGGCTGCTATGTGCCGGGCGGTCGCTATCCGCTGCTCTCGGCACCGATCATGACGATCGTGCCGGCGAAAGTCGCAGGCGTCGACGAAGTGATCGCGTGTCTGCCGCCCAATGCGCATCGGGCGATGATCGCCGGCTGCCATCTCAGCGGCGCCGACCGCATCTTCAAGATCGGCGGCGCGCAGGCGATTGCGGCGATGGCGTTCGGTACCGAGAGCGTGCCCGCCGTCAACAAGATCGTCGGGCCGGGCAATGCCTTCGTCAACGAAGCCAAGCGCCAGGTCTTTGGCCCGGTCGGCATCGACCAACTCGCGGGCCCGTCCGAAATCTTCATCGTCGCCGATCAGACCGGCGATGCCGAGATGATCGCGACCGATATGCTGGCGCAGGCCGAGCACGACGTGCGCACCCGCGTCGGCCTCATCACCACCGACCGCGCGCTCGCCGAGGCGACGCTCAAGCAAGTCGAGCGCCAGTTGCTTGACCTCTCGACGGCGAACGTCGCCGGCACGGCCTGGAAGGACTATGGCGAGATCGTCGTGTGCGACAGTGAAGAAACGATGATCGCGTACTCCGACTTTGTCGCGGCCGAGCATCTGCAGGTCCACACCGCCGACCCGCGGGGCATGGCGCTGAAACTCCGCAACTACGGCTCGCTGTTCATCGGCGAGCTGGCGAGCGTGGTCTACTCCGACAAGTGCATCGGCACCAACCACACGCTGCCGACGGCGGGGGCCGGGCGTTATACCGGCGGTCTCTGGGTCGGCGCCTACGTCAAGATCGCGACCCACCAGTGGATCGACGAGCGCGGCGTCAAAGCGGTTGCCCCACCGGCCGCGCGGCAGTCGGCGAGCGAGACGCTCGAAGGTCACCGGCGTGCCGCGCAACTGCGACTCGATCGCATGCAGGCCTAGGTCTGCTCGGTTCCGTGTGGGCAAGCTGAAGCCTCCATCGGTCATGAGCCTCCGGTTTCGCAGCCAGCGGGCTGAGGAAGTGGACGGAGCCCCGAGGCGCGTACGCCTCGATGATTTAGTATGTGAGACGCACTCGCCTCGGGGCGCGGGATTTCAGGATCACGTGCGCGATCGGGCTGGGGTTACCAGCGCGCCACCGCACGGCCCAGGGAGATCGCGAAACCTCCCCACCCGCTGGTCCATCGCGTCGTTCGCGTCGACTACCGTCCGTGCGATGAACTGAAGGGATCTTAGCACAGCTCGGAAGTACCGTGGATAAGTCGGAGAAATAAGCTCGGAGA
>JBKJTB010000310.1:0-9911 GCA_046594305.1 Devosia sp. | reverse complement strand
ATACGGTAGCCGGGAACCTTGCCGCGGTCGGCGACGGAGCCTGGTACAAGGTCGTCCTGACGGCGGGCGAAACCTATGTGTTCGACCTTCAGGGTGCATCGAGCGCCGGCGGCACGCTGGACGACCCGTGGCTCAAGCTCCTCGACGCAAATGGAAACATCGTCAAGCAGGTCGACGACGGTGGCGTGGGATCTGACTCTCGGCTCGTCATATCTGCAGCGCAGCCAGCGACCGGCACGTTCTATCTTGTGGCCCGGGCGTACAACGATGGCGGGGCTGGCTCGTTCACGCTGGCCATGAGCCATGGATCAGAGGATCCGGATATCCTCTCCAACGGGGGTGGCGCGACCGCGACCATCAACATCCAGGAGAACGCGAGTCCCTACGATTCAACCACCGTCACGATCGTATCGGCCTACGATCTGATCGATGGGTCGACGCTCATTTACGGTCTCTCAGGTGTCGACGCCGGCGATTTCGATCTCAACCCGACGAACGGCTATCTCTCGTTTAGGCTGCCGATCGACTTCGACAACCCACACGATGCTGACCATGACAACGTCTACCACGTCACGGTCAGCGCGACCGACAGTGAGCACCATTCCAACACCCAGGACCTCACCATCAACGTCACCAACGCGCCGATCTATGGCAGCCACGGGGACGACATCATCGATGCAACGCATGCGGGAGTATCGGGAGGTAAGCCTGGCGCAAGAGCCGACTGGGTTTTTGGGCTATCTGGCAATGATCAGATCAGCGCCGGCGATGGAAACGACTTCATTCAAGGCGGGCCGGGCAACGACAGCATCGACGGGGGGGATGGCGACGACACGGCGATCTTCGTCGGCAACAGCAGCAGCTACACCATAGCAAAGGATCTATTGACCGGCACCGTCGTCGTCACAGGCGCCGGCGGAACCGATACCCTTGTTGGTGTCGAGCATCTCGCCTTCGATGACCAGACGCTGGCCCTTCAGATTCGGGGAACCAACGGCAACGACAGCCTTTGGGGCACCTCAGGCTCTGACGATTTTGCTCCGCTGCACGGCATCGATGAGGTCCACGGGCAGGACGGCAGCGACCGGCTGACGATCGATTACAGTTCGCTCGATCTGGCCGTCCAGTTCGCGACGGTCACGGTCCACGGTCCCGGCGGCGACACGGTCTTCACCTATGTCGAGGCCGGCGACGCTCTCAATCCAGCCCAGGATTCGGTCTGGTATCAAGGCATCAGCGCCTTCACGATCCGGGGCAGCCTCACGCAGTCGAACAATCTCCAGGGTCAGGCCGGCGACGATATTTTCATCGGCGGCAGTGGCACTGACACCCTCAACACTGGAGCGGGCGACGATATTGCCGACGTGGGCAGAGGTGGCGCGACGCACAGCGTGACCGGCACCGACCAGGTCAACATGGGCGGCGGTAACGACGACCTTCTTATTACTGACTACTCGTTGGCGACGGTCGGCGTGGTTTTTGCCTACTATTCCAACAACGGCGGTAATGCGGACTACTACAGCAACAGCTTTGAGGGTGCGCGCTACGCAGACGGCGCGCAGGGCTCCCTCAGCTTCAGCGGCGTCGAGCGCTTCCGGGTCACCACCGGGCACGGCAATGACAGCATCCGGACAGGCGACAACGCCGACACGCTGTCCTCGGGCGACGGCAACGATGTGCTCGACAGCGGCCGAGGCAAGGCGATCATCGACGGCGGCACCGGGGTCGATCAGTGGAGAGCCGACCTGACGCTGCTTAGCGCCGGAGTCGTTCTCGATCTTACCGATCCATCGCAGGTGCAGACGCTGACCGACCAATCGACGATCAGGAATGTTGAGCGCCTAGACCTGATTTCGACCACCTTGAACGACGTCATAACACTGGGCTTGAGCTGGTCGGCCTATGGCAACGTCGTAGATACCCGTGCCGGCGACGATACTGTGACGGTTCGCGGCGGCGCCACCGCTGCGAGCACGGGCACCAACAACGTCAGCCTAGGAGGCGGCGGCAATGACCTCCTCATCGGCGACTATTCCGCTGCGACCGTCGGCTTAGTCTTTGCTTACTATTCCAACACAGGCAGTAACGCGGACTACTACAGCAACAGCTTCGAGGGCGCTCGCTATTCCGACGGTGCGCAAGGCTCGCTCAGCTTCAGCGGGGTCGACCGCTTCAGCATCACCACAGGCACCGGCAACGATTCGATCACCACAGGGGCCAACGCCGACACCATCAGAAGCGGCAACGGCAACGACCTGCTCAACAGCGGGCAGGGAAGGGCGATCATCGACGGAGGTTCGGGTGTGGACCAGTGGAAGGCCGACCTCACTCAGCTAGGCACGGGTATCGCTCTCGATCTTCGTGAACCGACCACTACGCAAATTTTTTCCGACGGATCGACCATCCGAAATATCGAACGGCTCGACCTGATTTCGACCGAGCATGACGATGCAATCATGCTCGGCACGGGCTGGGCAGCCTACGACAACACAGTCGATACCCGAGGTGGCGACGACACGGTGACAATCCACGGCGGCGCAACCGGGTCGAACACCGGCTCCAATATTGTCAGCATGGGAGGCGGCGGTGACGATCTGCTCATTGCCGACTATTCGGCCGCAACTGTTGACGTGGCATTCAGCTATTATTCCAACACCGGCACGCACGCGGACTACTATAGCAATGCGGCCGAGGGCACTCGCTATTCCGGAACCGCTCAGGGCTCCCTAAACTTTAGCGGCGTCGATCGCTTCGACATATCCACGGGCAATGGTGGCGACAGCATCCGGACCGGCGATAACGCCGATACAATCCGCAGTGGCGGTGGCAACGATCTGCTCGATAGCGGCAAGGGCAGAGCCGTCATTGACGGCGGGGTCGGTGTCGATCAATGGAAAGCCGATCTAACCCAACTAGGAACGGGCATTGTCTTCGATCTGACGACGCCTGCCATCTTGCGCACCTTCGCCGACGGCTCATCTATCCAAAACATCGAGCGGCTGGATCTCATTTCAACCGATCAAGCGGACATCGTTACGCTCGGGGTGACATGGGCCAGCTTCGGAAACATCATCGATACGAGAGGCGGCAATGACACCGTCACGGTGATTGGCGGCGCCACCGCCGCGGTCACCGGGGTGAACAACGTCAGCATGGGAGGCGGCGGCAACGACCTGCTTGTCGCTGACTATTCACGGGCCAGCGTGGGGGTTGTCTTTTCGTACTATTCCAACACCGGCTCCAACGCCGACTACTACAGCAACGGTTTTGAAGGCGTTCGCTACTCCGATGGTACACAGGGCTCGCTCAGCTTCAGCGGCGTCGATCGCTTCGATGTCCGCACGGGGGCGGGAAGCGACTCGATCGTCACCGGCGCCGGCGACGACTCCATTTCAAGTGGCGCTGGCAACGATACGGTCGAAGCCGGAGGCGGTACCGACACCGTGGTCTACTCCGGTCTATGGCGCGACTACACGTTCGTATCGTCGGCAAGCGACGTCACCGTCACCGACATTCGCGCCGGTTCCAATGACGGTGCAGATCTCGTCCACCACGCAGAGAAGTTCCAATTCTCCGATGGTACGGTGACGTTCGCGAACCTCGCCAACGTAGCTCCGACGGATATCGCGCTTGCTGGAAAGTCAGTGGCGGAGCATGCAGCAAACGGAGCGGCGGTCGGCAGTTTGAGCGCGGTCGATTCGAACGGTTCGCTGGATCGGTTGAGCTTCCTACTCCTCAACAGCGCCGGTGGCCGCTTTGCCTTGTCCGGTAACAATATCATAGTTGCCGATGGTGCTCTCATCGATTTCGAGGCGTCGGCCACTCACTCCATAAGCGTTCAAGTCAGCGATGCGCATGGTCTGACCCTCCAGCGGTCTTTCGACATCTCTGTGACCAACGCCAATGAATCCATTGGTGCAGTGACGGACGCCAACTCTGCGGCCGACGCCGTCCTTGAAGATTCGGCCGCCGGCGTAGCAGTAGGCATCAGAGCCTTTGCCGCCGACCCTGACGGCAGCGACCATCCGGTTCACTATAGCCTCGACAATAGTGCGGGAAGTCATTTCACCATCGACGCCGATACCGGCGTCGTGCGTACCACCTCACTCATGCTCGATCGCGAGACCGACGGTGCCTCCATCGCGATCGTCGTGCGGGCGATGTCGCCGGATGGATCCTTCGCGACGGCGAACTTCGTGGTTGCGATCGGCGATGTTGCAGGCGTCACCATCACGGGGACAGTCGCCGCAAATCTCATCGACGCCACCCACACAATCGCCCGTCAACACCTCCCCACCGCTGAAGATGACAAGATCGCTGGCGCGGACGGCAACGACACGATCAACGCGTTAACGGGCAATGACACTATCGATGGCGGCAAGGGTGCCGACCTGATGCTGGGTGGCCTTGGCAACGATTCTTATGCCGTGGACAACGCCGGCGACATCGTCGACGAGAGAGGCGGAGATGGGTCGGACCTCGTCAAGTCGTCGATCACCTACAGTCTGTCCAACGTCGCCCACGCCAAGGGGACGATCGAAAATCTGACCCTCGTCGGCTCCGCCGCAATCAACGGCATGGGCAACGCCTTTGGCAACGCCATCAGCGGTGGGTCCGGCGCCAACCTGCTCACAGCTCTTGCCGGAGACGATACCGTGGTGGGGAACGGCGGCAACGACACCCTAGTGGGCGGCAGCGGCGTGGATTCGATGACGGGCGGGGCGAACAAGGACACCTTCCAGTTCACAGCCATCGCCGACTCCGGAAGCGCGCCGAACTCACGCGATATCATCACCGATTTTGCGCACGGTTCGGACAAACTCGACCTATTCGCGATCGACGCGGTCGCCGGGCCCGGCAATCAGGCGTTCAAATTCGACGCCAAAGGCGTCGCTGCGACAGCGGTCGCCAAAGGCCATATTGGCTGGTACTGGGAGGACAACGCAGGGACGACTAACGACCACACCGTGCTTAAGCTGAATGTCGATCGCGACGCGACGAGCGAGACCACGATCCAGCTTAACGGCCTGATCAGTATCACGGCGGCCGACTTCGTGCTCTAGGGGAACATTGTCGGTGTTGGTCTCTTGGGGCGAAACACAGCCATCGCCACCCTCCGCGAGACCAAGAAAGACTTTGCTCTACCAAACGCCAGCAGAGAAGTTCGCCGAGTGTGTTGCAGCCATCAGTTGAACCCACCGCCAAAAGCGGACCCTCAACGCCCCTGATACGGCCCCACCTACATCGCTGCGGGTACGCGAACCACTTTGGTCAGATGCCTGGGAGCCGTCGTGTCTCTTGACCTGCGGGTGGCCATTCGTTCGCCGAGGAGTTGTAACACTGGCAGTATCGCCAGCAGCCCGCTTCCGCCTGTGGCTTCACGCGGCAGCATCACGTCGCCTGGTCCACCGAGTCCCAGAACCCTCGCGCCAAGCGACTGAACGTCCTGCACCACCGCGGCTTCCTCCGACAGGCCATCAGATGAGTACAGCATGACGACCAGGGTTCGCTCGCTTGAGAGACTTATCGGGCCGTGCCGATACTCGAGGGGATGGTAAGCCTGCGTGAAGACCTGGCTCATCTCCTGCAGCTTCAGTCCGCCTTCGACGGCAAGGCCGTAGTTGGCGCCGGCGCCGAGATAAACCACGTGTTCGACATCGGCGAGCAAATCTTGGCCCCGGGCATCGAAATCCGCGAGAAGTCTGATGGCGGCACTGGCGGCCGCCTCGGCGTCGACCGGCACGCCGCAAAGGCGTAGGCCGGCAAGCAGCATCAGGCTGGCGGATGTGGTCATCACGATGCCCTCGGCCGGATCGGTAGGGGAGTAGATCACCGGACCGCCGATCTGCGCGAGGCTGCTTTCGCTCTCGCAGGTGATGCTGACTAGAGTGAGGTTCTGCTCGCGCGAGCGGCGGGCCGCGGCCACCGTTTCGCTGGACTCGCCGCTTCGCGACAAGGCGACCACGGTCGCGGACTTCCAGTCCGGGACGTAGTTCTGCGGGCGCCGGTACCACTCATTGCCGGGGACCGCGGTGGCGCGAAAGCCCGCGGCCGCAGCGGATGCCGCGATCGACAAAGCGAGATTGTAGGAGGTGCCACAGCCAATGATGGCCAGAGGCACACCAGCTGGCGCGATGCCGGCGGGCAGGGGGGAGCGGCGCCAATAGTCGAACTGGTCGAAGATCGTGCGTTCAGTCACGCTGGTCATGTGTGCTCTCCGCGGCCCGCTTCGGATGCCGGAGCGTCTTCGCCGTCGGCAGCAATGATGACGTCGAGGCCGGACTTCTCGAGGGTCTGCCGCCATTCGGTGCTCAGCTGGCCGTCCGAAATCACCGTCGAGGCCTGTGCGATGGGCGCCACGGCATAGGTGGCGATCGAGCCGAACTTGCTGGAGTCGGCGAGGATGGCGCGCTCGGCGGAGCGTGCGAGCATGCGCTCGTTGAGGCTCGCCTCCGAAACGTCGACGCTATAGATCATGCCGTCGGTGCCCACGGCACTCGCGCCCATGAACAACTGGTCGAAGTGGAGCCGATCGAGCATCGATTCCGCGTGCGGGCCAACGACGGATGCATTGTCGGCGCGCAGTTGCCCGCCGAGCAGCATGACGCGCAGCCGCGGCGCTGCCAGCAGTTCCTGGGCGACCGCCAGCCCGTTGGTGAAGACGGCGATCGGCAAGGGGTCGAGCCGCAGCCGTTTGGCGAGCTGCAGCACTGTGGTGCCGGAATCGAGGAAGATGGTCGAGTGCGGACGGATGAGCCGATAGGCCGCGTCGGCGATGGCCCGCTTATGGGTCAGCCGTTCGGTCTCGCGCATATCGAACGACACTTCGATGCTCGAGCCGCGCGCCAGCCGTGCCCCGCCATGCGATCGATCGATGACGCCGTCCGTCTCGAGCGTTGCGAGGTCGCGTCTGAGCGTCGCGAGCGACGCGCCGGTGGCGTCGGCGAGATCCTGAACCGAGGCCGGCCCGTGGCTGTAGAGATGCTGCCGGATGAGGGTGAGACGATCGTTTTTCATTTTTGGTGCCCGCGCAATGGCGGCCATTTGTCTGGTTGAAGGTCGTAAGTCAATCACAGGTGCTCAAGATACGCTCAACGGAACGCGCATATCAATCGCACTCGCGCAAAAATATGATTGACACGCGCATATCAACTGTTAGCGTCGAGGCTGGACGTGTGGATTGTCCCGAGGACGTGCGGGCGGGGTCAGCAGCCCAGCCGAGTCGCTCCGGTCACAAGAATGGGGAGAGATATTGTGAACTTTTCTACGACCAAGACAGTGCTGATCGCGGCGCTGGCCGGATCGGTGGCGCTCGGTGCGCTGACGGCGGCGGCCGTGGCGCAGGACGCGGTCAATGTGACGATCTGGACGGCATATGGAGCGCAGCTTCAGCCGGCCGTCGATGCGTACAACGCCAAGATGCAGGCCGAGGGCAAGAACATCGTCGTCGTGCCGACCGAACTCACCGGCGACGCCATCGCGGACAAGTTTGCGGTCGCCGTGACGTCGGGCGACGTGCCCGACATCCTCGACCTCGATCTCGTTCTGGCACCAAAGTTCATCGACCTGGGCGCCATGGCCGACATCACCGACAAGGTGAGTGCCGCCGGCCTCACCGACTTCAATCCGAAGTTCCTCGACCTCGGCGTTAAGGACGGCCAGACCTATATGATTCCGTTCAGCGCCGACGTCTCCGCTCTGTTCTACAACAAGGACATCTTCAAGGCCGCGGGACTCGATCCGGAGAACACGCCCAAGACCTGGGCCGATTTCCAGGCCGCCATGCAGAAGATCGCCGATGCCAAGCTGACCGCCGCCGACGGCTCGCCCGTCTACGCTTTCGGTGCCGCGTCCGATCCGGGCGCCAAGATGTTCTGCGACATGCCGTTCGCCTGGACCAATGGCGGCAACTGGCTCGACGCCGATGGCAATGTGATCGTCGACAGCGCCGAGACCAAGGCCGGCATCAGCTTTGTCGCCAATCTGCTGATGACCGAGGGCCTCGCGCCCCCCAACCCGGCTGCCTACACCTGGGACAACAAGATGAACGACCTGCTGGCGGGCCGCGTCGCCGTGGTCTGCACCGGCAGTTATGCCATCAACGAGATCAAGACCAAGGCCCCCGGCACCGACTATGGCGTCATGCTGTTCCCCAGCCCCAATGGCGACAATCCGTCATCGTTCATCGGTGGTGACATGATCGGCATTCCAGCGCAGGGTAAGCACCCCGACGAAGCCTGGGACTTCATCGAATTCGCACTCGGCGCGAGCGTGCAGGTCGACATCTGGGCCAAGAACGGCATGCCGAGCGTCCGCGAAGGCCTGCGCGAAAACGAGTACTTCAATGCCGAACCGCGCTACTACACCTTCAGCGATGGCGTTAAGTACGGCCAGGTGCCGAAAACCGTGTTCTACAACGATTTCTACGAGCCCTGGGGCACGGCGTGGTCTGACATCTACGGCGGCAAGCCGGTCGATCAGGCACTCGACGAAGCCGCCGTCAAGATGCGCGACATCATCGCCAGCCAGTAAGGTTCGGCGCAGAGAATGACCGTGGCGATGGACAGCAATACCTCCCGTGACGCTGTCCGTCGCCCGGTCCTCAGCCGGCTGGGCAATCCAGCCGGCTATTTTCTGATGGCGCCCATCGTCGTCCTGCTCGCGGTCTTCTTCTACTACCCGGCGATCCGCTCGTTTTACATGTCGCTCTTCGACTGGCCGTTGATCGGCAATCCGCGCTTCATTGGCCTCGGCAACTACAGCCGCATGCTCACCGACAAGATCGTCTGGCAGTCCTGGAGCTTCACGCTCATGTGGACGGCGATCATCACACCGCTGTGCGTGCTGTTCTCGCTGCTGCTCGCGCTGCTGACCTCCAACTCACTGCGCGGCATTACCTTCTTCCGCTCGATCTACTTCATGCCCACCGTGCTCACCACGGTGGCCGCCGGCCTCATCTGGAAATGGTTCTTTGGCTCGCAGCGCGACGGGCTCGTCAACTACGCGCTGCAGAGCATCGGGCTCATCGACGGACCCATCGGCTGGCTCGGCACCATGCCCTATGCGGTCCTCTCGGTCGCCGTGATGGGCATGTGGCTGTGGGTCGGGCTGTCGATGGTGCTGTTCATCGGCGCCATCCAGTCGATCCCGGTCGAGCTCTACGAAGCCGCCGCGATCGACGGTGCTTCGCCGTTCAGGCGCTTCACGCTGATCACGCTGCTGCTGCTGCGGCCAACCCTCGGGCTGGTGTTCATCGTCTCGGTCATCGGCTCGTTCATGAGCTTCCCCGAATTCCTAACCATGACCAATGGCGGGCCGGGCGGGGCGACGACGCCGATCATGATGCGCATCTACAATGTCTCGTTCAAGAGCTACAAACTCGGCTACGGCGCGGCACTCTCCTTCGTGCTGATGCTGGCGCTGCTGGTCCTTACCATCGTGCAACTGCGGCTGAGCCGTGACAGGACCGCAGCATGACCGACGCGGTGCTCGATACAGCGCCCGCCGCTGTCGCTGGCAACCGCCGCTCGGGCTGGATGCTGACGCGCGGCGATCTCGCTGTCTATGCGCTCAACATCGTCATCGCCGCGGCCTTCCTGCTGCCCTGGGTGCTGGCGATCACCATCTCGCTGTTGCCCGACACCGCGCTCAAGACTTATCCGCCGACGATCTTCGTCTGGCCGTTCGACTTCTCGAGCTATCGCGATCTGCTCACCGTCGATGACGGGCGCTTCCTCGGCTACCTGCGCACCAGTGCGATCGTCGCCGGCTGCACCGCCATCAGCGTCGTGCTCGTTTCGGGCATGGCGGGCTATGCGCTTTCAAAGCTCAAAGTCGCCGGGCGGGAGCTGTTCTTCGTCGCCATCCTCGGCACGCTGATGTTCCCTTTCACCACTGTGCTGATCCCGTTG
>JBKJTB010000399.1:0-7507 GCA_046594305.1 Devosia sp. | reverse complement strand
GCGCTGGGCATGGTGCTCGCCAAAACGGCGCTCCATTTGCACACGCACATGGCGACATTCGCAAGTGCGGGCGTCAGCGGCAAGGATTAGCCGTGCGTGCCGTCAGCTTCCGAATAGATCCGTAGGCGCTCTGGCTTCTCGATCACCGGCGCCAGCGCATCCATGACGCGGGCACGCGGGAAGGTGGCGATAACTTCGGTGCCAAAGCGCAGCTTCGAGAACAGGTCAAAGCGGCCCTGATGCAGTTCCATGATCTTCTGCACGATCGGCAGGCCGAGGCCAGCGCCCTGTTCCGCGGTTTTCTGCGCCAGCGAGCCTTGACCGAAGGACGAGAGCACCGTCTCGATTTCGTCCTCGGGGATGCCGGGGCCGTTGTCGCGCACGGAGATGAGCTGCCCGCCATCGGTCGAGCGCGCCACCATCACGGCGACCTTGCCTGATTGCGGCGTGAACTTGATGGCGTTGGAGAGGAGGTTGAGCACCACCTGCCGAACGGCGCGCTCATCACCCCACAGCTTCGGCAGATTGTTGGCGTAGTTGAAGCTGAGCTCGATGCCCTTGGCCTTGGCGCGGATTTCGACCATCCGCCGGCAATCCTCCGCTACGTCGATCAGCGACACCGCCTCCTCGTTGAGTTCGTACTTGCCCGCCTCGATGCGGCTCAGGTCGAGCAGCTCGTTGATGAGGTTGAGCAGGTGCTGGCCGGAACTGTGAATGTCGCCAGCGTATTCCTTGTACTGCCGCACGGCATGGGGGCCGAGCAGTTCCGATTTCAGCACTTCGGAGAAGCCGATGATGGCGTTGAGCGGGGTCCGCAGCTCATGGCTCATTGTCGCGAGGAACTGCGATTTGGCGATGTTGGCCTGCTCGGCATGGCGCCGCGCTTCGTCCGACATCTCGCGCGCTTCCTCGAGCTCGTTGATGAGCTGGTCCTTCTCAGCCTGGTGCATGATCTCTTCGAGCTTGCTGCCATGCATCTGCCGGGCGAGGTAGACGAAGAAGATCTCGGCGCCGATCGTCACCGCGGCGAGCGACCAGTTCAGGGTACCGCCGAGGACGACGAGGTTGATCGCCACCGTGAGCGCGACCGGCAGCGTCGACATCAGCGTTGCGCCCGGCAGCGTGCGCGATGACACGGCATTGGTCGCGATGCCGACCAGCGCCAGGGCGAACATCACCACTGCGAGGCTGGCCGAGTCGTCGCTGAACAGCGTGAAGGTCGCGAGCAGCGACCAGGCAATGCCGTAGACGGTCTCGACCGTAATGAACGTCGTCGTCCAGCGGCTCGCGATGAACTGGTCCACCGATTTGCGCTTGAGCTGCCGCGAGGCAATCACGACGCCGGTGTTGGCCGCGACGACCAGTACTGCCCAGCCGACGGCGACAATGGGCTGAACCCACAGCGACGAGAACAGGGCGAGGATCGCGAACATCAGCGGCAACACGAGCGCGCTCGACATCCGCGAATCCGCGTATTCGTGCAGCAGTTCGTAATCGAAGGAGGCGCGGGTTCCCGACGAGGAGGTCAGCCGCTGGCGGGCGTCGAATACCGTCTTCTGCGCCGTGCGGCGCAGGTCACGCCCCATCTGGGAGCGCACATCGGCCTGATGCGCTGGCTCGAACGGCATTACGCGGTACTCAACTAACTCGATGCTGCGAAACAGCTACGCATTCGCTACGCTAAGAAAAAAGCCTATGCCAAACGTGGTTAAGGGGGAGTGAAATGCGGAGTACGCCCTGGGCCCGACGGCGCGGCTTCCGCAACCCTCTCGGAGCTGTCGTGACGCTGGTCGCGATCGGCATCATCGCGGTCGTTGTCGCCCTGTTGCTGCCACCCGAACCGGCCCTCACCGGGCGGGCGTCAGCCGTCGATGGCGACACACTCAGAATTGGCAATGCGCGCATCCGGCTTCTCGGACTCGACGCGGTTGAACTCGATCAGACCTGCACCAATGCGGCCGGTGCCGAATGGCCGTGCGGGCGCGAGGTCCGGTCGTTCCTCGCGAAGCTCAGTGACGCCGGAACCACGATTTGCGCCGCCGACGGCCGCGATCGCTACCGCCGCGTCCTGGCCCACTGCAGCACCAACGGGGCCGACCTCGGCGAGCAACTCGTTCGCGCCGGCTGGGCCGTGGCCGAGTTGGAGTATGGCCTGGCCCTTGCCGAAGCCCGTCTCAACCGGCGTGGAATCTGGTCCGGCCATTTCGATGATCCGGCCGAGTGGCGGCGCACCCACGGGGCGGAGACGTTCGACCTTTGGGCATGGCTGCTGGGCTTGCTCGGCCGTTGGTAACTATGCACTTGACTTAGCAAGCCACTGTCCCTAGATATTGAGGACAGGAGCGATTGCCATGAACCTGACCGCCAAAATCTTCCACGACGAGAACGCAGCCCGCGAGCATATCGAAGCCTCGCGCTGGTCCGCTGGCGTCTATTGCCCGCACTGCGGTTCGGTCAACGTCATGCGCATGGGCGGCAAGACGCAGGCCGGTATGTTCCTGTGCCGCGATTGCCGCGACAAGTTCACCTGCCGCACCGGCACGGTCATGGAGCGTTCGCATATCCCGCTCCACAAGTGGCTGTTGGCCCTTCACCTGATGGCGTCGAGCAAGAAGGGCGTCTCTGCCTTGCAGCTCCAGCGCAACCTCGGCCTCGGCTCCTACAAGTCGGCTTGGTTCCTTGCCATGCGTTGCCGCGAGGCGATGGGCATTGATGCCAAGGATGAAGGCCCGCTCGGCGGCCCCGGCGAAACGGTTGAAGCCGACGCCTCTTTCATCGGCGGCAAGGAAAGCAACAAGCACGCGAACAAGCGGACCAAGGGGCCGGTGCGCGGTCGTATCGGCAAGCAGGTCGTCCACACTCTGGTTGAGCGCGGCGGTCGCGCTCGCTCGCACCACGTGCCGGACATTACCGCCAAGACGCTCCGCAAGGTCATGCTCACCAACATCAGCCGCAAGAGCACGCTGATGACGGACACGGGCGGCTACCACAACATCGGACGCCAGTTTGCCCGCCACGAAAAGGTTGACCACAGCAAGGGCGAGTACGTTCGCGGCGATGCCTACTCGAATACCGCCGAAGCCTACTTCGCTATCCTCAAGCGCGGCATTTTCGGGATCTTCCACTCAGTCAGCGAGGCTCACCTGGGCCGCTACCTCAACGAGTTTGACTTCCGCTGGTCGAACCGCATTGCCCTTGGCGTTGACGATACCGAGCGAGCCGCGCGGGCACTGAAGGGAGCCGAAGGCAAGCGGCTCCTCTACTCCCAAACTCACTGAGCCCAAGACCAAGGCTCAGCGGATCGCGCTCATCAAGCGAGTCCACAAGCGGATGAAGGGGGGCTAGGCTCCCCTCATTCATTTGAGGGGGACCGAATGGTTGAACCGAACCCGTTTTCTATAGCCTCTAATTCCGATGGCACGATAACTGTTGCCGGGCACGTCTTAAGCGGTCCAGCCGCGACTGCGCTAGTCGCCGATATTCTTGCCTACATGGCAGAAGCTGGTGAAAAGGCGGGCCTCCATGCCGAGGCTACAAGGCTTTCGCCAAGCGAGCAGATTCACGCAGTTCGGCCGGACCAGATTTCGGCAACGCAAGCGCCCAAAGGGTCCGACCAACGGTTAGTGTTTGTCTTCGGTCTCGCGCATCTTGGTGTGGTAGTGCCCACGAGGATAGTTCGGGCGATGGCCGAACAGTTTCTCGCGCTTTCCGCCCCGGACGAGGGGACGGCGCACTAAGGACGCTTCCCATCCCGCTTGTCCTTTGGCTTTGGGGCCTTGTGCGGCTTGTGCGGCGTCGCCAGTAGCTTCTTAAGCCCAGCCTCGCGGCGGGCGTCGATTTCTTTGTCAGTCAGCTTGTCGCCTTCGGCCATAGGGGCTCCAGTGAAACGAGACGCAGCGAAGATACCTGGATACGTCCAGTTCCGGCTTCTGTCCAACTACACAGCCAAGCAACTAGAGCTGATCGGCTCCATCGCCGTTCTCTACAACGGCTGCGAACACATCCTTCACAACGCCGTAGGTCATTGCATCGAGTATCGCGGCAACACCCGCGACATCACAACTAGGATCAACGGCACCGAGGGACTAATCGCAATCATAGTTTCGACCAGCCCGCGCCTCTTAGGCGTCGAGCCGCCGGATCACGAGGCTATCAAGGCGACACTGGAACAGGACGGATTCAGCAGGCTCAAGTCCTACCGCGATGCCGTGGTTCACTCGATGCCATACAACCAGTTGATGGGCGTCGGACGGTCTCCCGGCAGACGCGGAAAGTCCGTCGATGTCCTGTTAGCGGAGCCCGCGCTTCAGTGGCTGGCAACCGCGTTGAGCCTCTTGCGTGACGAAATGAGCGAGATGGCTAGCCTGCTACTTGTTGCCGGTACACTCAATCTACAGGCCGACCTTCCGCCTGAGCGAAGAAAGCCACTCGAAGAAGCTCTTCCAATTGCCAAGGCTCGATTCCATGAGGCTCAAGCCGTTCGGCGTAAGCACCGCACGCCGCCAAAGTTTCCGGACGTATCGGATTTGGGAGTGTTCGGCTGAGGGCGGCGTCCACCAATTCCTCAGCCGTAAGCATGTCGGCCTGTCGCACGAATCACTATCCCTCGTACGCTGCTAACTCAAGTAGATAGTTCCCCGGCCGTTGACACGCGCAACATTGTTGCGTTGAATGGGCAATTGTCTGCGAATAATTGCGTTCGCAGGCTCGGTGGCGGCCTTTTCCGCAAACTGGTTTCAAAATGAGGGGCTCCATGGCGCTGGACAAGATCGACCGCAAGATTCTCGCGCTTCTGCAGAAGGACGCGACCACGCCGGTCGCCGAAATCGGCCGCAAAGTCGGCCTTTCGACCACCCCCTGCTGGCGCCGCATCCAGAAAATGGAAGAGGATGGCGTCATCAAGGGGCGCGTGGCAGTCCTCGACCCCGTCAAGATCAACGCCGGCGTCACCGTGTTCGTCTCGGTCAGGACGAACGAGCACAACGATGCGTGGATGCGGAAATTCTCGGCGGTGGTGGAGGATTTCACCGAAGTGGTCGAGTTCTATCGGATGAGCGGCGAAGTCGACTACCTGCTGCGCGTCGTCGTCCCCGACATCGGCGCCTACGATTCGTTCTACAAGAAGCTCATCGCCAAGATAAACCTCACTGATGTGAGCTCGTCCTTCGCGATGGGCCAGATCAAATACACCACCGCTTTGCCGCTCGAATTCGTCAGCGTCGCCGACGACGACAAGTGAGCGCCTAACCCCCCGTAACGCTCATGTGCCGGCTCAGCGCCGGCCCGATGTGCGCGCGGTCGAGGATGAAGTCGTGGCCCTTGGGCTTGAGCTGCATGGCGCGGTCGAGGGCGGCGTCGAGGGCCATTGGGCCGTCGTGGCGCAGGACCTCCCTCAAATCGACCATGTCCTCCTGGCCGAGGCACATGAAAAGCTGGCCGGTGGCGGTTAGCCGGACCCGGTTGCAGCTCTCGCAGAAATTGTGACTCATCGGGGTAATAAACCCGATCAAGCCATTGGTCTGTTTGACCCAATCGTAGCGGGCAGGGCCGCCGGTGCGATGGTCGGTCGGCTCCAGCGTGTAGCGAGCAGCGAGCCGAGCGCGGAGCTCCTTGAGCGGTAGATAGCTGTCGACGCGGTCGATGCCCACTTCGCCCAGCGGCATGCCTTCGATCAGCGTGAGCCCGAAGCCGCGGCCGTGCGCCCAGGCCATCATCGGCTCGATCTCGTCGTCGTTGACGCCGCGCATCGCGACCATGTTGATCTTGATCTTGAGGCCGGCCTCGGCCGCCGCGTCGATGCCGTCCAGCACATCGGCAATGCGGCCGCGGCGCGTGATCTCGCGAAAGCGGGTCTCGTCGAGCGTGTCGAGCGAAACGTTGAGCCGCCGCACGCCGGCATCCGCCAGCCCCTTGGCATAGCGGCGCAGCTGGCTGCCATTGGTGGTGAGCGTCAGCTCGTCGAGGCCACTGCCGATGTAGGATCCGAGGCGCTGGACGAGGTCCATGATGTCGCGCCGAACCAGCGGCTCGCCGCCGGTCAGCCGAATCTTCCGAGTGCCCCGGGCGATGAAGGCGAGGGCGATCTGGTCGATTTCCTCAAAACTGAGCACTTCCGATTTCGGCAGAAACTGCATGTGCTCGGACATGCAATAGACGCAGCGGAAGTCGCAGCGGTCCGTCACACTGATCCGCAGATAGCTGATGTGTCTGCCGTAGCGGTCGACCAGCGGCCTTCCGCCGGCTGACGGGTCGATGTTGGGCTGAGCGAAGAGCAGAGTCATGGGCTCAAGATAGCTGCTGGGCGGGCGAACAGAAAGGGCCGGGGTGATGCCCCGGCCCTTTGGCGGTTATCCAGGTGAACTTAGTGGTGGACGACGACCAGCGCGCCGACCTTGGTGCGGTCGTAGAGGTCGATAATGTCCTCGTTGGTGAGGCGGATGCAGCCCGATGAAACCGCCTGGCCGATGGTCCAGGGTTCCGACGTGCCGTGCAGGCGATAGAGGGTCGAGCCGATGTAGAGCGCGCGGGCGCCCAGCGGGTTCTTCGGGCCGCCCTTCATGTGGGCCGGGAGGTCCGGAACGCGCTTGCGCATCTCGGCGGGCGGCGTCCAGTCGGGCCATTCGGCCTTGCGGGTGATCTTGTGCGAGCCGGCCCACGTGAAGCCGTCGCGGCCAACGCCGATACCGTAGCGGAGCGCTTCACCGTCCGGAAGAACGAGATAGAGCCGCCGTTCGGAGGTCTCGACGACGATCGTTCCGACCTTGAGTTTGGTCTCGTAGGGGACGACTTCGCGTTCGATCTTCTTGAAGCTGCGGCCCCCGGCCGACGCTTCACGCTCTTCCCAGCTGTTCGTCTCGGGATTGTAAAAAAGCTTCGCCATTGCAGGTGTCGTCGCTGCACCAGCCAGCGCGGCAATCGCCGCGAGAGTGAATTTACGTCTGTCCATAGTTGCCTCTGAGCCCAAAAACCGGGACGCGCCTGTCCCGGCAAACCGTGTGCAATGCTTAGCTAGATTGCCGTTTGCCCGAAAGTAGTGTCACGCGTGATCGCGTCACTTCTGAGTGTGCGCCGTGACTCTGTCAGGCCCCTGTTGCGGCAAAACGACAGTTCGATCACGCGCCTGTGAGCGCCGGGTTGACAATCGGGCGGGCCAAACCGTAGCTCCGGACGGGCACGGAGACTGACATCTTGAACGACGATCTGAAGCGTCAGGCGGCTGCGGCGGCCCTTTCGGAGGTCCAGTCTGGCATGCGCCTCGGGCTTGGGACGGGGTCGACCGCCAGGCATTTCGTCGACCTGCTCGGCGAGCGGGTGCGGGCAGGATTGGACTGCATCGGTGTCCCGACGTCCGAGGTGACGGCTGCTCAAGCCCTAGAGTTGGGCATCAGGCTGTCCACCCTCGATGAAACCCCCGAACTCGATCTCACCGTGGACGGCGCCGACGAAATCGGCCCCGGCCTGGCGCTGATCAAGGGGGCGGGGGCGGCGCTGCTGCGGGAAAAGATCG
>JBKJTB010000110.1:0-31376 GCA_046594305.1 Devosia sp. | reverse complement strand
GCTTTACGAGAAACCGCAGTCGCTGTTCGTCGCGGGTTTTATCGGTTCACCCAAGATGAACTTCCTGCAGGGCCCGTTCGCCGACAAGTACAAGGCGCATACCGTCGGCGTGCGCTCCGAGCATCTCGACATCGTCAATGGCGGTGCCTGGACCGGTAAGGTGATCTATTCGGAGAACCTCGGCTCGGACAGCTACATATATGTCGACATCGGCTCGGGCGAGCCGGTGGTGGTGCGCCAGCCGGGCAAGGCCTCGTACCACTCGGGCGACCAGTTGAGCTTCTCGCCGCGCGGTGACATGTTCCACCGCTTCGACGAGGTCGGCAAGCCGATGATGCATTGAGATAGGCGAATAGTGGGTAGCGAATAGGGGCTTGCCGCACGGTGAGCCCCTGCGCATTTTGGCTACTCGCTACTCGCTACTCGCTACTCGCTACTCGCTACTCGCTACTCGCTACTCGCTACAGCACCGGAACGATCCCGATATCCGGCAGACCTGCGGCGATCAATTCCCTGGTCAGCGGCTCCTGCGGCTTGTCCAGCAATTGCGCGGGCGTGCCGGTCTCGATGATCTTGCCCTTGTTCATCACCATCACGCGGTCGGCGACGATGCGCACCATGTCGAGGTCGTGGCTGATGACAAGGAAGGTGAGACCGTAGTCGGCGCGCAGCCGGTTGAGCAGCACCAGGATTTCGCCGCGAACTGAGACATCCAAGGCCGATACCGGCTCGTCCAGTACGATGAGGCGGGGCCGGGTGATGAGCGCGCGGGCAATGGCAAAGCGCTGACGCTGGCCGCCGGAAAATTCGTGCGGGAAGCGGCCGAGCATGTCGGGCGAGAGGCCGACCGCTTGCACCACTTCGACGATGCGGCGGCCCAGATCGTCGAACTCGGCACCCTGCTCGAGCGCCAGGGGCTCGGCGACCGACTCGCCGATCGTTCGGCGCGGACTGAAACTGCCGAATGGGTCCTCGAACACGAGGCTGATGTCGCGGCGCTGCGTCCGCGGCAGATCGCTGCCGTGATAGATCTGATGGTCGAACTCGAGTTCGCCGCTGGTCGCGCGCTCGAGGCCGACGATGATGCGGGCGAGCGTCGATTTGCCCGAGCCTGACGGGCCGACCAGCGCCAGCGACTCGCCGCTGCGGATGGCGAAACTCACCCCATCGAGCGCGACGAGTGGTGGCCGTGGCTGGAACAGCGCAAAATCCGGTTGGCGGAAGCGCTTGGTGAGGCCGCGAACCGCGAGCATGTCGCCGCTGATCGGTGTGCGCATCAGCGTGCGGGGCCGGTGGCGTCCGGCGGCAAGCAGCATCTTGGTGTAGTCGTGCTTGGGGTGGCCGAAGACTTCGAGCTTGTCGCCGATCTCGACCATCTTGCCCCGCCGCATCACCATGATCTTGGTGCAGAGGGTCGCGACGGCCTTGAGGTCGTGCGAAATGAACATCAGCGCCATGCCGCGATCGGCAGAAATGCGGTCGATGAGGTCGATCACCTTGCGCTGGGCAATGAGATCGAGCGCCGATGTCGGCTCGTCGCAGATCAATAGATCCGGCTTGCCCGCGAGGGCCATGGCGATCATCACCCGCTGCCGCTGGCCGCCCGAGAGCTCGTGCGGATAGCGCGCGGTGTGGCCGGCCTCAAGGCCGACTTCGGTGAACAACCGTTCGATTTCGGCCTTGACGTCACCCTGCGCCTGGCCGGCGAGCTGCATGGCTTCGGCCACCTGCGCGCCCGCCGTCTCCAGCGGATCGAGCGCGGTCATCGGCTCCTGGAACACCATCCCAATGCGTTTGCCACGGAGCTTTGCGCGGGCAGCTTCGTCGGCCGGCATCGGAGCGTTGTCGAATGTCAGCGCGCCGACGACCGTAGCGTCGTCCGGGAGGAGGCCCATAATGGCGAGCGCGGACAGCGATTTGCCCGAGCCGCTTTCCCCGATCACGCCGAAGCGCTGTCCCTTGCCGATGGCAAAGCTCACGGCATCCAGCACCTTTGTGCCGCCGAAGCTGACGGTCAGTTCATTGACCTCAAGCAGCGCCACGGATGCCTCCGAGGCGCCGGAGTTTGGGATCGAGCAGGTCGCGCAGGCCGTCGCCGGCGAGGTTGAGCGCCACGACAATCAGGATGATCGTGATGCCTGGGATCAGCGCCAGAGTGGGCTTCAGCAGCGCATAGGTCTGCGCGTCCTTGAGCATGAGGCCGAGGCTCGTGGCGGGCGGCTGCGCGCCGAGGCCGACATAACTGAGGCTGGCCTCGGCGAGGATGCCGAGCGCGAGCTGGATGGTCGCCTGAACGATGATGAGGTTCACGATGTTGGGCAGGCTGTGCCGGCGCGCGATGTCGAGCGTCCCGAGGCCCGCGAGGCGCGCGGCCCCGACATAGTCGAGGTTCTTGAGGCTGAGCGCCCCGTCCCGCGCCACCCGCGCGAATACCGGGATGTTGAAGATGCCCACGGCGATCATGACGTTGATCGCGCTCGGGCCGAAGAGTGTGGTGATGAGGATAGCGATGATCAGCGCGGGGAAGGCGAAGAGGAAATCGTTGACGCGCAGGACCACCCAATCGGCTGGTCCACCCCATGCGGCCGCCGCGAGGCCGACCGGCACGCCGATGACGGCCCCGATGGCGACCGCGATGGCGGCCACGACGAAGCTCGTGAGCGTGCCCTTCATGATCATCGAGACCATGTCTCGGCCCAAATGGTCGGTGCCGAGCCAATGAGCCGGGCTGAAGTCCTGCATCGCCGTGCCGACATTGATGCTTTCGACGGGGTAGGGCACCCAGACGATCGAGGCGAAGCCGATCAGGAGGAACAGCAGCGACGCGATCGCGCCGATCCTCAGACTCGGCTGGCCGAACCAAATGCGCTTCTCGCCGGCAGGCAGGTCGGTCATTGGCCCCTCCTCGCGCGGAGCCGAGGGTCAACCCATGCCGAGGCAAGGTCGGTGAGGAACATCGTTACGATGACGATGAGGACAAGCACGATGACGCCCGAGCGCACGAGGATCAGGTCGCGCGCGCTCATCGCGTCGAAGATCAGCCGGCCAAGCCCGGGGAGGTAGAAGACGTTCTCAACGATCACCGTGCCGGCGACGAGATAAGCGAATTGCGGACCGAGGACAGCCAGCACTGGCAGCATGGCGTTGCGCACCCCGTGCCGCCACACGGCCTCGCGCCGGGTGAGCCCCTTGGCACTGGCAGTGCGGATAAAATCGGAGCCTTGCACATCGACCAACGCGGTCCGCATGACGCGCGCGAGGATGGCGGCCTGCGGCAGCGCCAGCGCGATCGACGGCAGGATCAGCGAGGCAAAGGCGGCGGCCGGGTTCTCGCCCCACGGCACGAAGCCGCCGGGCGGCAGCCAGCGCAGCGTCACCGAGAACAGCAGCACCAGCAGCATGCCCAGCCAGAAATTGGGGACGGCGCCGCCAATCCGGGCGAGCACCATCAGCCCGGTGTCGGCGATTGAGCCGCGTTTGCGGGCGGCCAGGATGCCGATCGGGAGCCCGATCCCGGCTGCGAGGAGTATCGCCATCAGCGTGAGCGGGATGGTGACGCCGAGCCGTCCGCCGATCAACTGACCGACCGGCTGGCCCTGCGAGACCGACAGGCCCAGATTGCCGGTGAAGACGCCGCCGATTGAACCGAGGAAGCGCTGCCAGGACGGCGCGTTGAGGCCGAGCTGTTCCTGCAGCGCCGCGACCGTTTCGGGCGAGGCATTGCTGCCGAGGATGAAGCGGGCGGCGTCGCCCGGCAGCACATCGAGCACCAGGAAAATGAGGAGAGCGGCCACGAGGAACGTCGCAAAAAACCCGAGGAATCTTGTGAGGGCGTACCGGATCATCGCGCGCGGACAGTCTCAACAAATTGCCTCGAGCCCGGCGCGCCGAACGCCAGTTTGCCGAAGCTCGAAGTCAAAACCATTTGCCTGCCTGCTCCACCGGCCGATGCCCGGCAATCAGACGTTCTTTCGGGGCCGCCGCGAGGTGGTCTCGTTGAACTGCTTCATGATTGCCTGAAGTCGGGTTCGTTGGGCCGAAATAGTAAAGGGGAACGGCGAGGATGCCAATCTCGATTGGACCGACAACTCACCTGTTCCTGCGCGTACCGAGCTGCGTCGCAAGAATGACGGGCACGATGCCGGCCAGCACGATCGCCAGCGCGGGCAGGGCGGCTTCGGCGAATAGGGCGGCATTGGCCTTGGCATAGACCAGGGTGGCGAGCGTTTCGACGCCGAGCGGGCGGAGCAGCAGCGTCGCCGGCAGCTCCTTGATGATTTCGACAAACACCAGCGTCCCGGCGGCAAGCAGGGCCGGGCGGAGCGTCGGCAGGTCGACGCGGAAGAACAGGTCAAGGCGGCGCGAACCGAGGACGCGCCCGGCGTCAAGCATCGAGGAGCCGCGCTTTTCCATCGCCTCGTGCAGCGTCGAGTGCGTCACGGCAAGGAAGCGGATGGCGTAAACGTAAAGCAGCGCCGCTATGGTGCCGCTGAGGATCAGGCCCGGCGTCCAGCCCATGGCCCAGCGCGTTATTCCGTTGATGCCGCGATCGGCAAGGCCAAGGGGCTGCAGCAGGCCGAGCGCGAGCACCGTGCCGGGCATGGCATAGCCGAGGGTGGCGAGCCGGGTGGCGCCGCGCGAGAGACGCGGCGCAGATTTGTCGCTGCGCTTGGCCGCATAGATGCCGATGCCCACGGTGAGGCCTGCGCCGCAGAGCGCGAGGAGGATGGTGTTGAGCAGCGCCGGCGCCGTCGCCATCAGCGAATTGGCGTCGAGGTGACGGATCGCCATGCTGACGAGTTGGCCGAACGGGACGCCGAATGCGCACACGAGGAGCAGCGTACAGAACGTGAAGGCCAATAACGCGCGTCCGCCGCTCAACCGTTCCCGTGGCGGCGGTGTGCGGCTGTCGCGATGGCCGAGCGTGTTGCGACTGCGACGCGCCCGCTGTTCGGCGAGGATCAGGATGCCGATGATGAGCACGATCATCACCGCGAGCTGCGCCGCACCACCGAAATTGCTGCGGTTGATCCAGGTCGAGTAGATCACCGCCGTCAGGCTGTTGACGCCGAAATACTGCACCGCGCCGAGATCGTTGACGACCTCCATCATGGCGAGCGTGACGCCCACGATGAGCGCCGGACGGCTGAGCGGCAAGACGACCGCAAAGAACGTCCGCCAGCCGCTTGCACCGAGCGTTCGTGCCGCGGACGCGACGGAGCCGGACTGCATCAGGAAGAAGGCGCGGCAGCTGAGATAGACGTAGGGGTAAAGCACGAGGCTCATCACCAGCGCCGCGCCGCCATTGGAGCGGATCGAGGGGAACCAGTAGTCCTTGATCGTCTGTGCCCCGGTGATCGCCCGCACAAGTTCCTGCGCCGGCCCTGTGAAGTCGAGGAACTCGGTGAAGCAATAGGCCGCGAGGTATGTCGGCACCGCGAGCGGCAGGATCAGCGCCCAGTCGAAGACACGGCGCAGCGGAAAGTCGTAGTGCGCGACGATCCAGGCGGCAGCGAGACCGAGCACACCGGCGATCGCACCGACCGACAGCATCAGGATGCCAGTCTCGCGCAATGCGATCGGCAGCATTGTAGCGGTGACGCCGCTATCGGCCCCCAACGAGAGGATCGCCGCGCCGATCAGCCAGAGCAGCGGCAGGCCCATGATGAGGACGAGGAGCAGCCTGCCGAGCGGCGGAGTGCGCCACGTCCATGCCGTCGCGGGAGGAGCGACTGGCGCGAGTGTCAACTCTGCGGCCCGTCGTCGAACTTCAGTTCATCGACCAGTTGCGACGCTTCCTTGCGATGTGCCGCAATTTCGGTGAGCGGCGTCGTGTCCGCCTTGAGCGTCCCCCAGCTGGCGACGAGCTCGGACGGCGCGATGCCGGGGACAACCGGGAACTCGTAATTGCCGTTGGCGTAGAGCTGCTGCGCTTCGTCGGAGAGCAGGAACTCGACGAGCTTTTCAGCATTGGCTTTGTTGGGCGCGTATTTCGCGATCACGACACCCGAGACATTGACCTGTGTGCCGTCGCCATCCGCATCCGGATAGATGATACGGGCGGACGCGGCCCAGTCCTTCTGCTGCGGCTCGGCATCGTTGTTGAGCATCAGGCCCATGTAATAGGTGTTGCCGATGGCGAGGTCGCAGGAGCCCTCGAAGATCTGTTTGACCTGATCGCGGTCGGCGCCGGTGGGCTTGCCGTTGAGATTGTCGCGCACATGAGCGAGCCAGTCGCGCGTTTTGTCGGTGCCCCAATGGGCGAGGCGCGTGGCGATTAGACCAATGTTATAGACGTGCTGGCCGGAGCGGGTGCAAAGGCGCCCCTTCCATTCGGGCTTGGCAATATCCTCATAGGTGAGCGCAGTTTGGGAAACGCGGTCCTGGCTGGCGTAAAAGACGCGGGCGCGCAACGACAGCGCCACCCACTGCGCATCGGGATCGCGATAGGCGGCGGGGACGCGGTCGAGCGCCGCGCTCTCGATCGCCTGCGTGACACCGAGGTCCTTGGCGTTGGCGAGATTGCCGATATCGACCGTGAGGATGAGATCGGCCGGCGACAGATCGCCTTCCGCCTGGACGCGCTCGATCAGCCCGTCGCCGGCGAACAGCACATTGGTCTTGATGCCCGTTTCGGCGGTGAAGCGGTCGAGCAGCGGCTGGATCAGACCGGGCTCGCGGTAAGAATAGACATTGACGACATCGCTCTGCGCGAAAGCCGGCACGGCGAGACCGGCGAGGAGGACGGAGAGGGCGCCGAGAAAGCGAGCATAGGGCATCGGAGTTTCCTTTGTGGCGCCCTTCTGCAAAGTCTGACGGTGTCTGTCAACAAAGCCAATCGCACAAGAAAGGCATTGAAAATCAGATGCTTGGAACGATTCCAATGTGCGCAGAAAATGCCGAATGGAAACAATGGGCTGCACCCCGGCAGTCTTGCATCAGTCGCGGACGATGGCGTCGGCGGGGATGTTGAGCGAGAACAGTGTCCCAGTGCTCGCAGTCGGATCCACTGACAAGGAGCAGGCATTGACCGCGAGGAGCGAGCGCGTCAGCGCGAGCCCGACGCTCGACCGTACCGGTGCGAGCTGTTCGCCGTCCTTGTCGACGCCGTCGCGGAAAACCACGAACCGCTCACCGAGATCGACACCGCTCTGTGCGCCGTCGCGGACATGGATGGCGATGCCGCCATCTTCCTCCGCCTGCGCCGACAGGATTACCGAACCGCCGATCGGCGTCTGGTCGATGGCGCTGGCAAGGAGATTGAGCAGCGCCTGGCCGAGCGAGGAGCGATCGGCGCGAACCCGCGGCAATTGCTCCGAGATCGAACTGCGGACGAGGACGCGCGCTGCACCCGCCTGCGGCCTGACACGCACCATGCAGTTCTCGAGCAGGGCGCCCAGATCGACATCGGAGGGACGCGGCGCGTAGCGGCCGTCGCGCAGCCGGGTGAAGTCGTCGAGTTCGTCCGCCAGCACGGCGATCTCGAGGCCGGCGGTGCGAATGTCGCGGGCGTATTCGGCGGTACGCTCGCCTGTTCCACCGTCCATCGTCGACGAGCGGAGCAGATCGGCGAAGCCGATGATGGTGTTGAGCGGCCGGCGAATGCCGCGGCTCAGACGGCCGAGCATACCGGGCTCGAGGTCGGAGTCCTTGCTGACGGGCGGCGGGGTTGCCACCACGCGCTGCTTGATGAAGCCGAAATAGCCCGACACGATCCCGGCCTGGCCTTCGGCAAACAGCGCAATGTCGGCCTCGCCGTCTTCACTGACGGCGATGAAATGCGGGCGGGTCGTTTCGGCAAAGCGTGCGGGCTTTTCGAGGAACGCTCGCAGCGGCTCCATGTCGGGCTTGCCCACCAGCACGGCGAGCGGTTTGCCGACGAGATCGGCCTCAGTGCGGCTGAGCATGGCGCGGCCCGGCGCCGACACAAAACTCACGGTGCCGGAGCGGTCGGCGGAGATGTAGCCCTCGCCGCGGGTTTCCGCGGCGATCTCGGCAAAGGCGCGGACGGCTCCCTCGTGGCCGCGCATCGGCTCCGATGCGCTGGCCGAGAGCATCAGGGCGGCGCGGCCCTGCCAGCTCACCGACTGCAGGCGGGCGGTGACATTGAGCGGCGTGCTGTCGCGGCGGACGAGGCGGTTAACCGGCCCGGCGCTGGCCGTATCCTCGCTCGGAAAGATCGAGGCGATGCCGGCGGCGCGCAGGCCCTCGACGCTGTCGTGGCCGAGCAAATCCGTCAGCGCGCGATTGGCGAACAGCACCTGCTGGTCGCGGAACACAAGGATCGCGAGCGGCAGCCGGTTGAGCACCAGCGTTTCGGCATTGAGATTGATGATGCCGGTGGGCACTGGCGGTGGCGGCGCGAACACCGGCGGCTCGGGCTTTGGCTCGCTCGCGACGCGGTCGGTGAGAATGCGGCCGAGTTCCTCGAAATTGTAGCGCGTCACGCGCTCGACGATCTCGGGATCCTGCACCTCGTCGAGCGTCAGCGGGATGGCCTCGGGTTCCGCGGCAATCGCTTCGGGAGCAACGACTGGCATCTCGGCCGACGGGGGAGTCTCGACCGTAGCTGGCACCGCCTCCGTGACAGGCGGCTCGGTCGGCGTTGGCAGTTCGGGCGCGATCACCGGCGTCTCGCCCTGCGGCGGTTTCGGAGCGCGCGGACGGAAGCCGCGCCCCGTGATCAGCCAGTGGCTGGCGGACGGACTGGGGACGGCAGGCTCGGCTTCGGGATCGTCGGCATACTCGATAACAGCGGCGATCATGTCGGGCGGCTGCGTGGGGTCCGGCGGAACCTTGGCGGCGACCGGTTCCAGCGGTGGAACTGGCTCGGGCACGTCTTCCGTCGGCATCGGCTCGATCGGCGTTTCCGGCGCTCCGATGAAATTCTCGTCCGCGTCGGTGAGCGGAGAGTAGAGGTGGGAATCATCGACCAGCCGGTCGAAGAGCGACGACAATGCGCCGGGCTCCGTGGACGACGCCGGCATCGGCTCGACCCACTGGTCGCCGTCGGGCGCCGGTTGTTCGACTTCGGCGAGCGGGGCGAGGCCGAGCGGCAGCATTGGCTCGGGCATGTCGGCGAGATCGAGTTCGTCGTCGGCATCGTCGGACGACACGCCTTCTTCCGCGCGCACTTCGGTAATCGTCGCGCCCGACGGGGCAAACAGCAGCAGTTCGTCGCGCGGTCCCGCCTTCACGGCCACGGAGTCGCCGATATCGGTGCCCGGTTCGACCAGGCGATACGACCGGCCGGAGGGAAAGAGCGCCTCGCTCATCGTGTCGGCCGGCATCTCGCCTGCGCCTTCGCGCACATCGGCCGGGATCGGATCGACGCCCACGAGCAGCAGCGCGGTCTCGCCATCGGACATAATGAGGGGCGTACATGAACACGTTGTGGCCACAGGCTTTTCGCCCGCGAGGAACTGGACGCGGCTGAGGCTGGAGCGGCCGACGGCGCCCAGCCGGATCAGCCGGGCGACCTGGCCCTTGATCGGAACGGGCTCGGCGGACAGCTTGACGCGGTCCTTCTTGAGTTTTCCGTTGAACAGCCGGGCGGCAGTGTTGCGCCAAAGCAGGGTGCTGCCGTCCCCCGACCACAGCCAGGCCGGCCGCTGGTCGGCCCAATGCATGAGGATGCGTTGGGCCGTCGGCGATGTGATCCATTCTGCGTCCACGCGCCGAAACCCCAAGGGACGTGCCAGTTCGGCACAATCCGCACCCAAGACTTAATCTTGTCCTAATTATAGCCCGGGGGTCGAACGGTCCAGATTTGCTGGTGTTCCGGGCCCAACCAAACGAATTTGTGGTTAAATCGGCTAACAGCGAGCCATGCGCAGCAGGCCCTTGTCAGCCCCGCCTCATGGACTTATACGTCCCCCGCACCTGAAGGGCCGCCTTAGCTCAGCTGGTTAGAGCACTAGATTGTGGATCTAGGGGTCTCCCGTTCGAACCGGGAAGGCGGTACCAGGTTTCTTCCCGATTCCTGCGAAGTTCATGCGCAACTTAGCGATTGCGCAACTGCACTGGGGTGCTCTCAAGTAGTTCCAGCGCACCAGGCACGCGCATGACGTCCGAAGTCGAGCGTTTCATTCGCATCCAGCAGCCCCTTGATGGCTCAGACCGCGAACCGGACGAGTGGCGGACGATTCCCAATGCCCATCGGGTGCGCGTTTGGGAACTGTGTCGATGCGCTCGGCGATGAGGGTGTCGAGGATTCGGCCCCAAGCGCTTCATCTTCCACATCGGCTATCTCGAAGGCATCTCAGGCGGCTGTCGCGTCAGCTATATGGGCAGCAGCTTCGCCGTGCTGAACGTCTCCGATTCGACGCGCCTGCGCGGCCTCGAACTCAGGTGTGCACCGCTGCCTGCCTAGGACCGGTGCAGCAGGTGCCGGCGGGCGAGGAGCCAGGCCCAGGCGAGCCAGGCTACGATCCACACGACCGTAAGAAGCGCCATCCCGGTATATCCCAGCATGACGTTAGGCACGCCGCCGAGGCCCTCGTTGCTCATGTCGGCGGTAAATGCGCCCCACGCCAGGAAGGCGATGAGCACGATCGCATTGAGGGCGATGAAGCCGGTGCGACGCGGGTGCCGCCAGAGGTAGGCGATGGGGTTGCTCAAGCCGCTTCTCCGCGCATCTGTGGGACCGGGTCGACACCATAGGTCCAGGCGATCGTCAGCCCGCCGTCGCTTTCAATCATCACATCGGCATCGTGCTTCATCGAGCCCATGAGGTCGGCCATGACAATCGCGCTGGTGAGCGCGGCAGGGCGGCTATGATGGCGTCCGATGGGAGCGCCGTCGAGCGTCACCAGCCAGTCATGCTCGCGTTCGAAAACGAAATACCGGGCAAGGGACATGAGCCCCTCCTCGTGATTGTCCGAAACTAACAACGCAGGAGGGGCGCGCCGGGTTGCGCGCTACTTGGAAACGCGGAGTTTCGAGAGGCTGCCAGCGATCGTTTTGAAGGCCGCGACCAGATCCGTGCCGTTGTCGGCCTGGAAGAAGTAGTCAACCGAAGTCGCACAACCCCTGAGAAATCCGAGGGTGTCCGCGTCATCTGCCAGATCGAAGCCGACGACGTAGAGGAGCGTCTTATTGGCCGGTACCTTGATCGCGTCGCAGATCGCTTGCGCCTGGACCTTGGACGTCCCGTTGGGCGAAGCACAATTGATCGTGGAAGTGGCGACGCCCGTGCAATAGTCTGCGTTGAACAGGCCGTCCGTCATGAAGACGATAGCCTTGATGAGGTTCGCAGAGCCGTACGCCTTTGGTTGGCTGGCCGTGGGCCAAAGATACGCAAAGTTCGGGGCGATCATGTACCAGCCCCAAGCGAGGCCGAGGTGGCCCGCCGTTGTGCCGGAGGCAACCAGCGTGCGGTCGGACACTTTGAACGGGCCGATAGCCGTCTTCAAGGTTGGTATGTCCGACGTCATGGGGACGATCTTGTTCGTCAGACACGTGCCGCCCGACGTGTAGTGAAACCCCAGTTTTGTCGTACTGGGCGGGCTGTCGTTGAAGGGGTTAGTGGTCCGCTCCGTCACGCAACCGGTGACTGGGAAACCGCTAATCGAGCCGGCAGTCGACACGAAAGTGCGATATGAGCAGCCATTATTGCCACAATATATCCGGCCCGAGTTGGTGGTGTAGGTGCCGCTCATCGACGGACCGTAAACCCCCTGCAGTGTCATGGTAGTGGGCGTCTTGTAGCCCACGAAGGCGGGACCGTTGAGAGTGGTCATGCCTGTCGCGTTCGCAATGTAGATCGGATCGCCGTCGTTCTTGCCGTGATTGGTCGAGGTGGTGATCAGCAGTTCGCAGAGGGCGCGTGCGCATTTCTGCATGGTACCGCTGTTGTTGCTGGCACTGGTGCAGCTGTTGGTATTGGGCGGAATTACGAAACTGTTGGTCGTTTTGGACGAAATGACAAACGATTTGCCGTTGATGCAGCTGTTGCCGTTGTTGGTGAGGTTGCTGACCCCCGAGAATGCGATGGTGTCGCCCACCGCGAAACCGTGAGAGTTCTTGTTGATGGTCGTCGTGCTTCCGCGCGTGATGGAGCTGATGGCGACGGTCGAACCGGAGGACCAGGACGACACGGAGCTGATGGTCGTGGTTGTCGCGTCGGCCGTGCCGCGAACATTGGTGAGATAGGTGCCCGGGTTCACTGCGTACGACCAGGGTACGATAGCCATTTTCGAGTAGGTCGGCGTCTGCACCGTCGACACCAGAAAATCGATAAGCGTGGTGCTGGCCGTAATCAGGGCGCCGATCTTGTCGGACGTTACGCAGCCATTATACCATGGGCTGCAATCCTCCAGGGCCATCGATCCGGTGATGTCGATGGACAGCGACACTTCCAGATCACTCGAGGCCCGGGTGACCTCCGACAGCATGGTCGAGCGGATGTCTTTGATGCCGACTAGTTGCACGAAGTAGGTCGGGACCGAAATGTAACCCGTGATAGTGAGCTTGCCGGCGGCCTTGTCAGGCGTCGCCGCCTCGACGACCGCAGTTACCGAGGCATCGCCGATGCGCTCGGTGAGCAGCAGTTGCGCCTTGTCCTTGAGCGTTGCTGCGGTCACCCCGCTATTGTTGATCGTGCTCTGGAGCGCCAGGGCCGCGGCGTCGAGTGCGATCTGGGCGCGGGTGCGCGCCTGCTGTACCCGGGTGAAGTCCACCACGGCGCCGGAGGCCGCGATGAGCACCACCGCAAGCAGCGCGAAGATAATCAGGAAGACGCCGCGCTCGTCCTTGCGGAAGCGGGTGAGGAGGTCGGCGAAGGGCTTGATCATGCCGGATTCCGGGAGTTTGAGGCTCCCAGAATGCCGGAAATTCCTAACTAAAGCACAATCACTCTCGCGCCAATTTTCACGCGTTCGTAAAGGTCGACGACATCGTCATTGACCATCCGGATGCAGCCCGAGCTCACATCGCCGCCGATCGTCCAGGGCTCGTTGGTGCCGTGGATGCGGTAGAGCGTCGAGCCGATATAGAGCGCACGGGCGCCCAGCGGGTTCTCCGGGCCGCCCGCCATGTAATCGGGGAGATCGGGGCGGCGCTGCTTCATTTCCGCCGGCGGCGTCCAGCCCGGCCACTCGGCCTTGCGGGTGATCTTGTGCGTGCCGCTCCACTCGAAGCCGGTCTTGGCGGTACCGATGCCGTAGCGCAGCGCCTTGCCCTTGCCGAGCACGAGATAGAGAAACTTCTCGCCGGTGTTGACGACGATGGTGCCGGCCGCTTGCTCGGTGTTGTAGGGCACCACCTGACGCATGAATTTGGGATCGAGCCGCACCTTCTTGGTGTTGCTGGAGCGCAATTGCAGGAAGTTAAGCGGCTTGCCGCTGGTGAGCGTGATGCCCGGCGGCGGACCGAAGAACTGGCCCGCGGCCAGGACGGGGGAGAGGGAGGCGGCTACAAAGCTGGCGGCCAAAAACGCGGCCTTCATCCAACGCGACATGACATTCGTCCCGGTGCAAGTTACTGATTGGTAGGCTTACCTAAGGGTAGCTCGGAACAGCGAATGCGCGGTGAAGCGGCATGGTTAAGTGTTTGCTGATGCTTATAGTTTCAGGATCGTAAACGATGGAACGCTGCGGCTGGGCCGGCACCGATGCCGAAAATGTCCGCTACCACGACGAGGAATGGGGACGGCCCGTCATCGATGACGCGCGTCTCTACGAGAAGCTCTGCCTCGAGGGGTTCCAGTCGGGACTGAGCTGGCTGACCGTGCTCAAGAAGCGGCCGCAGTTCAGGAAGCAGTTCAAGACCTTCGATCCGGTCAAAGTCAGCAAGATGACCGAGACCGATGTCGAGCGGCTGCTGCAGGACGCTGGCATCATCCGGCATCGCGGCAAAATCGTATCGACAATCAACAATGCCAGGCGAACGCTCGAGATCCAGAAGGAGTTCGGCAGCCTCGCCGCCTACATCTGGACCTTCGAGCCGGCGGCACTGCCGGCACCGACCATCGGTGGATCGCTGCCGGCGCAGACGGCTGCATCGACCGCACTGAGCAAGGATCTGCGCAAGCGCGGCTTCAGCTTCGTCGGACCGACGACGTGCTATGCCTTCATGCAGGCGATGGGGCTGGTCAACGACCACTACGCGCATTGCGACTGCCGGAAACCGTGCGAAACCGAGCGCAAGAAATTGAAGCGTCCAGTGAGCACGGCGAAGGAAGCAACATGAGCCGTTTCGACTTTTCAAAAGCGTTCGACCTGACCGGCAAGGTGGTCGTCGTGACCGGAGCAGCGGGTGGCATCGGCCAGGCCATGGTGAGGGCTTTCGCCGAGCGCGGCGCGCTCATCGCGCTGGTCGACCGCGCCCCGCAGACGGCGTCGCTCGCCGCCGAGCTTGGCGCACCGTATCGCGCCTGGACGTTCGATATCAGCGACGCGGCCGCCATCGCGAACTTTGCGTCCGAGTGCGAAGCGCATTTCGGGCGCATCGACGTGCTGATCAACAATGCCGGCATCGGTCTTCTGGCGCCGGCGGAAGAGCTGCCAGTCGAGGCCTGGGACCTGACCATGACCGTCAATCTGCGGGCGCCCTACCTCTTTGCGCGCGCCTGCGCCCCCGCGATGTTCAAGCGTGGATGGGGCAGGGTGATCACCATTGCCTCGCAGGCCGGCATCGTCGGCATTGCCGACCATGTGGCCTATGGCGCCAGCAAGGCCGGATTGATCGGCATGACCAATTGCCTGGCGCTGGAGTGGGGGCCACGCGGCATTACCGCAAATTGCATCTCACCCACCGTCGTCGAGACCGAATTGGCCAAGGTCGGCTGGTCGGGGGAGAAAGGCGTTCGCGCCAAGCAGGAGATTCCGACGCGCCGGTTTGCCCAGCCCGAAGAGATTGCGCTGGCGGCGCTCTATCTCGCCAGCGACGCCGCCGAAATGGTCAACGGCGCAAATCTCGTCGTCGACGGTGGCTACACCATTCGCTGACCAGTAACCGGGAGGGATCGTGGCACAGTCAATCAACGGCAAGGTGGCGCTTGTCACCGGCGCCAGTTCAGGCATCGGCCGCGCCGCAGCCCATATGCTCGCGGCGGAGGGCGTGCAATTGGCCCTCATTGCGCGTTCGGCGGAGAAGCTGGCCGAGCTCAAGGCCGAACTGCCCGGCGACTCGCTCACCGTGGCCGCCGACCTGACCCGGCCGGCCGAGGTCGATGCGATGGTCGCCGCGACCCTGGCCCATTTCGGCCACATCGACATCCTCTTCGCCAACGCCGGCGCCTATGTGCCCGGCGATGCCGCCGAGGGCGATCCGGATGCCTGGGACGCGATGATCAATCTGAACGTCAACGCGGTGTTTCGCGCTGTCCGAGCGGTGCTGCCGGGCATGATCGAGCGGCGGAGCGGCGATATTGTCGTCACCAGTTCGGTATCGGGCCACCAGGCCATCCACTGGGAGCCGGTCTATAGCGCGACCAAGCATGCGGTGCAGTCCTTCGTCCACGGCGTGCGCCGGCAGATCGCGCCGCACAATGTCCGCATCGGCTCGCTGGCGCCCGGCATCGTGCTCAACGGACTGTGGGGCATGACGGACCCGGCTGAGATCGAGCGCCGCGTTGCGGCGCACGGCGGACTCCGCAACGAGGACGTGGCCGATGCCCTGCTGTTCATGCTGACCCGGCCGCCGCATGCGACCGTGCGCGATTTGGTTTTGCTGCCGCAGAACCAGGATATTTAGCAGTCAGTGCTCCTCCCCTGTGCGAAGCACGGGGGAGGTACCGCCGGAGGCGGGGGAGGGGGCGCCCAGCGCTCGGTGCAAGCGGCGCCCCCTCCGTCACGCGACGCGTGCCACCTCCCCCGCGCGGAGCGCAGGGGAGGAAGATCAAGAATTACTGGTGGTCCCAGTATTTCCGGCTCGGCTCGATCGGGTTCAGCCCGATGTCGCGTCGCATGTAGGTGTCGGTAGGCGGTGAGCCTCGCGTCCGTTCAGGCCATTGCGAAAGGACGGCTGACATCAGCCGGCCGACGATGCTGCGATCGCGGCGCGAGATGGACGGGACGAGGCTACCGTAGGACGTGTTCGACAGAGACATTTGTGCTGACCGGACGCGGTTGCGCGCCGGCTCCCTTGGGGGTTGGAGTTGGTTGCTGTTCACGGGAGCCGGTGCGAACGCCGGAGTCAGAGCGACTCAGGACGGACTTGAACCGGCGATGGCGTTAGCAGTGGCTTGGAACGGTGGGGGAAGTCGGGGGCCGGGCGGCCAGGAGAGGCGTCAGCCTCGAGTCATTCCCCAGGGCGCGACACAGCCACGTGCAAAAGCGGTGACGAGTGCAGTCATTCGGCTTCTCCTTCGTGGTTTTCGTGTTGCGACGTGCGGCTGATAGAGTGCCGCCCGGTGATCCGCAAGCGGAATCTGCGGCAGCCTGCCGCAGTGTCACGAGTGTGGCCGCCTCGACACACCCGAATGGACGAACCATAAAATCTGCCTCGCCTTGTCTCGTTTTGCCGATTCCGTTAGGAACGGCGCACGTTTGGGACCCCCGTTGAATGGCTGACCGGAATTCGCTGATCGAAGCGCGCTTGCCGCGTGGATTTGACGACCGCGCGCCCGCCGATATCGCGGCCACGGATCGCATGATCGCGACCATCAAAAAGGTCTATGAGCGCTACGGCTTCGACCCGGTCGAAACGCCGCTGTTCGAATACACCGAGACCCTCGGCAAATTCCTGCCAGACACCGACCGGCCCAATGCCGGCGTGTTCTCGCTGCAGGACGACGACGAGCAGTGGATGAGCCTCCGCTACGATCTCACGGCGCCGCTCGCCCGATATTTCGCGCAAAATTACGACAAGCTGCCCAAACCCTTCCGCTCGTATCGGGCGGGTTATGTCTTCCGCAACGAAAAGCCCGGCCCCGGCCGCTTCCGCCAATTCATGCAGTTCGATGCCGACACGGTTGGGGCCGCCGGCCCCGAGGCCGATGCTGAGATGTGCATGATGATGGCTGATACGATGGACGCGCTCGGATTGGCCGGGAAGTATGTGGTCAAGGTGAACAACCGGAAGGTGTTGGACGGGGTGCTGGCGACGGCGGGTATCGCAAGCGACGAACAAAAGCTTACGGTCCTTCGCGCTATCGACAAGCTCGACAAGTTCGGCGCCGACGGTGTCAAACTGCTGCTTGGTGCTGGACGTCGAGACGATAGCGGTGATTTCACTCACGGCGCACGCTTGTCAGATGAAGCCATCAACGTGCTGATGGAGTACATTCATATCGGTGCTCTAGATGCCTTCGGTCTATCCCACAATCCAAAGACCCTCGCCCTCCGAGCTTCTGACGGGACTCGGTTGGAATTCGAAACCCCTACTGAAGTTCAACATCTTGATGGCCTAGAGCTTCTATTCGGGCAAAATGAAACTGCCCGCATCGGGATAGCCGAACTCAAGAGCATGCAGGCGCAGTTTGATGCGTCGGGTTATGGTGCTGACCGCATCCGCATCGACCCCTCGGTCGTGCGCGGCCTTGAATACTACACCGGCCCGGTCTTCGAGATTGAACTGACGTTCCAGGTGCCAAATGAGAAGGGGCAGCCCGTCGTGTTCGGCTCAGTCGGCGGGGGCGGGCGGTACGACGGGCTCGTGTCGCGGTTCCGCAGCGAGCCGGTGCCGGCGACTGGGTTCTCGATCGGTGTCTCGCGACTCGCCAACGCGCTGAAGATGACGGGTCTGCTCGATACCGACCAGCAGTCGGGCCCCGTGGTTGTCCTCGTCCTCGACCACGATCCGGACGCCATCGCCGACTACCAGAAAATGACCAGCGAACTGCGCCAGGCCGGCATAAGAGCGGAAATGTATCTCGGCTCCTCCGGCATGAATGCGCAGATGAAATACGCCGACCGACGCAATGCCGCCGCGGCGGTGATCGTCGGCTCGAACGAGCGCGCTGAGGGCAAGGTCACCATCAAGGATCTCGCCGCCGGTGCCGAAGCCGCCAAAGCGATCAAGGACAACGCCGAGTACAAGGCGGCCAAGGTCGGCCAGTCGGTTGTCGCCCGTGCCGACCTCGTCGCGGAACTCCGCAAAATCCCGGCCATCGCTCGCATGGGGAGCACCGCCTGATGGTGGCAAAATCTCCCTCCGAACGCCGTGGTGCCATGGTCCGCCTTGTCGAGTCGCGCACCGTCACGCGCGTCGCGCCGCCATTGCTGCTGCCGGCGGGACCGTATCTCGATCTCGCGGGCGAGGAGTTCGGCCGCAATCTGCTGCTGACCACCGCCAACAACGGCATCGAATATTGCCTTCGCCCCGACTTCACGCTGCCGATCGCCAAATCCTATCTCGATGACGGCATGCTCGGCGTGCCCGGTGCCTACACCTATCTCGGCCCGATCTTCCGCCAGGAGAACGGCGTTCCGGTCGAATACGACCAGGCCGGCCTCGAATTGCTCGGCCAGCCCGACGCTGACTCGGCACTCGATCAGGTCCTGACCTTCGCCCGCTGGGCTCTTGCCATCTACGACGTCACCGCACCGAACGTCCGCATCGGCGGCGTCGGCCTGTTCGAGTCGTTCCTCGCCGCCATGGGCATTGCGCCGCAATGGCAGCAGCGCATCCGCCACCGCTTCGGCCATCCGCAGGCGATGCAGCGGCTGATGGAGCGGCTGGCGCAGCAGGGCGATAAGGCCGCGAGCTCAAGTCCCGATGCGCGCGAGACCATCGTCGAGATCGTCACCGACAACATGCTGCAGTCCGGCCTCAGCCTCGTCGGCTCGCGCCAGCCCGAGGAAATCGCCGACCGCTACATCGAGAAGCAGGCGCTCGACGCGACGCCCATTCCCGAAGAGATGGTGGCGCTGCTGGTCGACTACCTTTCGGTGCTCGACACGCCCGGCAGGGCGCTCGACAACATCGGCAAGCTGGCGCAGGCGGCCAATATCGACATCGAGGAACCGCTCAACCAGGTCCGCAATCATGCAGCCGCGCTCACCGCGCTGTCGCCCAAGGCGGACGTGGTGTTCGACGCGAGCTTCGCGCCGCGGCTCGACTACTACACCGGCGTGGTGTTCGAGATGACGGGCGTCCACGGCGATGTGCTCGCCTCGGGCGGCGAGTATGACCGGCTGCTCGACCGGCTGGGGGCGACCGAACCGGTGACCGCATCGGGCTGTGCCCTGTGGACCGAACGACTTGAGGCAGAAGCGGCGGTGCAGCAGGAATGACCGAAGAGCAACTGATCCTCGCCATCCCCTCGAAAGGCCGCCTCGAAGAAGAGACGCGCAAAGTCTTCGGCGAGTCGCGCCTGCCGATCGCTCGGCCAGGCGGCGCCCGCTCCTATGTCGGCTCGATCAAGAACCAGCCGCAGGTGTCGGTGCGCTTCTATCCGGCGGCCGAGATTGCCCGCGAGCTGATCATGGGCATGATCGACATCGGCGTCACCGGCTCCGATCTCATCCATGAGGCGGCCGAGAACGGCAGCGACAGCGTCGTGTTCGTCAAGCCGCTCGAGTTCGGTCGGGCCGACGTCGTGGTTGCGGTGCCCGACGCCTGGATCGACGTGACCCACATGGCCGACCTCGCCGATGTGGCGTCCGACTTCCGCAGCCGCCATGGCCGCTGGCTCCGCATCGCGACCAAATACGTGCATGTGACGCGCCGCTTCTTCGCCGATCACGGCATCGCCGAATACCGCATCGTCGAGAGCGCCGGCGCCACCGAAGCCGCGCCCGCGGCCGGCGCCGCGGACCTCATCGTCGACATCACGTCGTCCGGCGAAACGCTGGCGGCGAACGCCCTGCGCATCCTCGAGGATGGGCTGGTGATGAAGAGCGAGGCCAATCTGATCGTCAGCAAGGGCGCCGACTGGACCCCGATGAAAAAGGCCCAGCTCGAGGCGCTGTTGTCGATCATGGGCGGCATTCCGCCGGGGATTTCGACGCAGCTCTAGGTCTAGCCGTCCGTGCGCGGTCCCGACTTGAACACCAGCCTGTCGGCCAGCAGGAAATTGACGAACATCCCTGCCACCACGCCTGCGGCGACGCCTAGCACCGGCTGCTCCGCGACCAGCGGGATCGTGGCGACCATGGCTGCGAACACGGCGTAGTTCACGGCGCCGCCGAGGATCATCGCCGCGAGGTAGCGCAGGAATTCGCGCCAGATCGCTAGCTCCGCCGACTGGCCCTTGAACGCAAACGAGCGGTTGATGATCCAGGTCGTCGCTACGGCGCACACAAAGGAAATGGCGCGCGCGCCGTAGAGGCCCAGCGCACCCTTCAGCAGATAGAGCACGGCCGTATCGACGACGAAGCCTGCGCCGCCGGCGATGGCAAACAGCAGGAATTTGCGCGCGGTTACGTGCATCGGCTGAGCCTCACGGCCACTGCGGCCCCCCGCACATTCACGGCCTGGCGCGCGGCGCTGGGATGCCGAGATAGACCAGCCGCTTGGCCTCGCGCCGTCCGGTGACAATGCCGTCGAGAATGACCGCCATCGCGACACAGAGCAGCGCCCCGAGCATGAAGCCGACCGCGGCGATGGCGGTGGGGAAGCGCGGGACGAGCCCCGTCTGCAGGAACTCGGCGATCACCGGCACACCCAGCCATAGCGAGACGAACAACCCTGCCAGTGCCAGCGTCAGGTAGAACTCCATCGGACGCTCCAGCATCTGCAGCCGGAGGATCGTGCCGGCAATGCGCGAGCCGTCGCCCCAGGTGCTGAGCTTGCTCTGCGTGCCGGCGGCGCGCTCGCCGTAGACGGTGTTTACCTCGCCATGCGGCGCCCGCAATTCCAGCGCGTGGATGGTAAGCTCGGTCTCGACTTCGAACCCCGTCGACAGCGCCGGGAACGACTTTACATAGCGCCGCGACAGCGCCCGGTAACCCGACAGCATGTCGGTAAAGCCATCGCCGAAGATGCGCGCCACGGTGCGGGTCAGCGCCCGGTTGCCGAATTTGTGCCCGAAACGGTATTCGCCGTTGCCCGAGGGGACGCGGCAGCCCACCACCATGTCGAGCCCGCCATCTATCAGGGTGTCGACCATCTGCTTGGTCGCGTTCGGATCGTAAGTGCCATCGCCGTCGGCCATCAGGTAGATGTCTGCTTCGACGTCGGCGAACATGCGCCGGACCACATTGCCCTTGCCGCGCTGGCTAACCTCTGTCACCGCGACGCCCGCCGTCCGGGCCGCCTCGGCAGTGCCATCGGTCGAGGCATTGTCGAAGACGTAGATTGCCGCCTGCGGCAGAGCCGCGCGAAACCCCGCGATCACGCTGGCGATGGCTGGCGCTTCGTTGTAGCAGGGAAGGATGACGGCGACGCGGTTGCCGCGATACTGGTCCATGCCGCCATGCTAAATCCTGAACCTTCCCAAACCGGTAACGGCGCGCGGTGACCCTCGAACCGCTTGTGCTGCTGGCTCTGGCCGGCGCCGGATTGCTGGCGGGCTTTGTCGATGCCATCGCCGGCGGCGGCGGGCTGATCGCGTTGCCGGCCCTGCTCGCCGCGGGCATTCCGCCGGTTGCCGCGCTCGGCACCAACAAGGTGCAGTCGGTGATCGGTACCGGCATCGCCGCCATAACCTATTGGCGCAAAGGCTACGTGTCGCTCGCGGCCCTGGCCGTCGCGATCGGTTGCACCTTCGCCGCGGCGTTTGTCGGCGCCTTCGTCGTCAAGCAGATCGACACGTCATTGCTGCAGGTCGCGGTGCCGGTCGCCCTGGTCGCCATCGCGCTCTATTTTCTCTTCGCGCCGCGCCTCAGCGACGAAGATCGCCACGCCCGACTGACGTTCGGCGTGTACGTGCCGCTCATGGGGGCGGCGATCGGCTTCTACGACGGCATCTTCGGCCCCGGGACTGGCTCCTTCCTGACGATGGGGTTCGTTGCCCTGTTCGGCCTCGGCGTGACCCGCGCCGCGGGCAACACAAAAATCCTGAACCTCGCGTCCAATTTCGGCGCGCTGGCGCTGTTCATTCCGTCGGGCGATGTCGTGTGGATGGCGGCCGGCGCCATGGCTGTCGGCCAGCTGATCGGCGGCTATCTTGGGGCGCTCACCGGCATCAGGTTTGGTGCGAAACTGATCCGGCCGCTGGTGGTCGTGATCTCGCTGGTCCTCGCCGCCAAGCTGCTGTTCTTCCGCTAGCCGCAATCGGCCGGAGCGAAACGCTGCGCGTCGACTTTCTTGAGCTTGCCTTCGACGATGTGGAGCGGCTGGAACGGTGGTGACTGGATGGCCGGCTGCGCCAGCCGCAGCGTGTAGCACCCTGCAAAGAACGAGTGTTGGCCCTCGGCCGAGGTCACGTCGAGCTTCACCGGCAGCGTCCAGTAAGTCGAGCCCGCCGCGCCCTCTTGCGCCGCTTGTCCAAAGCTGAGCTCGACGTGCCCCGTGTGGGCGTAACCGGTCTCCCACGCGTCGTACCCCGGCGCATTGTCCGAGCCGAAATACGAGTAGGCACGCGCGTATTCCGAGCGGTTGATAGCATTGTAGTACGACGACATCACCGCTTCGGGCGTCGAGCGGTCATCCAGATAGGGCTGCGCGTCCTGCGCCAGCGCGGGCGCGGCGAAGAGGATGGCGGCGAGGAAAAGGGCCCTCATCGTCTCGCGGTCTTCTTGGGAGCTTCGAAACTGATCCGCAGTTTGGTGCCCGTCGCCTTGGCGTAGCGCGAGAGAGTCCGGCCCGAAGGCATCGTTCGCCCGCTTTCGAGCCGGGCAATCGTGCTCTGCGATGTTTCCATCTTTTCGGCCAATTGCTCCTGGGTCAGTCCGGCCTGGACCCGGGCGTCGATAAGGGCGCGGATCATCGCGAATTCCTCATCGAGCGCTTCATACTCGCGCCGGTACTCCGGATCCGTGGCCATCCACTTGTCGTGCAATTGCTTGAACGGCTTCATTCGATCTCCTTGGCGCGGAGCCGCGCCAGCCTTAGTTCCTTCGGCGGCGTCTGTTGGGTCCTTTTTGACAAAGACTCGTAAGATCACGACGCGCTTTCCGGTCGACGTGACATAGATGGCTCGCGAGATTCCATCGCGCCCACGGACCCGCAATTCCCAGAGCTTGTCCCCGAGGTGCCTTGTAAGGCCCCTCGGCAGGTCCTCAAATCCCTTAATCTCGATCAGGTCGATGACTTGGCCAAGTCGGGCCTTCATATCAGCGGGAAGGTCCGCGATCTCGGCCTCCACCACGTCGTTCAGGATGACGACCTTCCACATGACCATTCCATATCAAAAATGAGATAACGCTGTCCAGCAAAAAGGGCGCCGGTGTTTCCACCAGCACCCTGATCTAAGTCCGTGACTGGGAAGTCTGGACTGAGCTTTGTTCGGATGGCTTCCTTAGAAGTCCATGCCGCCCATGCCGCCCATACCACCGCCGCCGCCGCCCATCGAGGGCGCCGGATCCTTCGGCAGTTCGGCGATCATGGCTTCCGTGGTGATCAGGAGGCCAGCGACCGAGGCCGCATCCTGCAGCGCCGTGCGGACGACCTTGACGGGATCGATGATGCCCATCTTGATCATGTCGCCATATTCACCGGTCTGCGCGTCGTAGCCGAACGTCTCCGAGGGGTTCTCGAGGATCTTGCCGACAACCACAGAGCCCTCGCCGCCGGAGTTCTGGACGATCTGACGGATCGGCTCCTGCAGTGCGCGGCGGACAATACCGATACCGGCCTGCTGGTCGGTGTTGGCGCCCTGGACCTTGAGAGCGCTCGAAGCGCGAAGCAGCGCGACGCCACCACCGGCGACGATGCCTTCTTCAACCGCAGCGCGAGTCGCGTTCAGCGCGTCGTCGACGCGATCCTTGCGCTCCTTGACTTCGATTTCGGTCGAACCGCCGACCTTGATCACCGCAACACCGCCGGCGAGCTTGGCCAGACGTTCCTGCAGCTTTTCCTTGTCGTAGTCGGACGTGGTCTCTTCGATCTGCGCCTTGATCTGGGCGATGCGGCCCTGGATGTCTTCCTTGGAGCCAGCGCCATCGACGATGGTGGTGTTTTCCTTGGTAATTTCGACCTTCTTGGCAGTGCCAAGCATGTCGAGGGTCACGTTCTCGAGCTTGATGCCGAGATCTTCCGAGATCACCGAACCGCCCGTGAGCGTCGCGATGTCTTCGAGCATCGCCTTGCGGCGATCACCGAACCCCGGAGCCTTGACGGCCGCAACCTTGAGGCCGCCACGGAGGCGGTTGACGACGAGCGTCGGCAGGGCCTCGCCATCGACGTCTTCAGCGATGATCAGCAGCGGACGCTGGCTCTGCACGACCGCTTCGAGGATCGGCAGCAGGGCCTGGAGGTTCGACAGCTTCTTCTCGTGAAGGAGGATCAGCGGGTCTTCGAGAACCGCAACCATCTTCTCGGCATTGGTCACGAAGTAGGGGGAGAGGTAGCCACGATCGAACTGCATGCCTTCGACGACGTCGAGTTCGGTCTCGGCGGTCTTGGCTTCCTCGACGGTGATGACACCCTCGTTGCCGACCTTCTGCATCGCCTCAGCGATCATGTCGCCGATCGACTTTTCGCCGTTCGCCGAAATCGTGCCGACCTGTGCCACTTCCGATGAGGAGGTGATCTTGGCGGCCTTCTTGGCGAGGTTCTCGACGACTTCGGCAACGGCGAGATCGACGCCGCGCTTCAGATCCATCGGGTTCATGCCGGCGGCAACGAGCTTGACGCCTTCGTTGACGATGGCCTGGGCCAGAACGGTCGCAGTGGTGGTGCCGTCGCCGGCGATGTCGTTGGTCTTGGACGCAACGGCGCGAACCATCTGCGCGCCCATATTCTCGAACTTGTCTTCGAGTTCGATTTCCTTGGCGACGGTGACGCCATCCTTGGTGATACGGGGCGAGCCGAACGACTTGTCGATCACGACGTTACGGCCCTTGGGACCGAGCGTGACCTTCACCGCATTGGCGAGGATGTTGACGCCGCGGACCATCTTGTCGCGGGCATCGGTCGAAAACTTTACGTCTTTAGCAGCCATAAGAGGCGCTCCTTTGGGTTGAGACGATCAGGGGGATGCCGGCGATCAGCCGATCACGCCCATGATGTCGGTTTCCTTCATGATGAGCAGGTCCTTGCCGTCGAGCTTGACCTCGGTGCCGCTCCACTTGCCGAACAGCACGCGGTCGCCGACCTTGACGTCGGGGGCAATGATCTTGCCGCTGTCGTCGCGGGCGCCCGGGCCGACGGCTTCGATAACGCCCTCGGACGGCTTCTCTTTGGCCGTATCGGGGATGATGATGCCGCCGGCGGTTTTCTCTTCGCCATCGACACGGCGGACGACCACTCGGTCGTGCAGGGGACGGAATGCCATGATTTTTCCTCTGGAATCCTTTGAACTTCGCGCCGTTAGCACTCCAATATCGAGAGTGCTAACAGTTGGCGGGGATATAGGAGCGAGGCGGAATCGAGTCAAGCTGCGGGGTGTGAAGAGTTCATGACGGAACGAACCCGGCGCTTGCGGACTTTCAGCGAGCCGTTGTAGTTGGGGCGTTCCAGGAAATCGGATAAATAATGACCATCGAGCTCGACCAGAACACCGCCCAGGTGCAGGAAATCTGGAGTTCGCCGCAGCTTGCGGTCATCGTTCCGACCTTCAACGAGCGCGACAACGTCGTCTCGCTGTTCGAGCTTGTCAGCAAGGCGCTGGGCGCAATTCCCTTCGAATTCATCGTCGTCGACGACAATTCGCCCGACGGCACCGCCGGGGTGGTCAAGGAACTGGCACGGCGCCATGCCAATGTCCGTTGCATCCACCGCATCGGGCGCCGCGGCCTGTCATCGGCGGTAATCGAAGGTATTTCGGCCTCGGCCGCTCCGTACTTTGCGGTGATCGACGCCGACCACCAGCACGACGAACGGATCCTGCCGCAGATGCTCGAAAAGGCTCTGGCCGGCGACCACGTCGTCGTCGGCACGCGTTACGCCGGCGATGGTGCCGTGGGCGAAGGTCTGAGCAAAACGCGCGAAGCCGGCAGCAAGCTCGCCACCAGGCTCTCGGGCCTCGTGACCGGCAAATCGCTGTCCGACCCGATGAGCGGTTTCTTCGTCATGCGGCGCGACGTCTTCGACGAAATCGCGCCCTCGCTGTCGAACGAAGGCTTCAAGATCCTGCTCGACATCATCGTCTCCGCCGATCGCGCCCGCGCCCGCCGCGGCAAGGAGCTGCGGGTCGGCGAAGTGCCCTACACCTTCCGCCCGCGCCACGCCGGCGAGAGCAAGATGAGCTCGATCGTCGTCGTGCAGTTCCTCGGCCTTGTGCTGAGCAAGCTGACCGGCGGATTGCTGCCCGCGAGCTTCCTGCTGTTCGGCCTCGTCGGTGGCATCGGCGTCTTCGTCCACATGGGCACGCTGTTCCTCTCGGTCTCGGCCGGTTTCAACTTCTTCTGGGCCCAGACAATTGCGACGCTGGTCGCCATGACGTTCAATTTCGTGCTCAACAACGAGCTGACTTATGCCAACAAGAAGCTGCGCGGCTGGCGGTTTCTCACGGGCATGCTGACATTCTTCGCCGTCTGCTCGATCGGCGCCATCGCCAACGTTTCGGTGGCGAGCTGGATCTACGTGCTCGACCGCAGCTACTGGATCGCCGGGTTTGCCGGCGTGCTGATGAGCGTGGTGTTCAACTACTCGGTGACAAAGGTTTTCACATGGCGGTAAGCGCAGAACTCGAGATCAAGCTCCGCCGCACCGGTGGCGTTGGGCAGCACGCCAAGTGGGACTGGTCGCTGGTCGATGCCGCCGGCACCGTCGTGAAGAAGGGCTCCGCCGTTGGCGAAGAGGCCAGGGCCTTCGCCACTGCGAGGAAGGCCCGCGAGAAGCTGGCGCAGGGCTAAGCCTTAGGCGCTACCGAGGTGCGGATCGGCCAGCAAGGCGGCACGTTACGCCGTTCGCTTCTCGTCGATCTCCGCCCACGCCTGCCGCTTGCGGTAGATCGTCGAAGGGCTGAGTTCCAGTGCAGCGGCGGCCAGCGCAACATTGCCGGCGAATTGCTGGATAGCGTCCTCGATGATGCGCTGTTCCTGCCGCCACATGGGCATGACCAGGTCGCGCATATTGGGAATGCTGGGCGCAGGTTCCGAGGCCGCAATGGCTTCCGGCTGCGGGCAGCTTCGGGTGAGGCAGCGGCTTTTGCCGTGGCGGCGGGCGAGCTCACCGAGCAGCCGGGTAAGCGCGTGACCCTCTATGGCCTTGCCAATGCAATCATGGGCGCCCGCCCTCATCGCGGCCAGCGACACCGAGATCCCCGCGTCTTCGGACAAGACGATAATCAGCGCACCGGACGCGACTCGGGCGAGGCGGTTGATGCGTTCGTCCGTCGCGCTGGCGAGATCGGCGATGGCGTCGAGATCGGCGAGGACGGCGTCGAAGGTCGAGCCGCGCATCAACTCGACCGCAGGACGGCCGGCGGTGACGTCGACCACCACGGGGGCGATGTCGAATTCCTCCGCGAGCGACGGCGAAAGCCGCCTGTGCAGTTCGCGGCGGCCTTCGATCAGCAGCAGCCGGGCCGGAAGTTCAATCTCGATGACGCTCGTATCCAGCATGGGATTCGGGCCTGTACCTTACGCTTTGACTCGTCCGGGGATGTTGGATGGTTAGGGTAAATATTCCGTTTTGACCGACCCGGCCGCCGCCCTATGCTGCGCAAACCACCCGAATCTCGAAGGAAGCGGCAGCCTTGCAGGCCTTGGTCTATGTCTTCATTGCGCTTTCCGGGCTTGGCGTGGCCGCTGCCGCCTATTTCGGTTTGACGTTCACGCCCATCGAAGCGGCGACGATCGCCATCGCTTTCGGCTGTATCGCGGTCCTGCTGGTGGAGCGGCAAATGCGCCGTCGCGCCGAGCAGCGCCTCGAAAAGGCGGTAGAAGATTTGTCGAGATTGCTGTCAACCGACGCACAGGCCGGCTCAGTGCTGAGCCAGCGCGTCAATGCGCTGACCGAAGTTCGGCCCGGTCCACGCCTCGACGCCATCGAATCCGATCTGGGCGTACTCGGGGCAGTGGTACGGCAGGTGACCGAGACGGTCTCCGAACTCGAGGAGCGGCGGCGGATCATCGACGAGGAGCGCTCGCCCACCCCGAGCGCCGAACCGAACCCCGACAGCATGCCCGAGCCGGTGATCCCGCTCGAAATGCTGCGCCAGGCGGTTGAGGACAGGCGCGTCGTCTTCCACATCGAGCCGATCGTGACGCTGCCGCAGCGCAAGCCGCATTCCTACGACCTCGTGCCGCGCCTCGTGCTCGAGGATGACGAACTGGCTGACGCTCCCGATTTCATGCCGCGCCATGGCGGCGAGGATGTCGTGGCGCGGCTGGAGGGCGAGGGCGTCGACGAGGCCGTCGTCATCGCGCGGCGATCGCGCACGCTGGGAACGCCGATCACGCTGCACGTGCCGATCTCGCGCGCGACCCTTGGCAGCGCCAAGGCGGTCGATTTGATCCTCGCGGGGCTCGACGCCAATCGCGCTATCAACCCGTCGCTGCTGTTCGTCATCACCCAGACCGAGTTCAAGGCCGCGTCGGTCAAGGAGCGCGCCTCGCTCGCCGCCATCGGCAAGATGGGCGTCGGCCTGTCGCTCGGCGGGGCATCCTCGCTGCGCTTCGACTATGCCGAACTCGAGGGGCTGGGTTTCAAATCGGTGCGCGTCGATGCGACCCGCTTCCTGCGCTCGCCCGAAAGTTTCACCGACTTCCACGCGCAAGACGTCGCCGCCTATGGCCGCCGCTTCGGTATCGATCTGGTTGCCACCGGCATCATCGACGAGAACCAGTTGCTGAGCTTGTTCGAGGAAGGCGTGACGCTGGCGCAGGGTCCGCATATAGCGGGGCCGGGTCCCGTGCGGCCCGATCTACAACTGGATCGCCCGGCGCAGGCGGCGCGGGCAGGAGTCTGAACGCGTGTCTTCGCTGTATGAAATCGCCGGCAATTACGACGCCATCCTCTCCGACGTCTGGGGCGTCGTGCACAACGGCATCGCTGCGCATCCGAGTGCGGTCGACGCATTGCGCCGCTATCGGCAGGGCGGCGGCAGGGTGGTGCTCATTACCAACGCGCCGCGCCCGTCGGCGCCGATCATCGACATGCTCGACCGGATGAACGTGCCGCGCGATGCCTATGATGCGGTGGTGTCGTCGGGCGATGTGACGCGCGCCATGCTGGTGCCCTATCGCGGCAAGATTCTGCACTATGTCGGACCCGAGCACGACAATGACGGGCTGTTCGAGGGGCTCGACATCACCCTGGGTGCGCCGGAGGACGCCAAGGCCGTCATCGTCACCGACCTCGATAACGACGACCAGACGCCGGACGACTACACCGATCGCATCACCACCTGGCTGGCCCGAAAACTGCCGATGATCTGCGCCAATCCCGATCGCGTCGTCGAACATGGCGATCAGTTGATCTATTGCGGCGGCGCGCTGGCCGATCTCTACGAGGCGCGCGGCGGCATGATCAATATGGCCGGAAAACCGTACCGGCCGATCTACGACGAAGCCCTGAAAGCCGCCGAGAAGGCCGCCGGCCGCCCAATCGACCGCAGCCGCATCCTCGCCATTGGCGACAGCGTGCGCACCGATGCGATCGGCGCCGCCAATGCCGGGCTCGATCTGCTGTTCGTCACCGGCTCGATCCATGCCGGCGAACTCGACGCCTTCGGGTCGCCCGATCCGCAGGCGATCCGCGATCTGGTGGCCCCGAGCGGCGCCCGGCTGAAGGCGTTCATGCCGCGCCTTGCGTGGTAAGCGGCGGGTTGCGATATAGCGGCCAGTCTTCCTTCGGATATTCCCCGTGACCTTCTACCGGCTTGATGGGCTCGACAAAGTGCCCGAGGCGCTCAAGGGCGCCATGGTTGCCATCGGGTCGTTCGATGGCGTGCACCGCGGGCATCAGTCGGTGCTGGCCCGGCTCAAGGAACAGGCGAAGGCGCGTGGTGTCCCCGCGCTGATGCTGACCTTCGAGCCGCATCCGCGCGATGTGTTCGCCCCCGCGCCGTTCATGTTCCGGCTGACGCCCCCCGACATCAAGGCGCGCCTCGTGGCCGCGTTCGGACTCGACGGCATCGTGCTGATGCCGTTCAGCCGCGATTTGTCGATGGTCGAGGCCGAAGATTTCGTCTCGCGCTTCCTCGTAAAGGCGCTCCGCGTCTCGGGCGTCGCTGTCGGCGGCGACTTCCATTTCGGCCACAACCGGCGCGGCACGCCCGACTTCCTGCGCGCCGCGGGAAAGATCCACGGCTTCGAGGTCGACATTCTGGACCTGTTGCCCGAAGGCGCGGAGCCCGTGTCGTCCTCCCGCATCCGCACGGCGCTGGGCGCCGGCGACGTCGTCGCGGCGAACGGCATGCTCGGCTATCATTGGTTCTTCGGCGGCGAAGTGGTGAAGGGCGACCAGCGCGGCCGCGAACTCGGCTTCCCGACCGCCAATATCGCCACGGCCACGACCTTTGCGCTGGCGCAGGGCGTTTACGCGGTACGGGCGCGGCTGGGCGAGAAGCTGCTCGACGGTGTCGCGGCCTATGGCAAGCCGATGTTCAACAACGAGCTGCCGCCGTTCGAAACCTACCTCTTCGATTTCGACGCCGACATTTATGGCCGGCATCTGGAGGTTGCACTGATCGGGCACATCCGGGGCCAGGAGAAGTTCGCGAGCCTCGACGAGTTGATTGCGGCGATGAACCGCGACAGCGGCCGGGCCCGCGAAGCGCTGGCCCGCTGCGGGGCTCTGAGCGACCTGGATCGGAAGCTGGATTTTTTCGCGTAGCGCCGCCCCCTCGGTTCGTCATCCCCGGGCTTGACCCGGGGACCCAGCCGCGCCCGCCGTGCCCACCGACAGTCCGGCTGGGTAGCCGGGTCTGCGCCCGGCCATGACGGTGCGTGGGGATGGCAAGTTGCATATCCGCGGCCTCTGACGCTAAAAGGCCCGCACTTCCGCTTCCGAGCCCCAAAATGACCGATATGCCAAAGGCCGCGGCCGAGCCTGACTATTCCGCGACCCTGTTCCTGCCCGAGACCAGTTTCCCCATGCGCGCCGGCCTGCCGGACCGCGAGCCCGCGTGGTTGAAGCGCTGGGAGGACATGGACATTTACGGGCTGCAGCGGGCGAGAGGGCAGGGCAAGCCGCTGTTCACGCTGCATGACGGCCCGCCTTACGCCAACGGCAACATCCATATCGGCCACGCGCTCAACAAGATCCTCAAGGACCTCGTGACGCGCAGTAAAACCATGCTCGGCTACAACTCGGCCTATGTGCCGGGCTGGGACTGCCATGGCCTGCCCATCGAGTGGAAGATCGAAGAACAGTACCGCGCCAAGGGCCAGGACAAATCGGCCGTCGGCATCAACGAGTTCCGCGCCGAGTGCCGGAGATTTGCGCAATACTGGGTCGATACCCAGCGCGAGGAGTTCAAGCGGCTCGGCGTGGTC